>JBLHKL010000191.1:0-3097 GCA_047618295.1 Gammaproteobacteria bacterium | reverse complement strand
GGTATTTCAATACTCCATTCTGCAGTACCTGAGGCAACCTTTTTAAAAGGATGGCTTTGCTCAAGCATCTTCCAGTCACCCGGTACAGGCTCGCGAACTACTACATTGACAGCTTCTGATTTTGCATTCTTGATTTCTACTTCGTAAGTACTTTCATAAGCATAACTGTATTTTCCATAAGCATTACGTTTTTCAAAATTAGTTTGTTTTTTATCTGCAGTGATATCAAAGGCATCACCTAACTTTAAACGAACATCCTCATTTTTTGGCGTGTGATCAATATTATCTTCACCGATGAATTGTGCGTTACCAGATTTGTCCTTTTTGTAGACTCTTACAACACCTTTAGGTAAGGGTAATCCTAATCCTGACTTTTCCTTGTTTTCGAAATCGACATAAACACCAACTTTCATCTTTTGACCGATATTGCCGTAACTACTCTGATAATAATAAGCATTACCTTGCAATAAGAATTCCTTGTGGACAGGAACCTGTGATGCCGTCAACAGTGAAACCTGTTTAGTTTGGTTGTTAGAGAGCGTCGTTGGTCGGTTTAGGCTATACAGATGATATTCAAAGAGACTTTCTTCTGACATGCTGTCTTCAGCAACCGCCGATTTCATTGCCGCCATCGGGCGGTTTTCAAGACGTTGTCTAAAATCCCGTTTAACAATATTCACATCACCAGCGACTAATTGAAGTTTGGCATTTTTGTATGTCGTACCACTCGTATTGTTTAAGGTGATCCAACCCATTAAGTCGAGTTTTGTATCATCTGCATTTAGTTCAGCAACGTAGTCTGCTTTCCAGGATAGGCCAGAGGTTAAATAACTTAACTCAACATCTTGTGGCTTCGAGGATTGACTGTTTAGTTGTAGTACCAGCGTGGGTTGGTCGCGTAGGTTTTCTGGGACCTTATCAAAGATATATCGTCCACGCGGATTCATCTCTATACGTTTGCCAATCTTAACAATCACACCTTGGTTTGTGCTGAGTATGGTTGCTTCTTCAATTAGTTCTTCTCCCGTTACCGGATTCATCGTCGCGATATTCACTTTTTTACCGACATATTTTTCTAACAACTTCTTTGGGGTAAGCAAATCAAAATCGAAGTTTTGTTCTAGGATATTAAAACTATTTTCATTTTTTAGGTTTCGTAATAAAGACGTTTCTGGGCGCATTTTTGCACTAACGCCACGAAACGCCAGTAAGTTAAATCCGCTATCTAGCTTAATCGTGCGTTGGTCTTTAATGAGGGCGAGGTTTTCATTATAGATTGTTACAGCAACTGTCGTTTGATCCTCTAGGGAAGTTAGTTTTTCTGCATCTTTTGCATATGTTATTGATGAAAAGAAAACGATTGTTGCAACACATAGCGTTTTAGTTAATTTTCTGAGCGTTATTGGTTTCATTGTTGTTCTCCAGTTAGTAAAACAAGGTATTTGTAAAACTTACTGGTTTAAACGGGTGAAATTCAGAAACGGGTTAATTAGATTAAATAAATTAACTTTTTTTTCAGACATAAAAAAAGCCGGACAAGCCGGCTTTTTTATTTGTCAATATTGTAAAGTTTAGAAGAACGCCATTGTCCGTATTTCTATGCTCTCGCGAGTTGCCGCATTTGGCGGTGAGGAAGGGTCTTCAAAGGCACTATGCCCCATAGAACTTGAGCGTTCTGGATCAGTTTCGTAAGTTTTTAATAATAGAGCCTGTTCAGGTGTCATTCTTGGAAAGTAATACCAGCGGTGTGCTGGTGAATAGCGAAACACGAATATTTCACCCGTACGATCACTGTATTTAAGTTCCATTATTAATTTGTCTTCTTTTGCAGCGGTAGTTTCATCACACATGGCTAAGGGAAATTCTTCCACTGTTCGGTACAGTGGTTTCCAGACGTTGAAGAATGCGACCCTGTGCTTTAGTAACAGATCAGCGTCATCCGGTAATATTTCTCTGACGCGTTGGGGACCTGATTTTGGTGTGTAGTCGCTATGAGCCAGTTGCACTGTTGGCCGTTGTACATCAGTTTGATCCTTTAACTCTTCTGACATAGGTTTACGAATGGTGTGATCAAATACTTCAATCCTGTTTGCCCCCGTATGCTTTTTCACAAATTCAACAATCAGTGGGTAAAATAAGTTCTTAATGGCATTATCATCATCAAACTGCTCAAAAGTATTATTGATTGGCTTGAGTTCAAAGCCTTCGTGATCAAGTGAAAACTCATCCACTCTTGACCATCCATTCAAGATCTTTAGTTCGTGGGGATCTGTTCCCGGTGGATTCAGTTCAATAGAGGGATCTGGTTCATAGAAATAATAGTCAAGCGGGCTCCCATTATCTAAAGAATAGTTTATGGTTGATGTGACAAAATCTTCTTTATCTGTAGTCATCGTTAATAGAGGATATTACTGTCTTGCAGATAAAAAAAGCGGAATCGAAAATAAATTCGATCCCGCTCAGTTTGGACATCATTTCAATAAAAACTAAATAATATAGTTTCAGTCTTTAATGAACGTTTGAATTACTCTTCTTTTAAATAATCGTGTAGCACTGATCCATAAGGAAGATCATACCCACCTTCAAAATACCAACCGCCGACTATTTCTTCCACTTTGAACAATCCCAATGGATCAGCAGGAGAACTATTAAATTCAACAAGCGCTGGGCCTTTGTCGAGCTTAGTACATTGAAAATTAACCAGTTCCATTAGTGTTAGTTGTGCAACATCTGGTTTAGCACCTTCCACTACTGATGGGATCAACTTGTAGTTAATGAATGGCAGTGCAAGTTGCGCAACCAATGGATCGATGTTTTCTGTTGACAGTGATTGTCGTGGGCTGATAGAAACTTTAAAGATTTCGTGTCCGCCACGCTCTACTGAGCGGGTCAGGACATCTTCTTGTTCAGTAAAGGTAAGACGTGCAAGTTTTTTGGGATAACCATAGATCTCACGACCAGCCGCAATTGGGCTGTCATTGTCTAGATATAGATGGGCATTATAGTTACCCGCAACCATGCCGTCTTTACCAGGATATTCGACCGGGATAGTCAAAAACATTTCACGATAAGCACAAAAGCCGGTGGTTCGAGGTAA
>JBLHKL010000190.1:0-3118 GCA_047618295.1 Gammaproteobacteria bacterium | reverse complement strand
GTATCTGCCGTAATACTTTTTGTTTTGATGGTGATCTGTTCTGGATTGTTTAAATATTTCTTAGAGATCTTTCGGATCGCAGACGGCATGGTTGCCGAAAACAATGCAATCTGTCGTTTCTCGGGCAGCTGTTCAAGCACCCACTCAACATCATCGATGAAACCCATGCGTAACATTTCATCGGCTTCGTCCAAAACCAGACAGCGTAATTTATCCAGTTTCAATGTGCCGCGACGCATGTGATCCATGACGCGTCCGGGTGTACCAACAACGACGTGTACACCACGCTTGAGTTGACGTAACTGTACGCCGTATTCCTGACCGCCATAAATTGGCAAAACATGGAAGCCCTTAAGAAAGGATGCGTATGTTTGAAAGGCCTCTGCAACCTGGATAGCCAACTCGCGTGTCGGCGCCAACACTAAGACTTGAGGAGTCGTTAACTTCAAATCGATGTTTGATAACAGTGGTAAGGCAAATGCTGCCGTTTTCCCCGTTCCGGTTTGTGCTTGACCAATAACATCTCGGCCATCCATGACATGAGGAATGATTTCAGCCTGAATTGGCGAAGGTGTTTCATAGCCCACTTTATTGAGCGCTTTCATCATTGGCGCTGAGAGTGACAAATCGTCAAAAGACAGAGTGGGGGAATCGTCAGTATTACTCATGGGGGTTACCTTCAGATATGGAACGAGAGTCAAGCCTGCTATCAGTATTATGACACATAGGCCGACAAGAAGCCGCGAGTATACGGTCTTATAAGCCGGTTACAAGCCAAATATTAATCATCCGCGCACTATAGACGGTCCACTTCTATACGAATCTCTAAATCACTAAACTTAACTCGCTGAAAACCATCCTTTCGTCTTTTTGCAAAATTCGACTAAAGCAAGCATCAAAGGCACTTCGATTAATACTCCAACAACTGTCGCTAGTGCGGCACCAGATGATAAACCAAATAACATTACGGCCGTTGCTATAGCAACTTCAAAATGATTAGACGCACCTATCATTGCAGTCGGCGCTGCATTTTCATAAGTAAACTTCATGGCATGGGCCGTACCATAGGTAATTGCGAAGATGAATACCGTCTGGATAAACAGGGGAATCGCAATCCAGAGAATGGTTAAGGGATTAGCGATAATAACGTCACCCTTGAATGAAAATAGTAATATAAGGGTTAATAATAATGCCGTAATAGTCACTGGCGTCAACAGGTGCAAGAATTTCTCTTCAAACCAGACTTTACCTTTATTAGCGATAATCCATTTTCTGGAGAAAAAGCCCGCTACCAATGGTAGCGCAACATATATACCAATAGATAAAAGTAGTGCCTGCCAAGGCACCGGTAATTTTCCGACACCAAGTAGAAAACCACCCAACACACCAAATAGGACAAGCATGATTAAAGAATTGACCGCCACCATTACCAGTGTATGACCGTCATTGCCTTTGGCTAAATATCCCCAGACCAAGACCATCGCCGTACATGGTGCGATACCTAACAATATGCAACCAGCCAAATAACTACGCCATAGAGGAACAGCAAGCATCTTGACACCATCTTGCATCACTACCGTACCTGAACCATATTCAGCACCAATCGGTAAATCTATTCCGAATGGCATCTTTACGTAATCCAGTGCTTCAGCACCGATTAACCCTTTGAAGAGCACGCCAAGAAATACATAGGCAATGAGATACATCGTAAAAGGTTTGATGGCCCAGTTAACAAATAAGGTTAAGCCAACGGGTTTAATGCTCTTTCCAGCTTTAACAACTTCTGCAAAATCTATTTTCACCATGATTGGGTACATCATGAGAAATAGACAAATAGCGATAGGAATGGAAATTATCGGCGCGCCATTAATAACGATGCTCATGCCATCAAGCGTTTTAGCAAACGTCGGGGCGAATTGTCCTAATAGAATTCCAAAGACAATACATAGGCCTACCCAAAGCGTTAGGTAACGCTCAAATATACCCATATCATGTTTCTTTTCGGTCATATCATTTAATCCTTCATTAGTGGAGGCTAGATACTATTTTTATGCGCAGAGTCGATTTTCTGGGCGATTAGACATATTTTTTATTTTCTTAAGATCAGCTTTATGTTGTTTATCGTTGAAACTTCCTCTCAGCAATGCCTCCAATAACTCATTTGCCCATGAAGGCAAGTTTGAATTAATGCTGTAATAAACCCACTGACCGGCGCGCCGGTCGATAACAATCCGCATGTCTCTTAATGAAGCCAGATGTCGGGATATTTTAGGTTGTATCAGATCCAATGCGTAAGTTAATTCACAAACGCAAAGCTCTCCTTCTTGCATTAGCAACATCACACTGCGCAAACGAGTTTGGTCTGATAATGATTTCAATAAGATTTCAGGCGTCATTTTCATTTAATTAATATACGTCTAGACATATATATGATCAACCATATATTATCTGAATTCATCAATTTGAAAATAATCATGTCGCAAAAAATATTTAATGTTTTGTTTCTTTGTACAGGTAACTCTGCTCGCAGCATTATAGCGGAAGCAATTTTGCAGAGATTAGGAGCAGGTCGATTCATGGCATACAGTGCGGGCAGCATCCCAAGAGGCAAAGTAAATCCTTTTGCCATTGAGTTATTAAAAGCAAACGATTTCAAAACAAACGCCTTCAGAAGCAAAAGCTGGGATGAGTTTGCAGGCAATGACGCCCCAATGCTGGATTTTGTATTTACCGTCTGTGGTCGTGCTGCAAACGAAACTTGCCCCATTTGGAATGGGCAAGCTCTATCAGCACATTGGGGCATAGAAGACCCGGATCAGCCGGAGTTGAGTGACGATGAACAACGAAGATTATTTCAGAAAGCCTACCAGACACTAGAATACCGAATTAAAATGTTTATTCAGTTGCCGCTAGATAACCCTGATAAATCAGATTTACAAAAGGAATTGGAAAAGATTGGAAACGCATACCCGGAACAAGCCTAAAACAAGAAACTATTCTTCTCGTTGGACAGCCCTATAGCCAATATCTTTTCTATAGAACATACCTTCATAGCTGATTTCTTTTAATGCTTTATATACTTCTGCTTGCGCTAGGGTAACTGATTCACCTAAACCCG
>JBLHKL010000189.1:0-3163 GCA_047618295.1 Gammaproteobacteria bacterium | reverse complement strand
ACTGCGTTGTCATTCTGAATTAATGCGTTATGTCTGCATTAGCATGTGCGGCTGCTTCTATCTGCGCCTTGGCTTCGGCTTGTTCTTGTTCAAACAAGGCATCAAAGTTTACCGGTGCAAGCAACAACTGTGGAAACCCACCACGCGTTACCACATCAGAAATCGTTTCACGAACAAATGGAAATAATATATTGGCACAGACAATCGCCAACATACGATCAATAACATCTTGAGGCAGATTTCTAATCATGAAGATACCTGCCTGATTGACCTCAACCAGATACGCAACCTTATCACCTACCTTAACCGTTAAGGTAACCGTCAACACCACATCAAAATGATCATCGCCAATGGGCGTTGCCTTATTGGTCATATTCATTTCAACTTCAGGCCGCCACTCCATCTTGAATATTTCCGGTGTGGTTGGTGTTTCAAATGAAATATCTTTTACATATACCTTTTGCACTAAAAACTGAGCATCATCTGGTCCGTTGCCTTCTTGTACTTGCTTGTTGTCTTGTTCCGCCATGATTTTTTCCTATTCTTTAAATTAAAATTTGTTAGAAATCTTTAACTTTATTTATTGAGTCTATTTCAGGCCTTTAGTCAGAGGCAAGTTTGCACTCTGCCATGAGAGGATGCCGCCTTTAAGACTAAACACTTTTTCATATCCTTCGTTCATCAACTTGCGCGCCTCTTTTGTAGAAACAGAGCCGCTAGCACAACAAAAGATAATCCCGCTTTCTTTATGTTTTTTCAGTTTATCAAGCTGTCCTGATAATTGATCAGCGCTGATGTTAATAGCATCAATAATATGCCCGTTCTCAAATTCCTTTTGTGTTCGCAGATCGACCACTTTGGCATCCTCACGATTAATAAGCCGGGTTACTTCGTCAGGCAATAACAATTTAGCGCCGCTAAGCATATCACCATATAAATTCCAGATTAATAACATCAATATGGAAACTAATAGTGAAAATAAAAACAGGTGGTTGCCCACAAATTCGGGGAGTTGTTCCATTCAGTAATCTCTATGCTCTGGCAGTATTAAATGAGGGCTGAATAATACGTTATATCGCTCGCTGAAAAAACAGTTATAGGTAATTCAATCTGTATTATTGATTAATGTGAAGTCTTCTCAGATTTCATGCTAAAATCCGCGCACTGAAAACGAAGAGTTTTAGGGTTATTGCCCGATTAATTAAATATCCAACTTATTATCGATATTTTATCTTGAAATTGCAGAATTTACCGTTACCCCAAAATCCGTTCACTTTTAGTAACCGTCTATAAATCCTTCAATGCAAGTAAATCATAAACCAACAATTCTGATAGTTCTGGATGGCTGGGGCCATACAGATAATACCGTCTACAATGCGATCTATTCCGCTAATAAGCCCACCTGGGATCGACTCTGGGAGGACTACCCACATACTCTGATAAGCGCATCAGGCATAGATGTTGGGCTACCTGCTTCACAGATGGGCAATTCTGAAGTGGGTCACATGAATATTGGTTCTGGCCGCATAGTAGACCAAGAATTCACTCGCATTACCCGAGCACTTGAGGATGGCAGTTTTTATAAAAATGAAAACCTGAATTCCGCATTCAACAATGCAGCAGAGAATAACAAAGCGGTTCATTTACTAGGGTTACTTTCCAGTGGTGGTGTTCACAGCCATGAAGATCATGTCTATGCGTTAATGGAATTGGCTGTTAATTGCGGTGTAAAAACAATTTATCTCCATGCTTTTCTCGATGGCCGAGATACTCCACCAAAATGTGCCGAGGAATCGATTCATAACGCTCAGCTAAAAATTAAGGAATTAGGTGTTGGCCGATTTGCATCAATTATTGGCCGTCATTATGCGATGGATCGTAACAATCGCTGGGATCGCACCAAATTGGCCTACGACCTCATCAGCCAAGGCAAAGCAGAATATCGCTCGGTCGATCCGTTTATTGCTGTTGATATGGCCTATGCTCGAGGTGAATCAGATGAATTCATCAAAGCAACCGCCATTACCAAACCGGGGGAACCACCGATAACTGTCGATGATGGTGATGTTATCGTGTTTGCTAATTACCGCGCAGATCGTGCCCGACAATTGGCGCGCGCGTTCACAAAACCGGAGTTCAAGGCCTTCGAACGAGAACGGATTCCAAAACTCTCCGCCTTTATCAGCCTGACTTCGTATAAGGCCAGCTATGAATTCCCGGTCGCTTTCCCGCCAGTCACTATGTCCAATGTCTTTGGTGAATACATCGCAAACCTTGGCTTGAAACAACTTCGAATCGCTGAGACAGAGAAGTATGCCCATGTCACTTTTTTCTTCAATGGCGGTGAAGAACGTGTTTTCAAAGGTGAAGACCGCATTTTGGTGCCTTCACCACACGTCGAGACCTACGATAAACAGCCGGAGATGAGTGCTGATGAAATCACTGTACGCCTCATCGAGTCGATAAACAGTCGACAATATGATGCCATCATCTGTAACTATGCGAATGCCGATATGGTCGGGCATACCGGTGATTTCAAAGCAACCATTTCGGCAATAGAAACCATTGATAAATGTCTCGCCAAGGTGATTGAATGTGCGCAAAAAGTTGGCGGTGAAATTATAATCACTGCCGACCATGGTAATGCTGAGCAATTAAAGGCCTATACAACTGAGAAGATTAAATCCCAGGCGCATACGGCGCATACCAATAACTTTGTACCCTTTATTTATATTGGCAGACACGCTGAGTTTCTCCCTGGCACCGGGTCCTTATCTGATATTGCCCCTACAATGCTCAATATCATGGGAATTCCACAACCCGAAGAGATGACCGGCAAAACATTGTTACGGCTACAAAAAGAGGAAACACCCGCAGTCATCGGCAAGTGAATCACACATGACTCATTTTGCTGACAAAATAATCCCCTTCACCTGCTCAATTTTTCTCGCTTCATGTTTCATGTCAAATTCAACGATAGCTGCTGATGCAGCCAATTCCGCTAAGGCCACAGAATTAGAAGACATTCGAATACGTATTAAAGATGTAGAGACCCGCATTAAATCTGCTCAGGATGAGACTGATAAATTACAACAAGAATTGCGCGAGAATGAAGTTACTACCGCAGAGACATTAACGCGCCTGCATAATATTGAAGCGAATG
>JBLHKL010000188.1:0-3174 GCA_047618295.1 Gammaproteobacteria bacterium | reverse complement strand
CCTGTCATTTTCCAGAGATTTTTCTCTTTTTTATGTGTGCCAGAATCATCACCACGTGAAACAAAAACATGTTTCGCTTCAATCAGCTTTGACATTGCATCAACGATATTATTTGCCTTTTTAATACCGGCAGGATCTGCTGCCGGGCCAACGATGACAAAGTCATTGTGCATAACAGGCTCGCGCTCAATTCCAGAGCCCTCGGCAACGAACTTTTTTTCTGCTGCTGGCGCATGCACAAAAATTAGATCAACATCACCGTTTTTACCCAGACGTATCGCCTTACCAGTACCAACAGAGATCACGTCCAACTTAACGCCATACTTATCTTCAAACGGAGGGTTTAATGCCGCTAATAGACCTGAGTTTTCTGTGCTCGTCGTCGTCGCCATCTTGAGCCTTACTTCCTCAGCAGAAACCAAGCCAGACAATAAAATGAGACAGATAAATAATAATTGAAATAATTTTTTCATGTTGCTTCTCTAAAATCTTTATTAAGTAAATTAATTGATCGAATATTAAAACCAGAAAACGGCCTGTGAGTATAAATAAGTCGCATCACTTTTCCCTGCATTATCCATAACATCCCCGGCCAATAAATGCGCAGCACCAGCTTCTATACGGATATTTTTCGGCAAAACTTCCCATCGAACACGCGCCTCTATCTGTGTCCCGATGTAGTTATCCGATTGACCTGCAACATTAGTAATTCGCGCAGTTGTCCACGCATCATTATCAGAGACCAACCAATAACCACGAAGAGCAAGAAAGCTAGTAACATTAGATGCTGGCTTTAATTTTAGACGAATGCCAGGTGCGCTCAGATTTGACCTGGCAAAAGGGCCATAGATTCCTGTGGGGCCAAAATCAAATCTGCGTGCGCCGTATAATGTATCGAAACGATTATTATCACCATCATTCGGATCATCATCGCCGCTAGCATAATCGTACTGTAAGATTAAACGCGGTGACCACTTCGTATCAAAGCTATAACCCATTTCAACATGATGGAAATAAGCAAAATGATCCAGGTCCATAGTTGATACTGTTGATGACCTAGATTCACCAAACTGAAAGATCGACTCTACTTGATAATCAAACTTATTTTTTGCCGGCCTCCTAAACAATCGGAAACCCGGAGTATAGATATCGCGATCACGCGTATTTAGTTCACCGGACACATCTTCTTCATTCAAACCTAATAGATAAACCTCAGCCTGATCACCCCATGGCAGTCTTGTTGGTGAATAATAGAAACCCCAGAAACGAACTTCTTCGTGCTCCTTATCAAACTTGGCGTCATTATCTAAAGCGCTACCACTAAACAGACGTTGAACTGGTAATGTATAAAAAAAGCGAAGCTTTTGTTTTTCTGACCCTTGCCAATGCCAATCTATACCAGTAAATCCATTGATCGTATTTCGAAAACGATTCCTCGCGACTAAACGACGGCTACCCATATCCATCGTCAAGCGCCCACCTCGAAAGGTACTTTTACTTCCTTGTCCTAACAGATTATCCAACGGCACCTCAACATAGACTTGCAATAGTTCTAATGGATTAACAACACTGCCAGACAAGGGCGTGCCTGAATCCGCAAACTCAACTCGCGAATCCAACATTTCTGCAGCAAACTTAATATGCTTAAAATTAAGCTTCGCTAAAACAACCGTTCGAAATACCAATGCCTGATCACCACCATTTCGACTGCCGCGATATTGCTCATCAACATTTTCAAATCGTGTTCGATGGTGCCCTGATAATGAAAAAACTTCTGGCAAGTTTAGTGCGCTATTAAAACGCCATGGCTTGTCATTAGTATCTGCTACCGCACATGGGTTATATAAAAACCATGTCAGGGCAATTGAGATAAATCTGTGATTTTTCATAATGGCTTGAAAAGAATAAATATATGTATTTATTTGCATATATTTATATTTATTTAATTTATAGTTATATTTAATGGGCTTTATATCATCTGCCTTGTATTTCACAAATATGCTTTTACTTACATATAGAGCAATCTGACTTATGCGAATTGATTTTAATGTTCAGTGGCAAACTACCGATTCAGATCAGGAACTGGACCAACGCTTATTGCCGTTACTTGAGGAAATACACCAAAGCGGCTCACTACAAGCCGCCGCAAAGGAAATCAATGTTTCATATCGAACTGCATGGGAATTAATACGCTACTGGAATGAGGCCTTTCATACGCCTTTGTGTATTAAAGAACGCGGCCGCGGCTCAAAGCTCAGTCCGCTCGGACAAAAACTTGTAGAAACAAAACGAAACATAGATGCTGATTACGCAAAGACACTGCTGCCCCTCGCAGACAAGCTGAATGATGAAATCAATGAATTAATTGGCCAAAACATGAGTCAGCAACGGTGCATCGTGTCTTGTAGTCATGATCTGGCGATTAATCATCTGCAGTCCATTTGTGAAAAGACGGGACAATATGCTATTGAATTTCAATCACGAGGTAGTCTTGAAAACCTGAAGTTGTTAAATGCAGACCAAATCGACATCGCCGGGTTTCATTTTCCAGAAGGCCCGCTCGTTGAAACTCTCGCACCGGTATACTCACAATGGCTAGATGATGACGATCATATCCTGATCCAACTTGCCACTCGCGAGCAGGGATTAATGATAAACCCGGTGATAGAAAAACATGTCTCATCTATAAAAGGGATAACACGCCGTTCATTAAAGTTTCTTAACCGTCAAAAAGGCTCGGGGACACGCGCCATTTTTGATGCGCTGATTAAGTCGCACAGTATTAATAAAAAGGATGTGCGCGGTTATGAAAAAGAGGAGTTCACACATACCGCTGTCGCAGCAATGATAGCTAGTGGTCACGCTGATGTTGGTTTTGGCTTAAAGGCAGCCGCAATTGAATTTGGCCTCTCTTTCATCCCTCTAATTACCGAGAATTATATTATTGCCATGAAAAAATCTCTGCCAAAAAGCACAATAGAATCGTTTCGCATATTAATGAAAGACAAAAAACTTAAAGACAAAATCAATAAATTACCGGGCTACAGTACAAAATTAACAGGCAAAGTTATCCACGCGCACAAGCTATTGTCGACGCCAAATGCTTAAGAGGCAATGAAATGGTGGGCCGTGGGCGATTCGAACGCCCGACCAATGGATTAAAAATCCACTGCT
>JBLHKL010000187.1:0-3210 GCA_047618295.1 Gammaproteobacteria bacterium | reverse complement strand
TGTATAAACGACATAAAAAGTCGAACCCTAATGTTAATGATCAACCTAATCTCAATAGACGTGGCGAACAATATGTCGGTCGCAGTTTTACACTTGAAGAAGCAATAGTGAATGGTGTAGGCAAGATCAAGGTTGATGATTCAACCTGGAAAGTAAAAGGTTCAGATATGCCAGTAGGTATGAAAGTGCGTGTGATGAGTGTTGATGGCACAGTCTTCAATGTAGAAACAGAAACGATGTTTTCTGAATAGTTAATTAACTATAACTTAGTGACACTCATGTTGAGCAAGCGCCCACGAAACATGTTCACGCACCATTGCAGAAGGATCATTTTCTCTTGCCCTTAAAGCAGCTACAGTTGCATCTGTTTTAGCTGCGTTGCCTAAACCGACCGCAATATTTCTAGACCAACATTCATAACCTATACGCCGAATGGCAGAACCTTCGGTATTCTTTAGAAACTCAGCCTCTGTCCAGGCAAATAATTCAATTAGTGTCGGTGCATCCAAACCATTACGGACTCGGAAATCATCTTCTTCAGTATTTTTTGCAAATTTATTCCATGGGCATATTAGTTGGCAGTCATCGCAACCATAAACACGATTACCAATCATTTTACGAAATTCCTCGGGGATCGAGCTGCGTAATTCTATTGTTAGATAAGAAATACAGCGGCGGGCATCGACTTGCATTGGACCCACAATCGCTTGAGTTGGGCATATGTCGATACAGGCGTTACAGCTTCCGCAATGATGCTCTGTAAAAGGCTTGTCAATTTCGAGCGGTAAGTCAGTATAAATCTCACCCAGAAAAAACCACGAACCTGCTTTGGGGTTTATGAGGTTACTGTGTTTACCAATCCATCCTAGCCCCGCATTTCGTGCTAATGCTTTTTCCAATATTGGCGCGCTATCGACAAAACAGCGATAACCAAACTCTCCGTATTTTGTTTCTATTTTAGTGGCTAATTTCTGGATACGTTGACGCATGAGCTTATGGTAATCACGCCCCATCGCATACCGGGAAACATAAGCAAGTTCCTTATTGTTTAATACCTGTGAAGGATGCTTACTAGAGGGCGGCAAGTAGTCCATTCTCAGTGAAATAACACTGATGGTACCCGGCACGAGGTCTTCTGGACGACTTCGTTTCGTGCCATGTCGCTGCATATATGACATCTCACCATGGCGCCCTTCTTTAAGCCAGTTTAAGAGATGGGCTTCATCTTCTTTCAGGTCAGTCGTGGTGATACCAATTTGTTGGAAGCCTAATTCAGACCCCCACGATTTAATGTGATTAGATAACTGTGATTTATCCATTGGATATTTAAATATTAAGCAGATTCATAAAATAGATTTTGCAGTGCACCATATGCGTCCTAAAAGTCACCACCGTAGTGCAATTCTTAAACATATATAGATTTTTTGTGAGCTAAGCCATTGAATTATATTAAAAATGAACATTGGCACAACATCTGCAGTATAGATATACATAGAATTTTATATTTGCTTAACCCTCCTCAACAGTTTTGTTGTATTTTTATAGGGCGCCACCCCCTCCGGCGCCCTTTTTTTTACACCATATAATTTTGTCAGTAATTTAGATACACGTACTTACGTAAATTCGCTGTCTAGCTTAGATATCGTTATGATAAATAAAATTAACATTAAACTATATTGAAAAGATGTTTGAGTTTATTAATTCATGGTACCGACGTTACTTTACTGATCCCCAAGCTGCCTTATTAGTCGTCTTGTTGGTCCTTAGTGCTGTTGTCTTACTGACAATGGGTAAAATGTTGGCACCGTTGTTGGCAGCGCTGGTCATCGCTTATTTACTTGAGGGTGCTGTATCCAAATTACAAAGAAAATCATTTTCACGGTATTGGGCAGTTAATCTGGTCTATCTTTTATTCGTCGCCTTCATGGTGTTTATTCTATTCGGCTTGTTGCCACTATTATCAAAACAGGTAAGTCAGTTTTTCCAGGAAGTGCCGGACATGATCAATAATGGACAAGCTTTGTTATTGCAATTGCCCGAGCAATATCCCGAGTTCATTTCAGAAGATTATATTAGTCAACTGATCCTCACGATTCGCCATGGTTTTAGCGAACTTGGCGGGAGTGTACTTTCGATTTCTGTTGCATCTATCCCCGCCATTATTACGATACTCGTCTATTTGGTTCTGGTGCCGTTGATGATTTTCTTTTTTCTTAAAGACAAGGATCTGATCATAGATTGGCTAGGTCGTTTCTTACCTAAAGAGCGGCGACTAATAAACGAAATTTGGACGGAGATGGATGCGCAAATAGGCAATTATGTGCGCGGAAAATTCAATGAGATTATTATTGTTGGAAGCGCTTCCTATATTACTTTTGTTTTATTTGGTCTTAATTACGCGCCGCTGTTAGCGTTGATAGTAGGTTTGTCTGTGTTGATTCCATACATTGGCGCCGCAGTAGTTACACTACCGATCGCTTTTGTTGCTTATTTCCAATGGGGCTTATCACCCGACTTTGTCTGGTTACTGGTTGCCTATGGCGTCATACAGTTTTTGGACGGTAATATTTTAGTCCCGATACTTTTTTCAGAAGCCGTTAACTTACATCCTGTTGCAATCATTGTTGCGATTCTTGTCTTTGGTGGCTTATGGGGTTTCTTGGGTGTATTCTTTGCTATTCCATTAGCGACTCTGGTGAAGGCCTTGATCAATGTGTGGCCGACATATGAAAGTGATGATCCTACTTTACAGGTACAGACATAGCCTCGAACATTCTGTAAATAGAGTTACTTAATATATTCTGCAACCAACAATGTTAAATCATCATTAATTTCTTCATGATATGCAAACGATTTAACATCGTTATAGATCATTTGTTTTAAAGATTCAAAATCCAATTTTCGATGTGCATTAATAAAGTTCAGTAATCGATCGATGCCATAGGCTTCTTTAAATGGGTTGCGCCATTCAATTAATCCATCGGTATAGGCAATTATTTTATCGCCCGGTTTTAATTGATAAGACTCTTCAATATATTTAACCGGTTCTTCGATAAACAAACCCAGTGCACAACCCGCTTCAGAAAACATAACAAGTTCAGAGTTGACTGCGGGGACTACAATGATAGATGGATGTCCCGCATGCGTTACATTCATTGTTCCATCAGGAGCTATTCGCATTAATACACTGCTGACCGAACGACCCGTGTG
>JBLHKL010000186.1:0-3265 GCA_047618295.1 Gammaproteobacteria bacterium | reverse complement strand
AGACCTCTTCCTCGTAATTTTGAAACATTATTTCCAGATAAAATACTGTTAGCCGATTGACTCGATTTAAAATCAAACCCTCGAGCTTGAAATTGTAAACGACGCAATTGGTCAATATCCGCGTAGATATTGTGATTTGAACCCTTATCAGTGTTTTGGTTTTTATTCATTTACAATTGCTCATATGTACAAATCGAACGAGACTAATCAACCGCAACATGACGAAGTATTTCATCAATAACTTGGTCCGCCGTAATACCATCAGCCAAAGCGTCATAACTGAGGATCAACCGGTGTCTCAAGACTGCGTGAGCGATACTTCTTATATCTTCGGAATCAACAAAATCTTTTTCGTTTAACCAGGCCTGTGCTCTGGCACATTTATCTAAAGCGATACTTGCACGAGGGCTGGAACCAACCGTGATCCAATCAGCTAGTGATGAGTCAGGATATCTTTCTGGTTTTCGTGTTGCCATAACAATTGCAACCATATAATTGAGTGCGGCGTCGCTTATATGAATGTCGTGTATTTCCTTTCGAGCTTGAAAAATATGTTCAGGATCAATCGTTATAGGTTCATCTGTAATACTGATTTCTTCACTGCGTACGAGTTTTATTATTTCAGCTTCTGATTCATCATCTGGATAATCCAGAGTGATCTTCATCATAAATCGATCCATTTGTGCTTCTGGCAGAGGATAAGTTCCCTCTTGCTCGATTGGATTTTGAGTGGCTAAAACCATAAATAAATCAGGCAATTTATGGGTCTTTCCTGCAACAGTTACTTGCCTCTCTTCCATAGCTTCTAACAAGGCAGCCTGTACTTTAGCCGGCGAACGATTAATCTCATCAGCCAACAACAGGTTATTGAATATCGGGCCTTGTTGAAAAGTTAATACTGGCTTGCCATTAACCTCTTGATAGATTTCAGTACCGGTGACATCCGACGGCAAAAGATCAGGAGTAAATTGAACACGACCTAAACTAACGGTTAACGCCTTAGCGAGTGACTTAATTGAACGTGTTTTTGCGGTTCCAGGCAGACCTTCTAGAAGCACATTACCATTTGTCAGTAGTGATAATAATAAAGAATCGACTACGTGAGTCTGACCGATAACAGATTTTTGAATTTGCTGTTTTAACGTTTGAATTGCCTGATAACTTTCACTCATTTTCTTTCCTTAGTTTTTCTTCTAGCGCCTTAACCACTTCTGGCGGTGCGACTTCTTTTAATTGGTTGATGCACTGTCTTACGTGAATTGACTGATGTCTGATTTGCATTTCACACAAGGCGTATAAATGTTGTGGATTACCTCCAACCTGATAGGCCTTTTGAATGGCTTGCTGTGCTTTTTCAGGTTCAATAGACTCTAAAGCTAATCCAAGAACATATAAAAACTGGGTGTTATTTGGCTCAATTTTTGTTGCTTTATCCAAATACTCAACTGCTTTGTCAATCTTCTTGTTTCTTATGTAAGCCAAACCGATGCTGTAAGGTAAATTTCCAACATCAGGTATTTTTTGTAAGCCCGTCATAAGAGTCTTTAATGACTTATCGTTTTGATTAAGACGGCGATATAAATCCGCCAGGTTGACATAAGCATTGGCAAAATAAGGCTCAATTCGAATACTGGTTTTGTATGCCTGTTCTGCCTGTTGGTATTTTTGTTGGTAAACAAAAACGTTGGCTTTATTAGTATGTGAAAAACCGCGATCAGAATTGAAGTTCTGAACCTCAAGATACTCCTCAAGAGCTGGTGACAATTGATCTTGCTGCTGTGGACTAAGACTTTGCCATAAGGGCATTAAAACTCTGGCTGTTTCTGTACGTACTGCAAGCACTTTGTCCGTCAATAATGGCGACAATATTCTCCAGCGTTCCGGTAATTGAAGCCCCTCTGCTCCTCGTACAGCTCCAACCCTAACGTTTTCATCTGGACTCCTAACACCCCTTGCTATCGCGACAATAGTATTCTTGTCGCTATATCCATTCATTCTCTCTAATGCGGAAGCACGGATAATATCCGCGTTATTTATATTTTGAGCAACA
Source organism: Gammaproteobacteria bacterium (assembly GCA_047618295.1). Lineage (GTDB taxonomy): Bacteria > Pseudomonadota > Gammaproteobacteria > Eutrophobiales > Eutrophobiaceae > UBA7359. The sequence goes on along the minus strand of JBLHKL010000186.1, from coordinate 1,215 downwards.
TGGGAAAGCGCCTGTGCTGCGCCCTGATATCCATTGTCTATCGCTGAAAATACCGGTGCAAAATGTTTTTCCTCTTTAGGATCTCTTTTTGGATACCATTGCGTAACTTTATCAAGGCTCCAATGACTATCTTTATCTTTATGACAATTCAAACAGGTATCTGGAGTGCCCAGTTGATTGGCGAAATCCGGACGAGGAATATGCCAACCATGATCGCGTCTTTTATCTATCTGCATATAAGTTGTTTCAGGCATATGGCAATTAACACATTTTGCCCCTTCTGAAGCTAATCCATCAATACTCGATTTATGGTGATGATGTTCTGTAGTATCGTAGCTAGATGCTTGATGGCATTGCAAGCATACTTGTTCCTCTGGCATCACTAGTTTCGCTGAGTGAGGATTATGACAGTTACTGCAATCGACGCCGTTTTTGTTCATCTTGCTTTGTAAAAATGAACCGTAGACATAGTCCTCATCATAAACCTGACCATCAGGGTAATATCTTTGCGAGTCAATTAAATTGAGTAGATAACGATCACCCAATGATTTCGAAGCAACATGATTTTTATCACTAATTTGAACATGCCTACTGTGGCACTGCGCACATACAATTGCTTGTTGACTATGTTCAATTTTTTCTGGGGATAATGTCGTATTGCCAGCTAATAATTCCCAATTTAAAACTGACTTAGACAGTTCACCATCAAATCCTAAGTTAAGCGATTTCTTATGGGGATTCTTAGACCAGTTTAAATGTTCACTCGCTGCACCATGACAGGCTTCACAACCCACATTGATTTCACTAAACGTAGTTTGATAACTATTAGAGTCAACACTAAAATTTTTATCCACGTTGGTAGAATGACAATCGGCGCACATGTAATTCCAGTTTTGGCCAGTGTTAGTCCAATAAAATTCTTGATGCTCTTGAGTCTGTTCAGGATATAAATTAAACCAGCGTTGGCCGCCATTTATTTTTTCCCGCGAGTCCCAGGCAAAAGGTATGAGTTGTACTCGACCATCTGGAAATTCAACCATATATTGTTGAAGAGGCTCAAATCCAAAAGTGTATTTTATCTGGTAATCGGAGAATTTATTGTTGGGACCTTTGATATTCACCCAAAAGTCTTTACCTTTTTTGAAAAAGCGATTGGAGCCGAAAGTGAAGTTGTCAAAGTTACCCTGTACAGATTCTTGAGTTGCGTGCTTCATG
>JBLHKL010000185.1:0-3288 GCA_047618295.1 Gammaproteobacteria bacterium | reverse complement strand
AAGTTTGTCACCAACATTGGCGCCTTTAAACATAAACGAAAGATACGGGTTTTTTGAAACCGCCCTGCTCCAGTCACATGACATAACGACGTAGCCATTATGTTTTACTAAAACTTCATTAATGTAATGTACAGGCACAGATTCACTGGTCTCGCTATCGATTCGAAAGCCAGTTTCCATAGGGTGCCTAATGATGGCGCGTACTGTCGTGACGCCATCGTTAGTTTTTGTTTTTAGACGTATGGTTGAAGGCATTAACCTGAACTCCGTGATAGAACTCGCTTTAGAGTGCATTCAAAAGTGTCTAGCGCGCCGCTTAGAAAGACACTCATAGTAATTCTATGATTGTCTTTCGCTGGCGCGCGATAGGCGCTTTTGAGTCTGCCATAAAGTGAGCAGGTATATCCAGTGTACAAATGAAACACTAAATTTATATCAAAGGTTTTTAATAAAGAAATCATTTTATGAGTATTAGTGGTTCTATAGCGGAGTGCAGGTTCAACCACAGCCTCCTTCATGTACTTCTATGAATTTACGCGTACTAAATATCATGCCATCACTTTTTACCGTCACGATAATATTCGATGCTTGCTGTATTTTTATTCGTGTTGAGATAAAGCCCACGCAGCCAGGGGAAAGATCAAAGTTTGCAATTAGTGGGTTAGGGTTTTTATCAACAAATATTGTAATAGATTCTATATTCGGTAAATCCGTTTTGACCTTGATCGGCACTACGGCACCATTTTCTACAACAGCGTGAACCCCTATGGTGATCTGTTCAGATTCTTTTATCTTTTGATTCGGAAAATAAGCGGCAATGGCTTCGTCAAAATCGACCGCAGAAAATGCAGCATCATTCCATTTGGCTAGAGCAATGATGGGTTTCAACAAGCCGGAAACCAGAATCATTGAGCCAGATGCTAAAAATTTAAGAGTGTCTCTGCGTAACATAAGCAATTTAATTTAAGTGTTATAAACTGAGCCCTTTTTCGAGTTCAAGCTCGTATTCTAGTTCTGCCATCCATGCATTTATGCGCTGTTCCTGATAATAGTCCAATTGATACTGTTGTTTTATGAATGTTAATTTGTCAGCCGCAGCCGCAGTAGCGCCAGCTAGAAAATAATATTTCGATTGGAGGAATGCAGTTTCAACTTCATTGCCTAGCAGACCTTCTGCTTGACCGAGCAAGCTATAGGTATCGACGTCGTGTTCATGGTGACGTTCGTAGTTCTTTAAAATTTTTCTTGCCTCTTGCCCATTGCTCACGTCGAGTAGTGCTTTACTGTACGCCATGACAACGGGTCTATAATCAGGGTAAAGGCCATAAGCTTTTTTAAACACATTAAAAGCGGCATTGTAATTGGACTGAGCTGTTTCAAGTTTTGCAGCCAATAATAAATAGGCAATATCATCAGGATTATCTTTTAGAAGATGATCGACTTGCTGTTGAGCACGATCAAATTCTCTGGTGTTAATGTAGGCATAAGCTAGCCCATAACGGATTGGTAAATTTTCTTTTACGGAGCTTTTATTTTCATCAAGCGCTTGTCGTAAAACTATGCCTGCTTCCTTTGGTGACTTTGATGACGCCACGAAGAGTTTATACCGAATCAGATCATAGGAGCGTGTATTAGTAAATTCGCCTTTGGGGTATTCCTCTGCACGTGCCCGCGTATCAGCGATACGTGATGTCGTTAGCGGGTGTGTGCGTACGAATTCTGGTGCCGCACTTTGTGAGTATCTTGATAATTGTTGTAATGTTTCAAAAAAGGCCGGCATTCCCCTTGGATTAAATCCGCTGCTGGCTAAAACTTGCATTCCGATTCGATCCGCCTCTTGTTCGTTTGCGCGGGTAAAATTCGCTGAATTTTGCGCGGATAAACCAGCCGCGCCTGTCATGGCCGCTATTCCCGCCTCTGGGTTTGAAATGCCAATTAAGATCGCACCGATCAATGCCGCCGTATTAATCAAACTGTATTTGCTGGCGTTTTCAAATTGGCGAGCGAGGTGTCTTTGAGTTACGTGTGTAATTTCATGTGCCATTACACCTGCAAGTTCACTTTCATTATTAGAACTTAAAATTACCCCGCTATTCATGCCAATCATGCCGCCCGGACCTGCAAAGGCGTTAATGGCAGCATTGTTTACCACAAAAAAGTTAAAGGGTTGTTCTGGGTTATCACTATGTGAAGCTAGTTTATTGCCAAGTGATTGGATATAAGATTTGACCTCTGGATCTTTATTTAAATTAGTGAATTGTCGTACTTGGCTTAAAAACATTTTTCCAAGTCTTCGCTCATATTCTGGTGAAACTATGCTACCCGCAGAATCACCGAAATCAGGGAGATCCTCGGCGAACACCAAGAAGGGTATTAATACAGCAAAGAAGGTAAACATCTTGCTAATTATTTGTCTAGGGTGTCTTAAAAAAGTCATTTCATTTAACAATCATTCTGATGATATCTAATACAACACATTTTCTATTATTTGCTTTATTATTTGCAGTTTAGCATAACTAATATAGACCCGACCCCATGCAGTTCGGTTTCATATTTAATTCATAATTCAGGAGAAATACGTTATGGCAGCGGCCAAAAATGCTTTTTATGCACAGTCTGGTGGTGTTACCGCGGTAATTAATGCCAGTGCATGTGGTGTTATAGAAACGGCGAGGCAACACCCTGGCGAGATCGCAAAACTCTATGCTGGTCGTAACGGTATTATTGGTGCTTTAACCGAAGATTTAATTGATACCAGTCTAGAATCTGATGCTGATATCGCAGGTTTACGCTATACGCCCTCAGGTGCGTTTGGCTCATGCCGGTTTAAATTAAAGGGACTGGAAGAGAGCAAGGCTGAATATGAACGCCTAATCGAGGTGTTCAAGGCACATAATATCGCCTATTTTTTTTATAACGGCGGTGGTGACTCAGCAGATACCTGTCATAAAGTCTCGCAGATATCTGAAAAAATGGGTTTTCCTATTCAAGCCATTCATGTGCCGAAAACTGTCGATAATGATTTACCTATTACAGATGTTTGCCCAGGGTTTGGATCAGTGGCTAAATATATTGCAATCTCAACTCGCGAGGCTTCATACGATGTCTGTTCCATGGCCAAGACTTCAACCAAGGTATTTGTGCTCGAAGTAATGGGACGTCATGCGGGCTGGATTGCCGCCGCTGGTGGTTTGGCAGCTGATGAAGATAACGATATTCCTATCTTGATTTTATTCCCTGAAGTCGAATTTAATCAGGATGCATTTATTAGTAAAGTTAAAGAGAAAG
>JBLHKL010000184.1:0-3291 GCA_047618295.1 Gammaproteobacteria bacterium | reverse complement strand
TTCCTCTTCTAATAGCAGTCGCTGATAGTCATCGCAACCATCAAGACCTCGGGGACTGATCTTACCCTTTGTATTAATAACACGATGCCAAGGCACAGATGACCCGTTCTCTAATGCGGCCAATGCAAAACCAACCTGTCGCGCATGGCGAGGATAACCTATCAATTTTGCAATTTGACCATAGGTCGCGACATGGCCTATCGGGATGCGAGATACCATGGTATAGATTGATTTATGCTCAAGAGACATTGTTTTCCAGAGATAAATCGCAGTAGAGAATCAAAAGTATTTTTATGCTTTATCAGCCAAAAATTCGGTAACAATTTCATAACCCGTGTAATTTTTAGTCTCATTAGAAAAACTATAAAAAGACGGCTTCTCTTCTATGAAAACCTGTTTCTTAAACCTAAGGCCTTGGTCATCCTCAAACAAACCGACGGGTATCATGTGCAGATTACCTTCTTTCAACCTATAGAAGAGATGCGTACCACACTGGCTGCAAAAGCCACGTTCAGCCCACTCGGAAGATTGGTAGCATGAAATATTTTCTGCGCCAGTAAAGACAACATCGGGTCCACAGTCGACTTCCATATAAGGACCGCCACCCCATTTTCGACACATATTGCAATGACATGCACCCACCTCGGTACTCATGTGCTTTGCGGTGAATGAGATTGAACCACAAAGACAAGTACCACTTCTTTCAATTACATCAGGCATTGTTTTCTCCTGTGGTTATTGAGATTGAGTTATCTGATATCGTACAAAAGCGGAGGATATTACTTTAATACAAGGTATTCTATGAAATAAGCACATTTTTCCAATTTACATCGACCATGCTAGACACCTCTCTTAATTGATCTAAATTCCAATCCGTCCATATGTTTTCAGCGTTGTTTAAAGCAGAGGTTATATCCCATCCAGCACGCTCATTAAACTCACCTACGGTTTCTGAGTTTTCTATAATAGAATTTTTAATACGCTCAACTAATATCTCTACAGTTATTCTGGTCTCATTGATTTTTTGTGGTTCATTTACAACCAAGTCTATTAGTCGAACGGATAGCAATTTCGAAAGTATTTTTAATTGCTTAAGTGATACACACATAAAGGCTTCATCACTATACGATTCAAGATCGTCATAAGCCTCGATATTTAACTTCATTTTATCTGCAACATATTTCGCAGTTAAACCGATCTTTATTCTTGCTTCTTTTATCCTGTCGGCAGTGTTAGGTTCACTTGCTTCCATTTCTTTTAAATTCCTTCAAGTTTTAAAGTATTTATTTCAATATAACTGGCTTAGATCATTCTAATCAAAACTCTGCAGTCGGCCAGAAGCTGACATGACGCCTGTATAATTTGTGCATTGAAGCGCAGCGTAAGTGTGTCAAATTGACACACTCGTTAAATTTTCTCAGGTACTTTGCTTAAAACCATAAACACACCAACAGTCATCAACATTAAGCCGACAATACGTTGAGAGCTCAATGCATATTGAGTCATGCCTAGTAACCCATAATAATCAATAATGCTCATTGCGATAAGCTGACCAAGAAGAACAAATGATACAGCATTTGAAATACCAAAGTGAGGCGCTATCCAAGTTACACTTAAGATATAAAACACGACAAAGAAACCACCAAGATATAAATACCATGGTGTAGTTGGAATATATAATTTCGTAGGAATGCCTTCTGTAAAAAGCAAATAAATTACAGCTATGGCCAAGCCCACACAAAGCAATATTGTTGATGCGAGCGCGGGACTTTCCAGTTTGGCCCCCAACCCTCCATTTAATGCTGCCATTACAGGAATCCCTAAACCCGCAACCAACATGATTAATGAGTAAGTAAGAGTGCTATTCATTGTTATCTCCGTGAAATTCAACTATGTTTTAAGGGTAGCTTTGGGTTGGTTGCTGTCGTTATTCTATCGTCGGTTGTCTTGAAGCCACACTAAACAGTTTTTCATCTTCCAGCCGTATCGCCGTCATTTCTCCGCCCCATAAGCAACCGGTGTCTAACGGATAGACCTTGTATTGGTTAAAGTTCTTTTCATTACCCAAGTGAACAGTAGACCAATGTCCAAAAACGATTTTATTATTCTTTGTTTGTCTGCCTGTTTGAGCATACCAGGGGATTAGTTTTTCATCTTCATTGCCTGGTGCATTATTTGCTTTGAGATTCAATTGTCCATCGGCATAGCAATAGCGCATGCGGGTAAGGCAATTAATGATAAAGCGGTGTCGGTCATAGCCTTTTAATGCCTCAGACCAGCTATCAGGTTGATCGCCATACATGTGTTGTATGAAGTCATTGAATTGTTCGCTTCGTAATAATGATTCGGTTTCATTTGCGAGTGATTGTGCTTGTTCCAATGTCCATTGTGGTGGTAAACCGGCATGCACCATGGTGAAGTTTAATGCTGTGTCGTTAACAAGTAACGGAAGGTTTCTTACCCAACTAATTAGTTCGTCTACATCATCGGCGTTGAGGATGTCATCGAGAGTGTCTTTTCTATGTGGTTTGCGAACCTTATTCGCTATAGCGAGTAAGTGTAAGTCATGGTTCCCCAGAACAGTTCTTGCTGAGTTACCTAATGATTTGACAAAACGAAGACATTCTAGTGATTTCGGTCCGCGGTTGATGAGATCACCGACGAACCAAAGTTGATCGTTGGTTTTATCGAAATTTATCTTATCGAGTAAATCTTGTAGCTCTGCATAACAACCTTGCAGGTCACCTATCGCGTAGGTGCTCATTATTAATGTAGCGTGTTGGGTGTAGCGAGGTTGAAAATTGGTATTTGTGCATCGAAATCCTTGCCATCATCAGCGACCATCTCATATTTACCTTGCATGCAACCGACTGGGGTTTCTAATACTGCGGCACTGGTGTATTGAAATGATTCCCCTGGTTGTAAATAGGGCTGTTCGCCGATGACACCGTCACCCTGGACTTCCTGTACCTTGCAATTGGCGTCGGTAATTAACCAATGTCGACGTAGCAGTGTCGCTGCCATACTTCCGTTATTGGTGATGGTAATGGTGTAAGCAAACACAAAACGCTCCTGTTCCGGGAGCGATTGGTCGTTAACATATTGGGTTTCAGCGCTGATACTGATGTCATACTGTTTTTCATCCATAGGCGTATTTCACCTCATTCATGAATTTGGTTCAAGTCGGTCTAAAAACCTATTTATATCAATGCATTAGACTGATTTATCTTCTTTCTATAACTCATTGCTTCAGTTAGATGTTGGGTTTGTATCTGTTTACTACTCGATAGG
>JBLHKL010000183.1:0-3299 GCA_047618295.1 Gammaproteobacteria bacterium | reverse complement strand
CGAAAAATCATTACGGAACCAGTAAGAATATTATTGTCCTGTTTTATTGGAGTAGCACTGTATTCAATTGCATACTCAAGCCCATCACGCCTTATCAATATTGAATTATCAGAACTATTGATGGAGGCATTACTTTCAAGGCACTGTTCAATAGGATTAGATAATTTTATATGGCTAGATTCATCAACGAGATTTAAAACCATAGACAGGTGTTTGCCTTTTATATCTTTTGCGCTCCAGCCAGTATATATCTCTGCTACCGGATTCATGTAGACAACTCGGCCAAACTGATCAGTAGAAATTACGCCTTCTCCTATTGATTGTAATGTTATTTCGGCTTGTTGTTTTTCACGAGAGACAACTTCATTCTTTCTTATATATTCATGGTTATCTTTATAAAGGTTAACGTTCAGGTTCTTTGTCTTTTCTATAATTCCGTATAAATTGTCAACTTTTCCATTTACTTCACCTGCAAGGCCAAATGCATTAAGTAATGATTTAGAGTAATAATTTGCAGTAACCACCAATATGCAGTATGTGACAGCTAATAATGCTGCAGTAGGATAAGCATCCTCTGGAGACATACTGTATATCCAGAAAATCATTGGGAAAATAAATGTAGAAATATAGATAATGTATGAGGGTAAAAAAATAGACAATAAGGGTAGATAGGCAACTGAAAGAATTGCCAATGTTAATAATAATATTACCTGAACAAAGAAGCTCGCTAATGGTAGGAATAATAAATAACCGACACTAAACGTCAATGCGGAAATCCCGACCATCATTGTTTGATAGACAGCCCATTGATTGTTTATATGAAGTGACTTTTTATGTTTCCCAAACTCCTTGATTACTAGTGTATGTGTGAAAGCAGTAAGAACAATAAAAGATATCCATGGAATATAAATATAGTCTGGCGTAGTGGGTAAAATAAACCAGGTCACTAATAACGCAGAAATGATGTTCAATATAATACCGACGGGTGCTTGTTGGTATAGATAATGTAAAGCCTGGTCACTATTTTTGAACGCGTGCTCTATGGGATGTTCAATATAATCAATATTCAGAGTATTGTCCGAACTCTGTGAGTTTATATTTTCATTAATAATGTTTGCTGTATCCACTTTATCGTTCCTATGTTCTAAATTCATTGCAAGAGCGTGTATATACGCTTTGTTATATGACTATAGAATATAGTGGATTATGACGAGATGGTTGTGATACTGGTCACAGTGCTGTAGATAAGCTTACTAAACATGTGATTTGATTCACAAAAGCACAGAAATGTATCAAGCAGGCAAAAAAAAGGCGCTTTACAGCGCCTTCTGTTATTTTTTTCGAGCCTGTAATTAATTTAGTTACAGTCTCTTTTTTCTGGCTTGTATCTTTAAGCGTAGGGCATTTAATTTGATAAAGCCGTCAGCATCTTTTTGATTATATGCGCCGGCATCGTCTTCAAAAGTCGCAATTGACTCGTCAAACAGGCTATCTGACTCAGACTTTCTACCTGTAACAGAAACACTACCTTTAAAAAGCTTTAAACGAACTGTACCGTTAACCGTTTTTTGTGTTTCATCAATCAAGGTTTGTAATGCTGTTCTTTCAGGACTCCACCAATAACCGTTATATATTAGTTTTGCATAGCGTGGCATTAATTCATCTTTAAGGTGAGTAACTTCACGATCCAGTGTTAATGATTCCATTGCTCGATGTGCCTTTAGGAGAATTGTTCCTCCAGGCGTTTCGTAACAACCACGTGATTTCATTCCAACATAACGGTTTTCCACAATATCATCACGACCTATACCATGTTTGCAGCCGAGCTTATTCAAGCTGGCAAGTAGTTTCGCAGGTGATAATGTTTTACCGTTTAATGCAGTTGGGTCACCGTTTTTAAATTCCAGCTCAATAGATTCTGCTGTATCGGGTGCTTTCTCAGGGGAGACGGTCCATTTCCACATTGATTCTTCTGGCTCACACCAAGGGTCTTCAAGTTCTCCACCTTCATAAGATATGTGTAACAAATTAGCATCCATTGAATAAGGTGAAGCACCTTTTCGTTTGGCTTCAATGGGGATACCTTTTTGTTCGGCATAGGCCAATAATTTCTCTCGTGAAGTCAAATCCCACTCACGCCATGGTGCAATAACATGCACATCTGGTTTTAATGCATACGCGCCTAATTCAAACCGTACTTGATCATTACCTTTACCCGTTGCGCCATGGGATATTGCATCGGCACCAGTTTCATTTGCAATTTCAACTAAGCGTTTTGCAATTAGTGGTCGTGCAATAGATGTCCCTAAGAGATATTCACCTTCATATAGGGTATTTGCTCTAAACATGGGGAATACATAATCGCGGACAAATTCTTCTGTCAGATCTTCAATGAAGATTTCCTTTACGCCCATCTGCTCAGCTTTAGCGCGAGCTGGTTCAACCTCTTCGCCTTGTCCAATATCGGCAGTAAAGGTTACTACTTCACAATCGTAGGTATCTTTCAGCCAGGTAAGAATCACGGATGTGTCGAGACCGCCAGAATAGGCCAAAACGACTTTATTAATTTTTTTATTGCTCATTGTCTTTTATCAATCTTGGAAAGGCGCTCATTCTAGCGTTTAAGGGAAAACTATCAACACTTAGACGAAATTGATGAATGATTTTATGTGTTTCAAGAATTCAGTCGGTTTTTCAGCATGTAGCCAGTGTCCAGCGCCATTAACCATGGTGATTTCGGCTGCCGGGAAATGCTCGTAAATTGCAGGATTGTGGATGCTACGTAGATAATCAGACTCTGCGCCACCTAGGAAAAGTGTCGGTAAGCGGCATGGCGTATTTATTAATGTATCCGGAAATTGTCCAATCAGATTCAGGTTGGCCAGAATACCTTCCAGATTTATACGCCATTTAAAACCTTCATCAGAACGCACCAAGTTTTGTAAAAGCAGTTGAATGACACTTTTATCATCAATGGCTTTATTTAGTGCCTCTTCAGCTTGGGTGCGACTTTTTAAAGACTCTAGATTTAAAGAATTCATCGCCGCAATTAACACATTAAAGTCATGCTCATAACTAACAGGTGCAATATCAATCACCGCCAAGGCGGAAAACCTTTCAGGAGTTGATAGAGCAGCCGTCATCGCGACTTTACCGCCCATACTGTGACCAACCATAATGAAATCATTGAGGTTCAGCTGATCCGCGATAGCAATGACATCATCGGCCATTTCCTGATACGACATATTTTCTTCGTGCGGTGATTGACCATGGTTGCGAAGATCGGGGGTAATAACACG
>JBLHKL010000182.1:0-3303 GCA_047618295.1 Gammaproteobacteria bacterium | reverse complement strand
GCAAAGGATCAACATACTTACCAATCCTATTTTGAAAAGGTATTTGTCTGTTTAACTAAACTCGATAAACGACTCGGAGAAACAGGTCCTTATATTGCGGGAGATAATCTCACACTCGCAGATGTACATGCCTATCCGCATATAGTGCGTTTCGATGCGGCTTATCATTCATTGTATCGTTTGAATAAACATTTCATACGAGACTATGTAAATATTGCGGACTATATGGCGCGTCTCGGTGAGATACCTGCCTTCGGTGGGACATTAGATATACAAGCTGTTAAGGATGGCTATTTCTTAGCCTGGAACCAACCAACAGAAGGAAAGTTTACACCCCTTGGTCCGGAGGTTAATCCGCGCTCTGGTGTTGCAGTCACTTTTAATACATGACTTCTGTAGTAATAATCAATCACTAGAATTACTTAATTATGTGGAAAATAATTCTAATCATTGTTGTCATGGGTTTTGTCTACAATTGGCAAAGCAGGAGTCCCGTATCGATTGATTCAAATATTTCAGAGTCCTTTCCCATTCAATATGCCTCTTCTTTGTCTATTAATAAATCACCTATACAAAAAGACATCAATAATGCTAAAAAGTCATTCCAGTTTGATAAGTTCAAAATAACGCCGCTGGCCAACTTCCAACTTGTGGGACGAGTTCTTGGTGCAGAACGATATCGAACTGATCGCGAGTCCGCACTTTCGCCTGTAGATTTAGCACTCGGCTGGGGGCCGATGGCAAATTCAGATACGCTAGATCAATTAACGATCACACAATCCAACCGCTGGTATCACTGGCGCACAGATGAATTCCCTATACCAAGGCGAGACATTGAAACAAACAGCGCAAACATGCATTTCATCCCAGCCAATAGTGCGGTTAAAGAAAAACTGAAATCAATACAGTCTGGAGATACTGTGAAATTGATGGGGTATCTGGTTCACATCGATGGCGAAAATGGTTGGTCATGGACCAGTTCAATGACTCGCGAAGATACTGGCAGTCATTCTTGTGAAGTTATTTTATTGGAAGATATTAAAACTATTTAAAACTTATGTGTTTATCTTTACAAAGCTACCGTGCTTCTCAATACGATAATAATAAACACCTAATACCACGCCTCGTACCGCTATAAAAACAGTGAATGCCAGCCATAGACCATGGTTACCCATGAATTGAAACACATACCAGATAGGTAAAAAGAAGACGAAGGTGCAGATCAGCATCGCGTTTCTCATCTCAGGCCCGCGTGTAGCACCAATAAAGATACCATCCAATAGGAAACACCAAACAGAAACAAGCGGCAACAGGATCATCCAAGGCAAATAAATAAGTGCAATCTCTCGTACAGAATTAATATCCGTTAATAAATTAATCATCGGTTCGCCAGCCAGCCAGTAAAATATCGTAAAAGCAAAGCCAAATGCTAATGACCATTTCAAAGCCAGTGATACGGCTTTATTAAAAAGGTCTTTACTCTTTGCGCCGACAGCTTTGCCGACCAAGGCTTCAGCCGCGTGATTAAAACCATCTAAGGCTAAGGCCATGAGTAAATAAAATTTCATTAAGATAGAGTTTGCCGCGAGGGTTAAATCACCGTACGTAGCACCCTCGCGTGTAAAAAAGGCAAACACCAGTATTAAGCAGATGGTTCGGATAAAGATATCATTGTTTAAGCGCATAAAACTTTTCATCTTTTCGAGATGTAAAATTTCTGCCATTACCCATTCACCTGTTTGTCCTTTTAATTGTTTCCTTACAATAAAGAACGCATAGATGACGCCTGCGTATTGCGCAATGACGGTGGCTAGGGCAACGCCGCGTACATCCATATCCATGTACACAACAAAAACTATATCTAAAACAATGTTAATCACATTGACTGTTATACCGAGTCTTAAACTAGCCATCGCATTTTGCATGCCTAATAACCAACCGTTGACGGAAAACAAGATCATCAAGGCAGGTGCGCCCCATATCATCCAACGGCAATACACCTCGGCATAATGTTTTACATCGGCACTACCTTTGAGCAAGGTTATGCCAAAATTAATGATGGGGTTCTGAAAGAGTAGAAAGAATATTGCTATCGATAATCCAACTAGGATCGATTGTACTAATAGAGTTCTTATCTCTGTGGCGTCTTCTTTACCGTGCGCTTGAGCAACAATCCCTGTCGTACCCATGCGCAGGAATCCCATGCCCCAATAAAGAAAGTCGAAGATAACCGAACCCACAGCAACACCGCCTAAGTAAACGGCACTGTCTAAATGACCAATAACAGCTGTATCAACCAAACCTAATAAGGCCATACTGACGTTGGCAATAATCATTGGGCCAGCGAGCAACCAAAAGGCGCGATGCTGATTATCTTTTATCATATAACGAGATATTCGGATTTAGAAAAAACGGTAGACATTAATACTGTTTATAGAACTTCAGAAATGGGTTCACCCCAATGTCCTTCAAAGAAATTTTCATCTAATGTATTGCGTGCGCGCGCGTTGTACTCGCGTTCTTTAATATCATCCGGCATTGCTGTTTCGGCTAATTGATATCCGACTGTCATCATTGCCATGGGAGCAAATTGTTCAGGAATCGAAAACTCTGTCTTTGTTTTATCCACATCAAAGCCACCCATCTGATGCACCATCAAACCTAGTGCCGCTGCCTGTAGACTTAAATTCAATGATGCAGCGCCGGTATCGTATTGACCCCAGCGATTGGGTTTTCCGTTTTGCGATAACACTGAATCGGCACAGGCCAGTAATAATAGGGGTGCGTCTTTCGCCCAGCCTCGGTTTCCTTCAACCAGACAGCTAAGCGCTTTTTCCCAAGCGGCATTATTCGTTGCCTTATCAAAGACTATAAAACGCCAGGGTTGATCGCCAAAACAGGATGGTGCCCAACGTGCCGCTTCTACTAGTGAAATAATCTGTTCGCGCGTCAACATTTTCGCTGAGTCATAGGCGCGGCCGCTCCAGCGCGAAGCAATCAGTTCGTGAATTGTTGCTTTTGTCTCAATTTCTTTATTAAACATGTGTTATACCACTCCTGATTTGATAGGCTTGACACAATTAATACACTTAATAATAACTCGGCAAGCTCTGATTTATGTCATTCCCGCGCAAGCGGGAATCCATGAGGTATTAAAAAACCTGGACTCCGGCTTTCGCGGGAGTGACGAAATAGGACTTTTCAGACTCAGCCAAAAATAAATATCATGTCAGACATTGAAATATATCAAAAACTCTCTGCCAATATTGAAAAAGTAATACAAGGGCAGTCTTCTGCAATACG
>JBLHKL010000181.1:0-3306 GCA_047618295.1 Gammaproteobacteria bacterium | reverse complement strand
TAGACATCGCTGAGTTTGGTTTTAAGAATACAATGGGTTCTTCTGGAATTTCATTATTCAGTTCCTGGATATGTTCAACATAGTTTCGTCCAACACAAATAATTTTTGATGAAAAAAGCGCTTTGCTATTCCATTTTATGGATTTCATTTTTAATTACTTACCGGGATGAATTGTTATAAAGATGTATAGATATCATTACTTTACCTTATATACGAACTTAATAAAGTTTATTGAGATTCTGCCGATAAAGACATAAGCCATTAATTCGGAATAGAAAATTGAGTGCACAAATAAAAACCAATGAAAAACGCAGACTAAAGCGTTTTTCCGTTCGCCTCAAAGTCTACTCACAACAAACAGATGAGCTAATAGGCTATGCTGAAAACCTCAATACAGAAGGAATGATGATTTCTACGATGGAATCAATCCCAAGCAAACAAGAGCTTTCGATTTGGTTTGGTGCAACAAAGGAAGAAAAAAAATTAAGTAGAATATTTCTATCCGCCTATAGAGTCTGGGAAAGCTTTACTGATACTAAAGATCGTCTTTATTATTCAGGTTTACGTTTTGTCAGCCCATCGGAAGAGACATTAGATAAAATTCAAGAACTGATCCATGACTCATGTAGTTAGCTAATACTTTTATTATCTTCTTCTGTCTTAGTATCCTTCTTATAATTGGTATCTTGTCGTTTGAGGTTTACGGCGTGTTTCTGTTGATAGATATCGAATACTTTGTCGGCATCAAGTCCAGCACACATCATCGCCGATACTAGAAAATGTAGAATATCGATTAATTCAACACGAATATTTTGCATATCAATCTCATCTTTACTCCACCATTTCCATAACAATTCTTCATCCAGTTCGATTAATTCTTCTTTCATGGCCTTTGAATAGTTCATTAACCATTCATTCGGCAGGTCATTAACATTCAATTTATTCTCAGCAACAGCAGTTATGATCGATTGCATATCCAGAGCCTGACCTGATTTGTCCTTAAGCTTGTTTTTACTGAAAACATAATCATTAAGTTCTGTCTGCATATCGAAAATTTTGTCTAACATGGTGCTCTCCGCTTTGCTATTTATGGGGGAAACAGACTCTGGCCTGTCACCTGATAACTTACCACGATTAGACCGCCTGACAAATCCTGTCCCGATTCGATGAATACTATATAATCGCGCTTTTTTAAGCGTTGGTGTGCAATGGCTTTAATCACTTTTGGTGAGGTTTCCCTCGAATTCGGCGATCAACTGATACTCAACAATGTCAGTATGGCAGTGGAATCGGGCGAGCGTGTCTGCCTGATAGGCCGCAACGGCGCCGGTAAATCGACCTTGATCAATATTATTGCCGAAAAGATTGAAGCCGATAGCGGTGAAATCGTTAAACAATCTCATCTCCGGGTGAGCCAATTAGAGCAATCACTGCCACAGATACGAGACATTACAGTACGAGACTATGTGGCTGAGGGGCTCAATCATTTACAGCTATTGCTCAAAGAGTACGAAGAGCGCTCACATCAATTCGATGATACAAATCCAGCCAGCTTACGAGCACTGGAAGACTTACAACAACAGATCGAGGCCGAGGGTGGCTGGAATATCGATCAACGTGTCGAAACCGTTATATCCGACCTAAATTTACCGGCTGAGTTAAAGCTCACTCAATTATCAGGTGGTTGGCGACGTCGAGTTGCACTCGGAAAAGCACTGGTGAGTAACCCGCAATTATTATTGCTCGATGAACCAACCAACCATCTTGATCTCAGTACTATCGAATGGTTGGAAAATCGCGTGCTGAATTTTAACGGTGCCGTCATCTTTATTACACATGATCGCGCCTTCCTGCAAAAACTGGCAACACGCATCATTGAATTGGATCGCGGCAAGCTTTCCAGTTGGCCGGGAACATATCAAGACTATTTGATGAATAAGGAAAAGGCGCTGGAAGAAGAATCGAAAGCAAACGCCTTGTTCGATAAAAAAGTAGGTGAAGAGGAAGTCTGGATTAGACAAGGTATCAAAGCACGACGAACACGTAATGAAGGTCGGGTACGTTCTTTAATAAGTATGCGCTCAGAAGTTGCTAAACGCTTAAAACCACAAAACAAAGCGCGTATTACTATTGAAGAAGCGGAGCAATCCGGGCGCAAGGTGATTGAAGCACACAAAATTTGCCATAGTTATGGTGACGAACCATTAATAGAAAAACTTTCTTTGAAGGTCATGCGTGGCGATCGTATAGGCCTGGTGGGTAACAACGGCGTCGGTAAAAGCACCCTGTTAAAAATCATGTTAGGTGAACTTAAACCCACTTCCGGCACGATAAAGATTGGTACTAACCTGGAGATTGCCTACTTTGATCAATTACGTCGTAATCTTGATCCAGAGAAAACAATTGCTCAGATTGTTGCCGATGGTGGCGACTATATAAAACTGAACGGTAAAGAACGTCATGTCATTGGTTATCTTCGTGGCTTTCTGTTTTCTCCAAAACGTGCCATGACAAAAATAAAAGTGTTATCTGGTGGTGAAAAAAATCGTGTCATCCTGGCCAAATTATTAACGCGTCCCAGTAACTTATTAGTGCTCGATGAACCTACGAATGACCTTGATGTAGAAACATTGGAAGTTCTCGAAGACAGGCTCATGGAATACAAGGGAACATTAATCATCGTGACGCACGATCGGGAATTTCTTGATAATGTCGTTAGCAGTATTCTGGTATTTGAAGACTCCGGCACGATTCAAAACTACGCCGGTGGTTTTAGCGATTGGCATCGTCATGGCAAACACCTGGCTGAAATGGATAACCCGACAACAGCAAAAGAAAAAAAGAACAAATTAAATGACGCTAATAACAAACAAAGAAGCAATAAAAAACTAAGTTATAATTTTAAACAAGAGCTAGAGGCATTGCCTGCAAAGATAGCAGCATTAGAAAAGTCTATTTCTGAGCTGGAACAGCAAACCAGCGCTGATGACTTTTATGCCACGCCATATGAAGAACAACAACCGATACTTGATGAATTAAATATTAAGCATAAAGAATTGGATACAGCTATTCGACGTTGGGATGAACTTGGAACAATGGAAAAAGAGTTACAAACATAATATATGGTGCCATTGAAAATAGAATATTTTTTATGAGAGCAAGAAAGCACCGCGAGAAGAACCGCAGTGTATAGATAATACATGAGGACTCGAGCACGGAGCTGACGCAGCTATCGTGAAAAATAGGCATTTTCGGAGGTGCCATAAATGCAGATTGATAGACGCTATCTCATCCATGGTTTTTTAC
>JBLHKL010000180.1:0-3486 GCA_047618295.1 Gammaproteobacteria bacterium | reverse complement strand
CCAGAGCCTTTTTGGATGATGCGCCTATTGTTGTTTTAGATGAAGCGACCAGTGCTTTAGACTCTATTACTGAGCAACAGATACAAGAAGCTATTTTTGAATTAATTAAGGATAAAACAGCGATTGTGATTGCACATCGCTTATCGACTGTTTTAAGAATGGACCGGATTATTGTGATGGATAAAGGTCAGATTATCGAGCAAGGTAATCATCAGCAATTACTGGCATTAGAAGGTAAGTATTTTGCGATGTGGCAGCATCAAAGTGGTGGTTTTCTACAAGAAAATATTTAAGCTGGTCGCTCACAATTAATGGGATAAATTTATGTTACCTATTCTACGAAGAGTCAGATCAGGTTGATGGCTGGCTAGGTTATTAATAATGATGTTGCCAATGTAGAGATAGGGTGTTTTTACTTTGAGGTAAAACGTCGATGGGACTTTGCCAGGCTAGACGTAAACTGTTGTTTTTATTTAAATGGTATTGGGCTTCTAATCGAAAGACATTGTGTTCAAAAAGTGTTCTTTCTTTCCAATAGATGTGTTCAACTTCGGCACTGGTACTGAATTTTTTGCCTTGATAAACGAGTCCGGTCTTAATTCCTAAGCCGTAATGTAAACTTTCTTCTAGCGGTTGGCGGAGTTGTGCTTTGGGGATGACATACCATTGCAGGTTTTGGATGTTATAGGAGACACCGATGCCACCTTGTGCATAAAAATGCCTAGCATCGCGGTCTTTGTTGGTATCTAAATAGCCTGCTGACATTTCCCAAGAAATAGGTTTGATCAGCGTGTTACGTGGGCTGATAGATTGTACGTTTAACAGTTCAAATTGCTTGAGCCAAACTTTGTCTTCATTGAGGGCAAGATTAATATTAAAGACTTCTAAGCCAAAACCTTTGGCTACACCCACATTGTTATCGAGTAGGTCATGGTAGGCATAACGCCACTGTAGATCTAAGGTGTGTTGATTATCGTGTCGTGACCAACCCACGGCGGTTCTTTTTACGCCGTGAGCTTCATCTGGTTTTCTTGGTGTTTGTATATGCAAGCGACTGTTTGACGTTGTATTGCTTAATTTGGCACGCGCTTTGAGTAAATCTAATCCATGATGCGATATGTCTGACTCTGACCAATCTCTGCGGTGGTTAAAACGATAGACGGCATAGGCGGTTGATAGGAGCTGGGCTTGTTGATCTGGGTTAAGGCCTTCAAGCGGAACCAGATCGCTTTGTAGCGCTTTAACATGTGCAAGATCATTTACAGATAAAGGGGAGAGTTGTTGACGTATTTGACTTAGCACTGAGGGTCGATACTGCACTTTTGTAACTAGGCCTTGTTCTTTGGCTTTACGAATGGTGTTTATGGGAATTTCAGCAAAACGTAAGTCCGTTGCCCAATCCACATCGGGTCTTAACACGGCGAGTAATTCTAGCAATCGATAAGAGCAATTTTCATCAAGATAGTAATAATCAAATTGGACTTGGTTGAGCTCCCAGAGATGTTCGAGTAAACGGGTGATTTCTTCGGGTGTGAAATTTAAATGATATTCCCATAAATCGCGGCTTTCTTCGTGATTGTATT
The DNA here is from genome assembly GCA_047618295.1 of Gammaproteobacteria bacterium. Taxonomy (GTDB): domain Bacteria; phylum Pseudomonadota; class Gammaproteobacteria; order Eutrophobiales; family Eutrophobiaceae; genus UBA7359. Next base: position 1,903 of record JBLHKL010000180.1, on the reverse strand, counting down.
CTTGTATTTTTGCAAAATAGGGCATGTAAATATAAAAGCCAGGGAAGCCGCCTAATAAGCCATTACTCATATATTCGAGAGGGTGGACACTATTCGGCACATTGGCACCAAAGCTGATGGCTAAGCTGAATAAATCATTATTGCCTTGAATACCTTCTTCGCTGACGATGCGAAATAAAGTGTGGCCAAACATAGATGATGGAGCATTAAGATATGAACTGGGGAAAATCAGATCTAGGCGTTGTGGTTTTAGTCTGGCTAGTAGCTGATTAAACTCGTTACAAGATTTCGTAGCCTGTTGCCATTGTTCATCGCGAGTGGATACGAGGTGTTCAAATAAAAAGTGATAGCGTGAAAGAGTGCTGCAAGGTTTTGCATCATCAGCGAATAACACTTTGATGGCGGCTAACATTTCTTGTTTAGGATCGTGATGTCCTTGATTAGAAAAGAAAAAAGGGGAAAAGTCGATATAGCTTTCTGAACGATCGCGCCAAGTACCGCCTTGATTATAGTGTAATAAAGCGGTCCATAATGGTTGGGTCCATAATTGTTGTTCAATGGCCTTTTCTTGCAGGGTTTCTACGTCATAAGCCCATGCCTGACTACTTATTAGGCCGCCGAGCATATATAAAAAAACCCGCAAAAGCGGGTTTTTTATTAATACCGAGGTACTGGAATTAAGCAGCATATTTTTTCAATTGCGCATTGTTTTTCATGACCATTTCAATGTTGTGCAAAAATGCTTCACTGCTGATGTTTTCTTGGTTAAAGACTTGTTCAAAACTTTGTTGCATTACTTTAGCAAAGGCAGCTTTATCAGCTTGATCTTGAATTTCATATGATAAAGCCAAGGCATCTAAAGCTTCGCCTTCGCCTTTCGCCATGTCTTGAGCGACGGCTTCCATAAAGCCAGGAATAGCGGCGAGTGCTCGGCCGCTGTAGGTGAGTTTATCAGAGGTGTTACAACCGTTAGTGCCTGACGTCATACCAAAAGTAGCATTACCAGTAGAGGCATTGGTGGTGGCCGCGATGACGTGACTGGTTTTACCTGATGAACCTTCTAGAAGTAGATTGCCCCAGCCACAGTTAGGGCCGCCTGGTGACGCAGCAAAGGATGCAGTTGATGTCATAAATAGAGCGAATGCGATTAATAATTTTTTCATTTTTATCTCCTTGCGTTAAAAATCTTAAATTACAGTTTCTAACTTTATATAAATATTTAGTTTAAGTCTATAAAGCTTATAATTTTTTAATTACAAAATGATATTAGAGGTAGTGAAATAATTATGATGAACTTAGTCCAATTTGGAGGCAGTAGTGTGACTCCATCCAAAGTGGTGTGTGTAGCGCGGAATTATCTTGGTCATATTCAAGAGTTAGGCAATGCTGTTCCAGAGCAGCCAGTGATGTTTATTAAGCCGAACTCTGCTATTACTGATGCACTTGCGTTGCCTTTAGATGAAGCCGTGGGTTATGAAGGTGAGATTTGTTTTTTAATCCGAAATAACACTTTTTGTGGCGTGGGCTTTGGCTTAGATTTAACCAAGCGTACGGTGCAATCTGAATTAAAAGAGCAAGGTCTGCCATGGGAACGGGCGAAAGCATTTGATGGTTCAGCGGTGCTGGGAGAGTTCGTGCCTTTTGAGGGAGATACTGCCAGATTGTCTTTACGCTTAACTATTAATGGCAATATCGTGCAGGAGGGTGGTGTTGAGGAGATGATTAACTCGCCTAAGGGTTTACTGACTGAGGCCTTGTCTTTTTTGTCTTTAGAAGATAATGATGTACTGATGACGGGTACGCCGGAAGGCGTTGGTCCTGTGAAGTTGGGTGATAGGTTTGTGGGACAGATTTTTTTGGAAGAAACATTGCTGGTGGAGAGTCAGTGGTTAGTCTCTTAACT
>JBLHKL010000179.1:0-3548 GCA_047618295.1 Gammaproteobacteria bacterium | reverse complement strand
ATCAGGATCTTCATCTGGACTTCTCTTGGAACACTTAAGAAGGAATATTAAAATTCCGATAATACTTACAATTGTGCTCAGACTAATAAACCACGTCCAAAATCCACTTGTAAAATCAGCCATGGCTTTTCCCCCTTGAATCTTCTTCTATTAAAGGTTCATCTGTTTCTTCAAGTGGAATTTGAGCTGCTGCATCAAACTCTTCCTTATTTCCCAGAAACACCCATACGACTATCCCTAAAAAAACAATCGCTACCAATACCGTCCACATAGAAAATAGTAAGCTCATTTAATTTCTCATCGTCTCGTTTTAACAGAGGTGCCTAATATCTGAAGATAAGCAATCACTGCGTCCATTTGAGTCTTACCCTCAATTGCAGCGGGTGCTTTTTCTATTTCATCATCCGTATAGGGTGCACCTAAAGTACGTAGCACTTCCATCTTGGTTTTGATCTTACTTGCATCAAGCATCGTTGTTTCAAACCACGGGTATCCCGGCATAATCGATTCGGGCACAACATCGCGTGGATTAGATAAATGTACTCGATGCCATTCATCACTGTAACGACCGCCGACACGATGCAAGTCAGGTCCGGTACGTTTTGAACCCCATTGAAATGGACGGTCATAAACAAATTCACCCGCTAAGGAGTAATGCCCATAACGTTCTACCTCAGCACGAAAAGGTCTTATCATCTGTGAATGACATAAATAACAGCCTTCACTGACATAAATATCTCGTCCAGAGAGTTGTAACGCTGAGTAAGGTTTCAGTCCTTCTACCGGTTCAGTCGTTGACTCCATAAAGTACAAGGGAATAATTTGTACTATGCCGCCGATGCTAATCATCAAGATGATTAAGAACATCATTAGTCCAATGTTTTTTTCTATTTGTGTGTGCTGTAACGCCATCTTGTTATCTCCTTAATGTGCGCCAACAGGTTCTGGAATCGCTGCCGTCGCCGGTTCGCTACCAGCAACTGTTTTCCAGATGTTATAAGCCATAACCAACGTCCCGAGGAGGAATAACAGCCCGCCCAGAAAACGTATGATGTAAAAAGGATGCATGGCTTCAACTGACTCAACAAAGCTGTATGTCAATGTGCCATCGTCATTAACCGCACGCCACATCAAGCCTTGCATGATCCCGGCAACCCACATCGCAACAATATAAAGCACGATACCTATGGTTGATATCCAGAAATGGACTTCGATTAATTTGACACTGTAAATCGTGCGTCCATATAGCCGCGGAATCATGTAGTACATACAACCGAGACTTATGAATGCGACCCAACCGAGTGCGCCAGAATGTACATGGCCAATAGTCCAGTCCGTATAGTGCGAGAGCGCATTGACCGTTTTAATTGCCATCATCGGACCTTCGAAGGTCGACATGCCGTAAAACGATAGTGAAACTATCATCATACGTAAAACTGGATCGGTGCGTAATTTATGCCAGGCACCGGACAAGGTCATCATGCCGTTGATCATGCCACCCCATGAGGGTGCCAAAAGTATTATCGACATCACCATACCTAAAGATTGCGCCCAATCTGGCAATGCTGTGTAGTGCAGGTGGTGTGGTCCCGCCCAGATATAGGTAAAGGTCAACGCCCAAAAGTGAACGATAGATAATCGATAAGAATACACGGGACGTCCGGCCAACTTAGGTACAAAGTAGTACATCATGCCAAGGAAACCCGCGGTCAGAAAAAAGCCTACCGCATTATGTCCATACCACCATTGCACCATGGCATCCTGAACACCCGCATAGACTGAATAAGAATGAAGCAGGCTGGTGGGTATAGCCATATTATTAACGATATGTAATACGGCAATCGTTATGATGTAGGCCGCAAAAAACCAGTTTGCGACATAGATATGTTTTATTTTTCTTTTTACAATCGTCCCGAAAAAGACATAGGCATAAGCCACCCAGACGACTGTAATCAAAAGATCGATAGGCCATATGAGTTCCGCATATTCTTTGGATTGGGTTATGCCAAGTGGAAATGTTATTGCAGCAGAGACAATTATTAATTGCCAACCCCAGAAGGTAAATGCGGCAATTTTGTCACTGCACAGGCGTGCATGACATGTGTGCTGCACAATATAGTATGACGATGCAAAGAGTGCGCAGCCACCAAAGGCAAAGATCACCGCATTGGTATGTAAGGGGCGTAAGCGACCAAAGGTCAAATAGGGAATGTCAAAATTTAACACTGGCCACGCTAATTGTGCCGCAATGATTAAACCGACTAGCATGCCGACGATACCCCAAACTATCGTCATAATTGCAAACTGACGTACTACCTTGTAATTGTATGTCCCGTTATCGGTCATAAAGATAGCTCCTAGAATCTAAATAATCGGTTATTTTTAATTAATATATCTTTTTAATACTAAAAAATCATGATCTAGAGTAACAGGGAATATTCCGGTTATCGCAAAATGCAACATTCTTCATTAACTCCGCTATCAATCAGTCGTTAGTCAGTTTAATTTATTAATTCTGTTGCAAAATTGATAAGTGATTAGGACAAAACGCTAACTCATTTTCACTGACAACAGGTTTTTCTAAAACGCGCTCACACTCGGTTGTTTTTACGCAGTCTTGGCAATTTCTAAGTTGGTTTTCAATACCTGCGAGGGGCTGCGTGTGGACTAATTTCTGTGGATCTAGATTATGCTTTCTCAACATTTTTCCAAATCGAGTCGCTTCAATCCTGTCTAGAAATTCAACACGAAATGACTGCCCATGCATAAAATTCTTTCTTATTGAGGTCAACAAGAAAGCTGCTGTAATAAATAGGGATAGACTTAAAGCAAACAGCAATAAAATTGAATAATTCATCGGTTTATTTGTAGTGGTTTTGGTTTATTGCTTGTCATTATCCAAGATTTAGCAATGAGATTCTTGATCCAGATCAAGTCGTATTGCATTGCAATAAATAATCTGCTTTCCCGATGCTATTTTTCGATAGAATGCCCACCATGTCTGAAAGCTGCTTCCATTGCGGGGAAACCATCCCGAATAACCTTGAATTGATTGTCGAAATTGATAATCAAGCACGTGAAATGTGTTGTTATGGTTGTAAAGCTGTTGCTGAACAAATCCTTGAGTTTGGATTAGCTGATTACTACAAACACCGCACCAGCCTGCCGACAAAACCAGAAGAATTCATCCCGGAAGACTTAAAAAAACTAGCTATTTTCGACAATCCACAAGTTCAAACCGAATTTGTCAGTATTAACGATGATTCAAGCAAGGAAGCAAAACTAATTATTGATGGGATTAGTTGTCCTGCATGTGTTTGGCTTATCGAATCTCGGCTTTCGTCTTTAGCAGGCATAAGTCACGTGAGCGTTAATTATTCCACACAACGTTCTCGAATCTGCTGGCAAGAATCTGTCATCCCATTGAGCGATATCCTTAGTGCCATTACACAGCTTGGCTATAGCGCACAACCGTATAATCATAAACAACGCGAATTGATATACGACAATGAACGTAAGTCACAGTTAATTCGCCTTGGTATTGCCGG
>JBLHKL010000178.1:0-3577 GCA_047618295.1 Gammaproteobacteria bacterium | reverse complement strand
CCGGCGGTATGTGTGAATGAGGAAACTCGAGTAAGATTAATCGCTCACCTTCATATTCACCGAGAATGGGTAACTCATCATTATTGACTAAATCCATAATAATCGGATCAAAACGGATCTCAGCTGCAAAACTTATTTCCAAAGGAATATCCTTTGCAATAATTGTAGCCTTAAGGTTTTCAAATACAGGCTGAATCGTTTTTAAGGAATTGTCATAACGACCGGGGGTGATATGCGGAGTGGCAATGATCTTTTTGATACCTGCATTCACAGCATGTCTGGCCATCGCCAGAGAATCATCTAATGATTTTGGACCATCATCAATTCCCGGTAATAGATGGCAATGAATATCGATCATTACGATATATTATCAGCTATTACCATATCCATAATAACCATGGTAATGCCCATAGCGTGCTGATTTCTTAGGTGGACTCACCTGATTCAGGACAATGCCGACTATCGGAGCATTGACCTTCTGTAATCGTTTAATGCCTTCTTGAGCGAGTTGATAAGGCGTTACATCCGCCTTTACCAAATAGATAACCTGATTAACCAATTGACTCAACACGAGGGCATCACTCACTGCCACTGCTGGTGCTGAATCAATCACGATATGATCATATTTCTTTTTTAATGCCTCCAGACCTTTTGCAAAACGTTCGGCAGACAACATCTCTAGAGGATTAGGTGGAATATCGCCTGCTGGCATCACACTGAGCCGCTCTTTTTTAAAGACATGAATCGATTGCTCCAGTGTATGTGTTCCCATCATAAAGTGACTAAGACCAACATCTTTTGCATCTAAGCCGAATACTTCTCTCACCGAGGGTCGACGCAGATCACAATCGATTAACAACACATTACCCATTTGTCCAAGTGATAAGGCCAAGTTCACCGCCGTCATACTCTTACCTTCACCAGGAACAGATGACGTCACTAACACCACTTTTTGTTTTTCATCCAAGCCTGACATTAAAATACCAGACCGAATTGTTCTTATATTTTCTGCAAACGGCGTATGCAGGTTATCCGTAAAATAGCGTAATACCTTGACATCTTTATTTAACCAAATATTGAGTTTGGGCAATATCCCTAACAATGAGAGATGTAGTTTTTCTTCAACGTCCTGACCATCTTCCATGGTGTTATCGAGCGCTTCAATCAAAAATGCGATCATGGTGCCAACGAGCGTACTTAATACAAACGCAATTAAAATGATGAGTGCTTTCTTGGGTTTTGATGGCTTTGAAGGAATCACAGCGGGGTCAACTACTCGGGCATTGACCGGTTGCATTTCACTGACGGCACTGGTTTCTTTAAAACGATTTAGAAATGTTTCATAGATGTCACGATTTGCTTGAACATCACGCTCCAATGATTGCAGCTGACTTTCTTTTCGATTGATCTCAGTGACATCACGTTTGGTACGACTCATCGCACCACTTAAATGGCTTTCTTTATTACGCGCAATCTCATATTCTTTTTTAATAGACTCAACCACATTTAGAATCTGGCTCTTTACATTTTTATTAGCCGATTCAAGCTCATCAACCGCTGCAATCATTTTAGGGTGCTTGGGGCCATAACGTTTTTTAAGTTCTGAAATCTTCCTTTCTGCCTCACCCTCTTTTTCTTTGGCATTTTGTAAACCTTTGTCTCTTAGGACTGCCGGTATCGATTCGAGTGCCTGTATAGGTTGGCCTTTTAAAGCGGTAACTTGTTTATAGGCGGTTGCAGCTTCGTTACGGCTACGACGCGCTTTAACTAATTCCACAGTAATCTCATCTAGCTCTTTTGCAGCAAGGCTATCCACTCCTTTTATATCGACTAACCTTTCTTTGTCTCGATATGCCTGTAATATCTTTTCAGATTCTTTTAACTTTTTACTAAGGTCATCTAATTTAATGGTAATCGAGCCCGTTGCTTTTTGAGTTATGGCGAGACGTCCTTCTAAATCACTACCAATGTAGATACTCGCCAAGGTATTCGGCACAGTTTCACTTAAACGTGCGTCGGTTGATTCAAAGGTAATATTAATGAGCTGACTATTGCGGATTGGCGCGACCTTAAGACGGTCTCTAAATTGTCCGACAATACTATTACGTAGCGCATAGTCCGGAACAATTTCATCATCACTTAATATACCGGCTGGTAGCCAGGATAAGACCGTTTGTAATGGTCCGGGTTCTTGTAGTTCAGGATCAAACTCGGGATGTTTTGGTATATCAAGAGCACTAATCACCTTTTCCGCAAGGTCGCGAGACTGCAAGATTTGATTCTGCGTTTCAAAATACTCATCGTTCGCACCAGGAATACCATAAACCTCCTCAATGGAGATGACGTTCTCTTCTTCGGATTCGATCAGTATTGTCGCGGTCGCTTCATAGACCGGCTCGATAGAAAAAACAACCAACATAGCCAATAGAGTAATAACAATTGCAAAACCAATGATCGACCACTTATGAATGGACAATATTCGAATGTATTCACTCAAATTGATTTCATCTTCATCAATATGATTTGAATTAGAGTGCATTGCTTTGTGAAGGTCGTTCATTAGCTGACTTTAAAAGAAACTTTCTTCTACCGTAATGATGTCACCGGGCAAAATGAATGCATCAAGCTTGACTGGCTTTGGTTCACCATTGGGATCATCATCATGAATCACATTAATTTTTTCTTTAGATGCGCGTTCCTTAAAACCACCGGCAATGGAAATTGCTTTACGAACTGTCACACCCGGCTGAAACGGAAAGCCACCCGGATCTTCTACTTCCCCATTCACATAAAATTCACGGTATTCCATGATATCAACTGAGACTTTCGGGTTGATCAAATAATCACCTTTCAATCTCGAGGTAATAGTTCCCGCTAACTGCTTCGATGTAAATCCCGTTACTTTTAATTCTCCTAGAAAGGGATACGAGATGGTTCCTCGATCGCTGACGCGAGACTCAAGATAAAGGTCGTCTTCATCGTAGACCTGTATACGGATCATATCACCGGTTCCGAGGACATAATCAGGCAAACTTGCCTTAGTGCCGGCACCTTTAGCAGCGTTTACATTTTGAGAAAACAAATTCAGAAAAACCAAAAATAGCAATGCATTGGTTATTGAAAAGATGGATTTTTTATATTGGGACATACTTCTAAATCAGCGTAAAAAGGCTTGATATTCTAGCACGGAAACAGAAGTTCCAAGCTAATACAGGAAGGAAAAATGTCTATAAGACATTCTACTTACTTGGGGAAACAGCTAGAAATTCCGTTCTTAGAATTTGACCGTTACGAAGGCTTCTACTTTATTACGTTTATAATCAAAGGCAGCAAGAGTTGAGTCACGCTCTTCATAGCTATAGCCCGCGCCTAAATCTAACCAACGGCGGATCTTATAATCAACACTTGCGCCAGCGCCGAAGATATCATCTGACCTACCCGTAGTATCTTGATCAAACGTATTTTCGCCGTAATTCATCTTTAGATTGGTACTCAACTTGGAAGACCACTCATGCTTCCAACTCGCATCAATAGCATCATTTTGAGTAAAATCACCTGCGCCACTACTTTCAGTGAG
>JBLHKL010000177.1:0-3656 GCA_047618295.1 Gammaproteobacteria bacterium | reverse complement strand
CGGGTATTGAAGCAGAAGTATTAGATTCGGTTTCTGGTGAAACATTAGCCGTGTTAGTTGATACTGGAGTAACTGTGCCCGAATCAGAAAGCAAGAAAGGTCAGTTGTCTTGGGAAGATATTGAGCTGAGTTTGCGATTCTACGCTAAACGATTTAAAGTTCAGCTTGATGCGAGTAAGTAAAAGCTACTTTTCCCGCGTGGTGCTTATGCTGTTCGGCTGAAGGATTATCTCATGCTAAGGTTGGTTTTGTTGTTACTCCTCTTGACCTCTTTTTCAGCCATTACATCGTTAGAGTTAATGGCTGCTGAAGCGAAAAAACAACGGCCTAAGATTGGCTTAGCGCTCAGTGGTGGTGGTGCACGTGGTGCGGCACATATTGGGGTTATCAAAGTATTAGAAGAACTTCGTATCCCGATTGATTATATCGCTGGAACCAGTATGGGCGCTGTTATCGGTGGGCTCTATGCTTCTGGCATGAGCAGTGATGAAGTTGAAAAGCAGTTGGCTACAATAGACTGGAATGACGTTTTTAGCGATAAACCATCAAGGCCTGATCGATCACAGCGGCGTAAAAGTGATGACGTTCTATATCTGGTCAAAGGAAAAGCTGGTATCAGTGATTCAGGTGTAAATATACCGACAGCTGTAGTACAAGGTCAGAAATTTGATTTGATTTTAAAAGCATTGACTTTACCGGTATCAAATGTTGCTGACTTTGATTTGCTGCCGATTCCATATCGTGCTGTTGCGATGGATATAACAACCGGCGAAGAAGTCGTACTTAGTAGCGGTGATTTATCAATTGCTATGCACGCCAGTATGGCTATTCCAGGTGCTTTTGCACCTGTAAAACTGGGCGGTAAATTATTAGTAGACGGTGGCGCAGCCAATAATCTACCTATTTCAGTTGTGAGAGAAATGGGTGCAGACATTGTTATTGCCATAGACATCAGTACACCGTTACTTAAGCAGGAGGAGCTTGGAGGGGCTTTAGCCGTCATTGATCAATTAACGGGAATATTGACACGCCGTAATACTGAAGCACAGATTAAGACACTGTCGGATGATGACATCTTAATCGTTCCCAACTTGGGTGACATTGCGACGATGGATTTTGAACAAGTAGCTGACGCTGTTGAGGTAGGGCGCTTATCAGGAAAAATGGCGGCACAGCAACTTGCGTCGTTATCAGTCAATGATCAGGCCTATCAAGAGCATCAAATTGCACAGGCGCGAGGTGAAAGCCATTCAAGTGTTATTGAGTTTGTACATTTTAAAAATGACTCCTCATTAAGTGAACTGGTACTGAAAAAGAATCTGGCTATAGAGCCTGGACAAGTATTTGATTTAGACAAAATTGAAAAGGGTATAGAAAATATTTATGGGCTGGATATTTTTGAATCAGTACGTTATGACATTGTTGAAGAAGGGGGGGAGACAGGACTTGCTGTTTATGTGAAACAAAAATCGTGGGGAACGGACTCAGTACAAACAGGACTAGAGTTAAGTAGTGACTTCACCGGACAATCTTCATTTAACCTTGGCTTTGCATACACTAAACAACCTTTTAATGAACTGAATGGAGAATGGCGAACGGCATTGCAACTTGGAGAAGAGCCAGGGATATTCACTGAAATTTATCAACCTTTAGATCCAGCAGCAAAGTATTTTGCTGCTGCAGGAGTGTCTTGGGAGAACAAGAATATAAGGTTATTTAGTGATGCAAATGGCCGCGCAGATGCCGAATATGAAGTGGCTCGCTGGGGACTACGTTTTGCAGTAGGCCGAAATATTGGTAAGTGGGGTGAAGTGCGTGTTGGTATTCGTCGGTTTACGGGCAATGCGGATGTATCAGTAGGTGCGCCCTCATTTAGAAGTTTTGACTTTGATGATGGACAGGTTTTTGCCAGAGCAAAAATAGATACATTGGATAATTTTAATTTCCCTAGGCATGGGAGTTTGACTAGTGTTGAATGGACGGCTGGACTTGAAGACATAGGGGCGGACAATGACTATGACCAAGTTTTATTGCTTTTATCTGGTGCAAGAAGTTGGGGGGATGGATCTTTAATATCAAGCTTACGGTTTGGCAGTACGGTGGGCGGCGATGCCTCGATTAATAACCGCTATCGCTTAGGTGGTTTTATGGATCTTTCAGGGCTGGAACAAAATCAGTTGTCTGGTCAGCATTTAGGTTTAATGACTATTGCTTATCAATATCGTGTTTATCGCAGTCAAGTTGTCCCTGTCTATGCGGGTGGTGCTTTGCAGCTGGGTAATACTTGGGAGGAGCGCAGTGATATTAGTTTGGGTAATGCACTTACTAGCGCTACATTGTTTTTAGGGGCAGATACACCTTTAGGCCCATTCTATCTTGGTTACGGTTATACAGAAGGTGGAAATAATGCCGCCTTCTTATTTTTGGGGCAGCCATTCTTTTAAATTATTTACCACCGGGATTAATTAACAGTAGTTGTATACATTTATTACTTTGGGGGAGCGATGACAACGACATGGTCTCAGGACGACAAGATAATTGTGATTGAGGTATCAGGTATTCTAACTAAACCTGAATTTGATATCTGCCAATCAGAAATTGAACCCATTATTCAAGAAGGGCAGGCAGGGATACTTATATTGGTCTCTGATTTTAAGGGCTGGGGCGGTGATGCCGAGGATTGGGCGGATCTTTCTTTTCAAGAACGAAACGATCCCTTTATTCGAAAAATAGCTATTGTGGGTGATGAAAAATGGCGTGACTTAGCAACCATGTTTGCTGGGCAAGGTTTAAGACGGTTCCCGATAGAATATTTCAAATCTGGCCAAGAAGCGTTGGCAAGAGCATGGCTTGAATAATTTAAAAGTATTTATTACTTAGTAATAAGGGTTGCCAATGATGGGTCGCGCTAGATTTTCAGTTTGGTTTTTATCGATAATTATAATTTTTATGGTGGGGTGCGTTTCTACACCGGTTAAAAAAGAGCTAATTTTTAATGCTTTAATTTTCGATAATCAATCAGGATCCGAATTAGAAAATGTAAGAATCGAAGCAAGAAAAACGGGTGTGTTTGCCTCTTGTGGTGTCATATTGAGCGGAACAGCCTGTTCGACAACATTTCGAACAAAGGTTTATCAGGGAAATCCTGTTTATATTTCATGGCAAGTGCATGGACAAAAACGAGCCATGGGTCCTTTGTATGTTGAACTTCCCCAAACGATACAATATGACGTACCTGCAGGGATTAGGGTCAGTTTTAAATCAGAAAATGATGTGACGGCAAAATTCAGCTACTAAAATAATGTAACACGGCTATTTGGCTAAGCTGAATACTTGGCAATCTAATTTAGACATTCTGCTTTGTATAAATCTCTAGCAGCCGAACGTCGTAATGGTTTTCCTTTAAGTTTCTCAATATTTTGAGATAATTCACGACAACGCTCTGAGGTTTGCGAAATTACTTTTTTGCTTGTAACTGGGCCTTGCGGTTGAGTGTTTTCGTGTAAGACAGTTTGCGGCTGTTCAATGGGGTTGCTTTGTTTGACGGTTGCAGTTGTACGAATACTTTCTTCAAACCATTTACCATCTTGTTGGCACAAATTAACGAGTGTCGTACTGTAAGTATCACCAGCAATATTAACAAACTGGGTTTTTCG
>JBLHKL010000176.1:0-3670 GCA_047618295.1 Gammaproteobacteria bacterium | reverse complement strand
GGCCAACCACCGTCAGTGTGAGGTTTAAAGTAATCGCCGGTGTTATAGCGATAAAAACGAAAACGCGCATTCATGCCCTTGGCGGATTGCTCACGAAATGATTCAGTAATCCAATCTTTTGAGCGTGTCCAAAGAACCTCATCGATAAACTCGCTAACAACCCAGTTGAGATTGTCGTTATGACGAATGTCCCGTGATAGAGAAACCGGCGAATCTTCATGAAAACCGAGCTCTTCAGCTATTTTCACAATGTTATCTGATTCTTTTTCTGATAAGAGCTTGAGTATTTGAAAGGCCCCCGGCACCGCTGGGATATCAACACGATTGGTGTCTTCTGGCGCATTTTCTTCAAATGGATTTACTTCTCCATACTGATCTGTCCAAGTGGGAAGAGGATCTGGTCCAAAACCTCGCTCGTGAGCAACGATATAAAGCTTTTCGTTCATTTTTGTCTCGTAAATAAATGTATTGAATTATGAATTTAATTAAAACGTACCATGGTGCGTGTTTGACGCGCTGCATCTTGGCCGAACATTTGAAGGGGCGTCAATTAGTATTTGCGAATAGACAGTTTGTTTTCAGAGGAACACTACCTGTATGAACATAAACTCATACAAACACACATAATCACGCCTAATAAATAACATTATAAAAAATGGAGTATTAGTTACTACTCCAATTTCCAGCTTGTTTTGCGCAATCAATTATATTTTGAGCTCGAACCAGTGGGTCACCATGGATTTTCAGGTTTGGATCCCTGTTTTCGTCAAGGAATAGAGCAACAGCCGCCTTGATTTCATTTGGTTTTCCATATTTGGCCACATAACAATCTGCCTGGTTTTCTGATAACGCCGGATAGAATTTTGGCGGTAACAATGCATGGTTTAACACGTAATGGGCATAGGCGTGGCCTCGAAAAAAGGCACAAGCATCACCAATTAGATCACAACTAATGGAGTTATAGACAACGGTATATGAATTCCAAGGAAGGTGTCTTACTGATGCAATCTCTTCATGATTTGGGTCTGAAAGTTCTTTATAGGGCGTAGTGTAATTTGTAGTGCAAGCCGACAGTGTTACTAGCAACCCAAGAATGGATAATAGTTTTATGAATAAAGTTTTCATTGTATCTTCTCTTGCTAGCGTCAGCTTCCAGTCCAATTTCCAGCTTGTCTTGCACAATCAGTAATATTTTGGGCTCTTATGCTAGGGTCACCATGTATTTTCAAATTTGGATCTCTGTCTTCATCAAGCAATAGAGCAACTGCGGCCTTGGTTTCATTTGGTTTCCCATATTTGGCCGCATAACAATCTGCCTGTTTTTCATTTAGTGCCGGATAGTATTTGGGGCGCATAAGTGTGTGATTAAGCCTGTAGTGGGCATAAGCATGAGTGCGGAAAAAACCACATGCAGCTCCTATCGCTATACATGTATCAGGGTTATACATAACCATATAGGTATCTAATGTGTGTTTTCTGATAGAGGCTATTTCTTCATGGTTTGGATCAGCAATTTCACCAAGTGGCGTTACATAATTTGTAGTGCACGCAGGTAGTGTTATTAGCAATCCAAAAATTAACAACAACCTGATGGATATAGTTTTCATTGTGTTTTTTATGTCTCCACAGCAATTAAGTTGCTGATGCCTGCCTTGATGAATATAGAATTATAGTTTCTTATCGACTAACGGATAAAGTATTACTTAACTATATGTCAAAAATGAACTTTAATTTGATATAGACTCTATAACACTACAATTGCCTGGAAGATTCAGCAATGTTCAAAAATCTATTGTTTGGGTGTTTTAAGGTCGTTTGTAATCGATACACCGCCATATCATTAATCACAGCGATAGCTGTCTCCATTTATTTTATCTCTGGTGGGTTTGAGCCAAAACCTAACCTAAAACGCCTGTTCGTAGAAAGCAAAATGGTCTCTGACCAACCTCCTGTTATCTTTATTCATGGTGTGCTTGGTAGCAAATTACGGCACAAAGAAACGGGAGAAGAGGGCTGGTTTAGTTCTCCCTGGAATTTGTTGTTTGATGAGTTTAGGCATTTAACACTCGATTTTGATCCTGAGTCTTTGGAAGTTATTTCCAATGCCTATGAACCCTACGAATTGGCCGGAGATATAATCGGAAAAGATTTTTACGGCAACATCATTAAAACCTTAGTTGATTATGGGGGCTATAAGCATGCTGAAGTTGGACAAAAAATAAATCCCAGCCAAAAAAATCTTTATACATTTTTATACGATTGGCGACAGGATAATGTAATCAGCGCTAGCCAACTTGCAGACATGGTCGATCAGATACGCGAAGATTATGATAACCCGCAACTGAAGGTTGACATTGTTGCTCACAGCATGGGCGGTCTTATTACTCGTTACTATATGCGTTATGGTCGGCTTGATGTAACAAACGATAATGATTTTCCTGTCAACATGTATGGTGGTGACAGAGTGCACCGGGTGATACTCCTCGGCACGCCTAACTTGGGTTCTCTTGAGATGTTAAATACATTCATTGATGGTCTTAAGCTAGGTTTAAAGCGAATTAATCCTGAAACTCTGGTGACTATGCCGAGTCTTTATCAATTATTACCGCACCCACTAAATAACTGGATTGTTACAGCTGCAGGTAAGCCGCTTGATAGAGATTTATTCGATATAGATACCTGGCGTAGTTTTCAATGGGCAATTTTTGATCCGAAAGTCAGGAAACGCATTGCAAGTGAATTTGCATCACAGCAAGAGGCTGATAAATATTTAGCGGATCTAGAAAAGTTTTTTGATAAAACGCTTGAACGAGCAAGACGCTTTGTCTGGTCATTAACCGTTCCACTGCCAGAAAATCATCCTGCATTAATAGTGTTTGGTGGTGATTGTCATTTGACACCGGCGCGGATTATTGTTGAAGAAGTAGAAGGAAAATCATTAGTGCGCATGCATCCTGATCAGATAACGCAACCGATGGACAATGTTGATTATGAAGCCTTATTGCTTGAGCCAGGCGATGTTACTGTTACAAAGGCGTCATTATTAGGTCGAAATGTACTCGACCCCAGTGTGCCAAGACATAAGTATTCTTTCTTTCCTTTAGACCATGCTGTTCTATTGTGTGAAGAACATAACAGCCTCACTGGCAATATCAGTTTTCAAGATAATCTTTTAAATGCATTGTTGATTCGGGATTAGTTAAAAGTAATGAAATACATTAATCATTTTATAATTTTTGTCATTGCGATATTGCTTCAGAACACCGCACTGGCTTCTGAAGTACAAGATAAGCAATCTATGGAACTTGATGCGCTCGTTTATCTTGAGCAAAACTGGAGTGATGCTGATCGAGATTGGTTTTACTTTATTGATCAAGGCTCTCGTCTGATGCCATATCGGATCTTTAAAAGTTTAGAGCAAACCAATAACGAAAACCTTTTGAGTGATTCGTATAACCTATTACGATTCGGTTTTTTGTCCGCAAAGAAAAGCAAAAACAATCCTGATGGTCTGCCTGTGGGTTTTACAATAGCTGATGGTTATCTCGGATTAAATTGTGCGGCATGCCATACCCAACAATTAAAATATAAGGACAAGTTTGTTCGCATTGATGGTGGACAAAGCATGATGGATTTGTCGATGTTTTTGAGCGTTATTGAAGCATCAATG
>JBLHKL010000175.1:0-3713 GCA_047618295.1 Gammaproteobacteria bacterium | reverse complement strand
CATTTAGGTAACTTTGTTGCACTAGGTGTATTAGTGTCATTTGTCTTATCCGTCTCTTTACTGCCCGCTTTAATCTCACTCCTCCCGGTAAAGATTAAAGAAGAGGAAGAAGACGATAATAAACTCATGGCAAAATTTTCTGAATTTGTCATCGCAAAGAAAAATCCAATCTTCTGGGGAATGATGGGGCTGATTATATTATTAGTCGCCGCATTACCTCGTAATGAGCTGAATGATGTCTTCGTTCATTACTTCGATGAGTCTGTTTCATTTAGAACCGATTCAGACTTCACGACCGAAAACCTTACGGGTCTTTATAATATTGAATATTCACTTACTGCATCTGAAACAGGCGGTATCAGTGAACCTGAGTTTCTGAATGAGATCGAGGACTTCGCAAATTGGTATCGCGAACAACCAGAAACGTTACACGTGAATATCTATACCGACATCATGAAACGTCTTAATAAAAACATGCATGCAGATGATGAATCATTTTATAAAATCCCTGATGAGCGAAATCTAGCCGCGCAATATTTATTGCTCTATGAGATGTCACTCCCGTACGGACTGGATCTCAACAACCAAATCAATGTCGACAAATCGGCTACACGCATGACGGCAACACTCAAGACTATATCGTCAAATAATTTAATCGGGATTGAGGAACGCGCCCAAAATTGGTTAAGCGAAAATACAAAACATATCGCTCAAGCAGATGGCAGTGGTACATCAATCATGTTTGCCAATATTGGAAAACGAAATATTGTCAGCATGCTCATTGGGACGACAGTTGCATTAATATTAATATCAATGGTCTTAATATTTGCACTGCGCTCTTTTAAAATTGGACTAATCAGCCTAGTTCCTAACCTTGTGCCTGCGGCAATGGGCTTCGGACTATGGGGACTAACGGTTGGAGAAATCGGCTTATCACTATCCGTTGTTACCAGTATGAGCCTCGGTATCGTTGTAGATGATACCGTACATTTCCTCAGTAAATATTTACGTGCCAGACGTGAGAAAGGACTCAATTCTGAAGATGCGGTGCGTTATGCATTTAGAACTGTAGGACGCGCATTACTTGTCACATCGATAATTCTTATTGCCGGATTTTTAATCCTATCAACATCCAGCTTCGAACTAAATTCAGGCATGGGCCTATTAACAGCAGTCGTCATTGCCTTTGCAATATTTGCTGATTTCCTATTCCTGCCAGCCATATTAATGAAAATTGAGGGTAAAACTGATGAAGAAAATATTAATACTAGCGATTCTGTTAACACCGCTGCTTAATTCTGCTAATGCAGAAAGCTTTGGAAAAGGTTTAGCGATTGCAAAAGAAGCGGATGCCCGTGATACCGGTTGGACAGATCAAATAGCCGATATGAGTATGACGCTAAAAAATAAACAAGGTGATTCAAGCACTCGCGTCATGAGCATCACAACATTTGAAGTGCCCGGTGACGGTGATAAAAGCTTGATAACATTCGATTCCCCTAAAGATATAAAAGGCACTGCTTTTCTTAGTCATACACATTCATTAACGCCTGATGATCAGTGGTTGTACTTGCCTGCATTAAAACGCGTAAAACGAATTTCATCTTCCAATAAGTCAGGTCCCTTTGTTGGCAGTGAATACGCCTATGAAGATCTCTCTTCACAAGAAGTAGAAAAGTATAAATACAAATGGTTGCGTGACGAGACCCTAAATGGCCGCGAAAGTTTTGTCATTGAGCGTTTTCCACAATATGAACACTCCGGTTATACCCGTCAAATTGTCTGGTTGGATAAAGAAATGTATCAACCACTTCAACTCGAATTCTTTGATAGAAAAAATTCACAGTTAAAAACATTACAGTTTCTCGACTATAAACAATATCTTGACCAGTACTGGCGTCCTGGAGCTATGCAGATGACAAACCACCAAAACGGTAAAAGCACGAGGCTTACTTGGACTGATTACAAATTTAAAAATGATTTCAGCGATAGAGACTTTGATAAAAACACACTTAAGCGCGCTAGATAGGAATAGTTACAAATAGGGAAATGGATAATCGAAACTAGAATGAGAACATTTATACAATCTCTATTTCTATTTTTAATTGCATCAGCAAGCACGCTATCGTATGCAGGTGAATGGAGTGGTTCTGCTGGATTAGAATTCAGAGGCTTTAACCAAACAGCACAAGATACACGCCAAGACCACGACACCAATTTCTCATTCGTATTTGAATCCGAGTATTTCCATGAATGGGACGATGGTGACCAAAGTATCGCCTTTGTCCCTTATGCTCGTGTTGATGAAAATGATAACGAACGAACACATTTTGATATTCGCGAACTCACTTATTTAAAAGTTGCCGAAAATTGGGAACTACGACTTGGCATACGAAAAGTATTTTGGGGTGTCACTGAGTTTCAACATCTCGTCGATATCGTCAACCAAACAGACTTGGTGGAAAATCTCGACACAGAAGATAAGTTAGGCCAACCGATGGTTAACTTAGCTCTGATTAATGATTGGGGCACAGTCGATTTGTTTGTCATGCCCTATTTCCGTGAACGAAATTTCCCAGGCACCTCAGGTAGATTAAGATCGATTCCAGAGACGCGACAAGATCGTTCACAATTTGAATCTGCCGCAAAAGAAAAACATATCGACCTTGCTGCCCGCTATACACACTACATTGGTGACTGGGATATTGGTCTAGCTCATTTTTATGGCACTAGCAGAGAACCACGCTTACTGTTTAGTAGCGATAGTGGCGGCAATCCTTTTATTATTCCGTTCTATGACATCATCAACCAAACCTCGGTCGACATCCAAACCACCAAAGGCAATATGTTGTGGAAATTTGAAGGCTTGCATCGCAGCGGCCAAGGCACGACCTACAATGCACTTGCAGGCGGATTCGAATACACCTTTGTCGGTATCATGGATACCGCTCTCGATCTGGGCGTGCTCAGTGAATATTACTATGATGACCGTGATGAATTATCCGCAAGCATATTTGAAGACGATATTGCCATCGGTGCCCGCCTTGCTTTCAATGATGTTCAATCAAGTGAAGCACTTATTGGAGTCGTATGGGACAGAGACAACGGTGGTAAATTCTTCAATATTGAAGCTAGCAGACGACTTGGCGATAGCTGGTTACTAGAACTACAAGGACGATTCTTCTTCAATCAAAAACGTAGTGATTTGGCATTTACTGTTAGCCGGGATGACTACACCGAATTATTCCTCACCTATAATTTCTAATTTTCCTTTTATAAATAAGCACTTAAGTTAATAATGCTGATAAGTGAGTAATTTATTTGTTATTTTCGCTTGAAAGTTCTCTAAAAGTTCTCCTATAATGGCTCGTCCCTGGAAATAACACTTTGTTTTCAAGACACGACTCCCCAGTCACTTCTAGTGCAGGACGTACTGGCGTCTGCCTGAGGCAGATTTAGCTAAGAAAATTACACATTCGACGCTTTCGTTGAACAAGCCTTAAGGATGAGGCTTGCTCAACAACCTACCTTTGTGCGGAGAATAATAATGACAATAAAAACCTGGCCGCGGGTCATTGCCTTGGCTGACATGAACGCCTTCTTTGCATCGGTCGAACAAGTACACAATCCGGATTTAATGGGCAAACCTATCGGGATAACCAATGGTTTAACCGGCACCTGCATTATTACCTCCTCTTATGAAGCGCGTGCCT
>JBLHKL010000174.1:0-3786 GCA_047618295.1 Gammaproteobacteria bacterium | reverse complement strand
CGAGGCGTCAGAACAGGCAAACGGGTGAAGCAAGGACAAGTTATTGGCTACGTTGGCAAGAGCGGATTAGCCACAGGACCACACCTGCATTATGAATTCAGAGTTAATGGTGTCCATCGAAACCCACTTACTGTCAAACTACCTAAAGTAGAATCGATTAATAAAAAAGCACTACCTGTATTTTTACAAACGATAAATCCCATGATTGCAGAGTTGGATCGACTAACAGGGAAACGTGCACTTGCCTCTCAGCAAACAGATAAGTCTTCCAAGCAGTTAAGTGCATTAATGGAAGACGGTTAACATTATTCACTCCATCCCATTGAAAACAAGTCCATAAGCTCATCATGTACTACATAGGACTTATGTCTGGTACCAGCATGGATGCAATAGATGCCGCATTAGTTGAGTTTGATGATAAGGCTAATCTAAAATTTTACCGCGAATACCCAATCGAAAACTCGCTAAGACATCAGATTAGGTTAATTAACGAGAAAAGTGACCTAGGACATATCGCTGATCTTGATCATGAGCTAGGCCACCTATTTGCAAATGCGGTGAATAACTTATTAGAAGAAGCAAAAATAAAACCAGAAGATATCATCGCCATTGGCAGCCACGGTCAAACCATATTACATAAACCAGATGCCACGCATAAAACATCAATACAAATTTCAGATCCTAATGTCATCTGCGCTGAAACAGGAATTACAACTGTTGCAGACTTTCGCAGAATGGACATGGCTCATGGTGGGCAAGGTGCGCCATTGGCAAGTGCCTTCCATCAATATCAATTTCAACAAAAAAACAAATCTATTGTCATCCTCAATATCGGTGGCATAGCAAATATCACATTACTTTCAAATAATGAGGTTGTCGGCTTTGATACCGGTCCAGGAAACGCATTACTTGATGACTGGGTCCAACAAAGTAAAAGCAAAGAATATGATAAGGATGGTGAGTGGGCAGAGGCAGGTAAAACAAATGAAGGCTTATTAGCATTATTGTTGAGTGATGATTACTTTTCATTGTCTGCGCCAAAAAGTAGTGGGCGCGAATATTTCAATATGAATTGGCTAAATACATATATAAATAAAATAGATGAAGACATTACCGCTGAAGACATTCAGGCAACATTAATACAGCTGAGCGCGATAACTATCAGTGATGCTATTAGAGATTCAGCGAAACAAATTGATGAAGTGCTAGTCTGTGGCGGAGGTGCTTACAATAGCTTTTTGATGGAATCACTAAAAAACTCCTTACCCAACATTGAAGTCATAACAACTTCTAAATACGGATTAGAACCTGACTGTATAGAAGCGGTTACTTTCGCTTGGTTAGCAAAACAGCGTATTGAAAATAAAACAGCAAATTTACCGAGTGTGACAGGAGCTACAAAGGCTGTACTACTTGGAGGAGTTTATTCTCCTCATTGATATCAGATAGAGCATAAGATCAAACTGAAAAAGATGAGCCACAACCGCAGGTGGTTTCGGCATTAGGATTACGGATAACAAATTGCGCACCTTCCATTCCTTCAGAATAATCAATCTCTGCGCCCGATAGATATTGAAAGCTCATAGGATCGACCAACAATTTAACACCTTCATTTTCAACAATAGTGTCACCTTCACCAACTTCCTCATCGAAGGTAAACCCATATTGAAATCCAGAACAACCACCGCCCGAGATAAAGACCCGTAACTTTAATTCTTCGTTACCTTCCTCTTCGATGAGTTCTTTAACCTTACTGGCTGCTGCCTCGCTAAAAACGAGTGGCCCTGGGATTACTTCTTCTGTTGCTGTATTCATAGTTTTATATCCAATTAATGATTATTCACTGGCTTCAAGCGGTTCGCCATGGCCAATTGCTAATGGAGATTCACTCGGTTCGAGTGAGTGGACCAGTTTCCCGTTCACTTCCGCACCTATCGCCATCTCTATCAGATTATAGTACACATTACCTGTGACTCTTGCTTTAGATGCAAGTTCCACATGCTCACTACCATGCACATCTCCAATTACAACGCCATTTATAACGACATATGGGACGCTTACTTCACCTTCAATTGTTCCACACTCACTAAGTGACAACATAGAACGTCCATCATTTTCAGCGATGACATTCCCTTTGATAGTGCCATCAACATGTAATCCACCAGTAAACCGGATATCACCTTGAATCTCGCTATGCTGCCCCACTAATGTATCTATTCGTGTTGCTTTACGTTTTTTTGATCTTCCGAGCATGTTTTACTCCTCAACCTGTTTTAGCAGGCCATTCAAATACTCTTTTTACGGTTGCTTTTTTTGCACCTTTTTGTCGCAAATCAACCACCACTCGTAATGGCTTGAATCCCTCAGGAAAGTTTAGATTACCCTCAATTCGTTCAAAGTTCTTAAATTTTATTCCACGATCAAGTTTACTGCCTGAAATAACTTTATCGAGTGATAATATCTGGGACCCCGCTTCATTCATGCCTTCAATTGACATATCCATTGTCACTTCGATAACCTTATCACTTTTTGCGACATTGGTTAATACAAGCTTGAAATGGTACAGATTTTCTTGATCTGTTGCCTCAATATGTAATCCTTGTATATTAAGTCCCTTAGAGTCAGTTGTTGCCGACATAATACCTTCATAAAACTCTAACTCGGCCTTGAGTCGGTAAACTTGATCCTGAAATCCCTTAATATCATCTTGCAATCTGGCAGCAGCCTGATTATCAATTTGAGTGTATCGTTCTAGTATGACGACCTGTTCTCGCAATTGCTTATTCTCGATATCAAGACTCTGATTCACATCCCAAAGTAAACGAGAGTCTTCACTCTGTATTAACTGACTTTTAATAAAGCGCCAATGATTCGCATCTAATAAAAACCATATCGCGACAGATATCGCGACACTGAACAATACGACAACAAGAATAATTTCGAGCGGACGGTGCTTTTTTACAACTAGCTTAGACATAATAAACGGGCTAGGGAATCAGACCAGGCGTAGCCAAGCCCATACTTTCATCCAAACCCAGCATAATATTCATATTCTGAATTGCCTGGCCGGCAGCACCTTTCACTAAGTTATCAATTACCGACAATATTATCGTAGGTTGAGACATATCTTTACCTGGATGGATAGCAATCCTGCATGAGTTTGTTGATCTGACCGATGCTGTATCAGGGTGCGAGCCTTGAGGCATCACATCAACAAACTTTTCTTGTGCATAATAGGCCGCATAGTGCTCTTGCAACCCCTCAGCATTTTCAGTTGGTTTTACATAAACTGTGGCAAAAATGCCTCGGTTCATTGGGACCAAATGAGGCACAAAGGTCAAATTAACTTCAGACCCTGTCTGAACATTGTTTAGCGTTTGTATAATTTCAGGCAAGTGCCTGTGCCCTGAAGCACTATATGCCTTGAAAGATTCTGAAACCTCAGAAAATTGAGTTGCAAGCGCCGCTTTCCTCCCAGCACCACTCACACCCGATTTGGCGTCAGCAATGATATCGCCCATGTTAATTAGACCTTTTTCAACTGCAGGCAATAACGCAAGCGTAATAGCAGTTGGATAACAACCTGGGTTGGCTATCAGATTGGCGTCTTTTATATTCTGTCTATTTAATTCTGGTAGCCCGTATACCGCTTTACTTAGCAGATCTGGGCACGCATGTTTTACCTGATACCACTGTTCCCATAACGCTGGGTTTGAAATCCTAAAATCTGCTGAAAGATCTATAACCTTACAACCTTGATCAAGCAATTTTGGCACATGGTGCATC
>JBLHKL010000173.1:0-3825 GCA_047618295.1 Gammaproteobacteria bacterium | reverse complement strand
CAGCAGAATAGAAAAAAAGAAATCCGTCGTAGTTTTAAACAGATATCTACTTTCAAGGAAGTTTAATACGCTAGGACAAAGCCGGCGTGCAGACGATTTTCACGAGCAGCAGTCGCGGTTAATGATTTAAATTGCCATTCATAATCGGCACGGAACGTAAAATAAGGTGCTATTGAATAGCGTAGACCGATTCATCGTTTGCTTTCACAGCATTAATCACGAATTTAGAAAGTTTGTCGTGTGTCACACTGACAAAACCAATTCGAGCGACTATGATTACAAGTGAACCATTTTAAACCATGGAGCACCAATGAGCACAGAAGCCTTCACTATTCGGTCTGATAGCAACAAAGTTAAGAAACTAGACCAACTTGCTAATACACTCGATCGTTCTCGAAATTACTTGGTTAATCAAGCTATCGAACAATATCTTGATATCAATGCCTGGCAAATCCAGAAAATCAAACAAGGCATCAAAGCTGCAGACGAAGGTCGGTTTGTTGACGACTCCGAAATGCAGCGTATTTTCAATAAATACAAAGCGCCCTGACACATGAAAATCATCTGGACGGAACCAGCAGCAAACGCATTTGAGCAAATTCAGGATTACATCGCGAAAGATAATGCTGCTGCAGCCTATCAGGTTGCGATGACTATCGAGGCTACAGTTCAAAACCTGATCTTACATCCTAAAATGGGTCGAATTGGCCGTGTGAGAAATACCTATGAACTTGTTATATCGAACACACCTTTTATCGTAGCTTACCGAATTAAGTCAGAAGAAATTCATATCTTAAGTGTCTTTCATACTTCTCGAAAATGGCCGGAAGAATTCTAGATTATAAAAACAGCAGGGCAGCAGTTTGCGTGAAGAAAAAACCAGGCGCGAAGCGATTGAATTATTACGTTACAAACTAGATATAAACTTACCGGCGGATAGATTACGTGAGGCTCAGGCGAGTGACGCCTTTGTTATTACACAAGCCAGTTTCAAGTACAGAGCTACAAAGAACGATGGCGAGCTTGTTGAGAAGATCATAACACTTCTATCGAAATAGAAAGATTAATTTATCTTAATTATCTTGTTTTAAAGATCGTTGCGAATCTATTCTTTTCTACCCAGCGGATGCTTGATTAAATTCTCAGGGCCTAATACACCGTCGGCTCTTGCCTTCAAGTAGCTATAGAGATTCTCCAGGTTTTTCATTACCCTTTTATCATTTCTATGTGGTTTCATAAGAGAACCTTTATAACCATTGATTACGATATCTTTAAACTTCTCTTTATCATTTTTTATAAAAAGACTTTTTGATAGATCAGATGCAACCCCACCACTACCACCACGACCATGGCAACCACCACAGCCACCACCATTGTATGTCTTCCACCCTGTGAATGTATTTTCATCAATATTGCCATCAATAATATTATAGGGTTTATAATCTACATTTACTGTCTCCTCATCATTGGCAGCCAAGACTGTCATTGATAGTCCCAATGATAAAACACAAATACAAATAAGATGAAATTTTGCCATTTTTATCTACTCCTCATATCTCTATTTAATATAGGTTTATGCTTCAGAAAAATATGAGAAACATGAACCACTAAGTTTTCTATATCAGTGCACTCTTTAACAATTCATTATCGCGCAGCTGATCATTCATTACTTCCAACGCATACTTGTACCCAACTTCTTCAATGTCATGCGACTCTCCGAAATCCAAAAGTTGAAATTTTTCTATCGGTGGACTCATGTAGATATCGGCCATCGCGCTTGAAATATTAATCGCCTTTATGCTCGACAACATGCCAGACCGCACAAGAGTATTAAAGATACCGGGCATCTCCGCTTTCTTGGCAAACGGGTTGAGAGAATTGAGCATATAGTACCAACCTGAATGCGTAGTTTCATTCGACTCACCTACTTTCATGTCAACCCTGGGGCTGACATTATTGGCAATAATGACCCCATCACATACGTCACGCATTACATCAACCGGAAGGTTGTTGAGTACGCCACCATCAACATGAAGTTCTCCATTAAACACGACGGGCGGAATTTGACCCGGTATCGACATACTGGCCCGTACGCTCTTCCAGACAGGTCCTCGTCTATGGACTTCCGTCTGCGCGCGGGTCAGGTTGGCCGAAACGGCATAATATTTGACCCATAAATCTTCAATCTGAACATCACCATACATTTTTTGCAGGCTCTTATTCAGCTTGCCTCCGGTCATGAGTGAAACGATGGGGAATGTAAGATCTTTTATAGGTTTGCTTTCGTGCGCAATATCATCGATTTTGGCCAGCATCTCATCAGGGCTAAATCCCAGTGCAAAGGCACTTGCAACGATGGAACCAATACTCGTACCACCTATGGCATCAATGGGAACATCCAGTTCTTGCATAGCGCGAATCAAACCGACGTGTGCACAGCCTCTTGCCCCACCCCCGCCAAGAACGAGACTGATGGCATTCCCCGTTAGAATGCGACAGAGTCGTTTATGATGTAATGGATTACTCAAAATGACATGGTGATGGTCATCCAGCTTACGAATATCAAGCCATCTTCCGGTTCCAGAGGGTAGCTCGTTATTGTTCGGGTGCAACAGCACCAGTTCTTGCCGGGCTATAGTCTGGTTATCCTGTTGGGAAACGATTTCTTTTTCGATCGAATTTAAAGCAGGATCGCCCCCGGCTGTTCCCACAGAAAGGATCCGGTCTGCCTGGCGTATACATTGTTTTGACCAGGAAGAGGGCTCTAATGTTGACTCGAAAATGACGAATTGAAACTCGGCTTCCTGCTCATGCAGCCATTTTAACAGGCGGTCTTCTTCTGAGTCATCCGCGCTTCCTTGTCTTAACGCAGACGCCATGCACTCAACATCCAAATGAAGAGTCGGTCCGATCTCAGAAAGTGAAGCAGTAAGGCATTTCACAAAGTCTGATACGGGTGCACCGTGACCAGCAGGAATGACAGCAATGGTTGATACAACAGAATTAGCGGTGATGCCGCGCACTTCCCGTTGATAACGAATGGCAATATTTTTAGAAAGTAATAGCACCGTCTCTGGATGATGTTCTACAAGCCGGTAAAATGTCTCCTTAGAAAACTGCAACAAATTGCTATCCCTTATAGCCCTGGCAGATTCTAGCTGAGGCTCGCCGGTTAAAATCGCCGTCTCACCTACAAGTTCGCCTCTTCCAACTTCACTGGTCTGACACTCATTTCCATCATCCTTAGTAACAAAAGTGCGTATTCGTCCGCCCATTACCAAATAAAACGAATCTGCCAAGTCGCCCTGTTTTATGAGTTGCGTACCTCCCATCAATTGCACAGAGTTCGCCTCAGCCGCGATATCTCTAAGCGCAGCCTCATCCAGTGATGCAAACAAAGACGTGGTTTTGAGTAAGCTAACTAGATTTTCCTTTACCTGTTTGCGCTTGGAGATGTCAGTCCATGAGCCCACGACCTCCAACGGCTTGCCGGTGTCGTCGTAAATGACTTTTATTTCATCACTTACAATGCGGTAACTGCCGTCTTTGTGACGGAACCGGTATTCATTGACCAAGTGACCTTCCTTAAACAGGCGCGATAAATCGACCCCGATACGGGTAGCATCATCCGGATGGATCCGGTCCGGTACAAATTTTGGCTCCTCTAGATACTCGCTAGGTTCGTAACCAAATATCTTCCGTACGTTATCGCTGATAAAGGTGGAACGATTGTCGCCCGTCGCCGCAAAGCTGTAGAGTACGGCCGGGGAGCAGGCAAGGATATGGTTCAAGCGAGCATGTGTTGCAGTGGCAGCCAACTCAGCC
>JBLHKL010000172.1:0-3851 GCA_047618295.1 Gammaproteobacteria bacterium | reverse complement strand
CAATAAATAAAATATGATCTGTCTTAACCATGCCATATTTTGTCGTAACTGTACTGCCTTCTACTAATGGTAATAAATCACGTTGCACGCCTTCACGAGAAACATCAGGTCCGCTTGATTCAGAACGACGTGTAACCTTATCGAGCTCATCCAGGAAAACAATGCCATGTTGCTCAACGCTTTCTATTGATCGAGCTTTGATATCATCTTCATTTAATAACTTTGCCGCTTCTTCTTCTGCTAATAACTTGAGTGCATCTTTTACAAGCAGTTTGCGTGATTGTTTCTTACCCGACCCCATGTTCTGAAACATGCCTTGCAACTGACTGGTCATTTCTTCCATGCCCGGAGGCGCCATAATCTCAACACCAACACTAGGTGCCTTTAGTTCAACTTCAACTTCCTTATCATCAAACTTCCCTTCAATGATCATTTGTCTGAATTTTTCACGTGTCGAATTTATACTTGATTCGTGATCATCTTCACCCATCATTCGAGCTGGCGGTAATAAAATATCAAGTACCCTTTCCATCGCCGCTTTATCAGCCTGCTCACGTACTTTTTCCAATTCAATTTCGCGTGTTTGTTTAATTGCAACATCAGCAAGGTCACGGACAATCGATTCGACATCACGACCGACATAGCCTACCTCGGTAAACTTTGTCGCTTCGATTTTAATGAAAGGTGCTTGCGCTAGTTTGGCAAGTCGTCGTGCAATCTCGGTCTTACCAACACCAGTAGGACCAATCATTAATATATTCTTGGGTGTAATCTCATTTCGTATTGATTCATCAACTTGCGCACGACGCCAGCGATTACGTAACGCGATAGCAACTGCACGTTTAGCTGAGTCTTGACCAATGATATGTTTATTGAGTTCGGCAACAATCGCCTGTGGAGTTAAGTCTGACATTTTATTCCGTTTGTTTAATTATATTTTGAATAACTATCTAGAGTTCTTCGATAGTTAAATTACTATTGGTGTATATACAAATATCGGCAGCAATACCTAAGCCTTTCTCAACAATTTCACGCGCACTCATCTCGGTATTTTCAAACAAGGCTTGTGCAGCAGATTTTGCATAATTACCACCTGAACCAATTGCCATAATATGGTCTTCCGGCTCTATTACATCTCCATTACCCGAGATAATCAGAGAAGATGTTTTATCGGCGACACAGAGTAATGCTTCAAGTC
The DNA here is from genome assembly GCA_047618295.1 of Gammaproteobacteria bacterium. GTDB lineage: Bacteria > Pseudomonadota > Gammaproteobacteria > Eutrophobiales > Eutrophobiaceae > UBA7359. The sequence goes on along the minus strand of JBLHKL010000172.1, from coordinate 2,653 downwards.
GACGTAACATACGATCAGTACGCCAGTCTTTTGCCAGTTCTACAGCCGATCGCATGAGATTTCCCTGATGTTTCTGTAATTTGGCCTCAAATCGTTCAAATAGGGTAAACGCATCTGCTGTGCCGCCAGCAAATCCAGCAATTATTTTTTCATTATATAAGCGTCGCACCTTACGTGCATTGCCTTTCATGACAGTATCACCCAATGATACCTGCCCATCGCCACCAATAACGACATGCTCGTCACGACGTACAGATAAGATGGTTGTGCCTCGATATTGTTCCACGTTTTCTCTCCTGATATGGGAAGCGGAATTGTACATGAGCGGCACGCTAATGCCCACGCCCATGCCGACTGGAGAATAACGCTATGAGTCCGATTTCTTACGATGTGCCCGGGGATGGCTCTTGTCATAAACCTGAGCCAAATGTTGAAAATCAAGATGTGTGTAAACTTGTGTAGTACTTATATCCGCATGACCGAGTAACTCCTGGACAGCACGTAAATCACCACTGGATTCCAACATATGGCTGGCAAATGAATGACGCAACATATGCGGGTGAACATGGCTTGGTAAGCCTTGTTTGATAGCCCATTGTTTTAAACGTTCTTGTACAGATCTTGGACTGATTCTTTTCCCTCGCTGGCTAATAAACAATGCGTTTTCATTTTCATTGACCATGGATTGTCTTATTTTGAGCCAATTCTTGATCGCCTGAATAGCATGCTTTCCAACGGGAACACTACGCATTTTTTTACCCTTACCGGTCACGGTCAATACGCGGTCACTAAAATCAATATCACCCATATTAATACTTATCAATTCAGCAAGACGTAAACCAGAAGAATAAATCAACTCCAACATGGCGCGATCACGAACCGCCAAAGCATCTTGATCGTCAATTTCAACTAGTTGAACTGTTTGATCTGCATCTAACACATTAGGGAGTTTACGAGGTGTCTTAGGCGCGATAATACCTTCGGCAGGATTATTTTTAACCTTAGCTTCATCTAGCAAGTAACGATAAAAAGACCGAATTGCAGACAGGTTGCGTTGTAATGAACGACCACCAATCCCTTGGCGATGCCGAGAGGCTACAAAACCTCTAACCTGTCTACCATCAAGATCAGACCATTTATTTATTTCCTGTTTATCACAGAACTCTAGCAGGTAAGCAAGATCGCGTTGGTAGGCGCTACGCGTATGTTCAGAAAGATGATGTAAGGTCTTTATAAAAGACTCAAGCAATAACGCCTCGGACGATTGCATATAATTTTATAATGTATGGGTGCCTCTAAAAACAGTAATTTTTTTGTGAGTGCAAGGAAGTACCGCGCACAGAACCGGAATGTATAAATCATACATGAGGATTCGCGCACGGAACTGACGCTGCAATCGCATAAAAAGTGCATTTTTAGAAGTACCCATTATTTATCTTCAACCCAGGGCTTTAATATAAAACTCAATACCTCACCTAGATTAGCAAGCAATTCAACACCCATGCCGGCTTGAAATCGCTCGGCATCGAAACTACCGATAGAGAGTATTCCACCCCATCCTTGACCATGTAATGGAATCATCACGGAAGACGCTATCTCATCACCATCGTCACCAAACAAAAATACTTGTTGTTGGCGTTTCATACGCCCACTTAATGGTAAACGTTTATCTATAATACTTTTAAACAAGGATTGTTCTGCAGTTTCACAACCTGCAAATTCATCGGTTGCAAAACTATCTACAAATGAAGGTTTTGCAAATAATCTAACGACTGCTCGATCCGCATAAAAATTCTTTTTCAAATTGTCATATAAGGTATTAAAGATATCTTTAGGTTCTGCTGCGTCCATTAGTGTTAATGCCAGTTGATGCATACGTCTAGCAAGTTCTTCATTCTGACGAGCGATTTCTATGAGTTCATGTAAGCGTTTACGTGTCTGTTGGTTTTGTTCACGTAAAACGGAGACTTGTTTTTCAACCAATGATATAGCCGCGCCATGGTCATGCGGAATTTTTAGTTCAGAAAGAATATCAGGATAATTATTAAAAAAATCCGGATTGTCCCTTAGAAACTCGGACACCATGCTTTCTGTAAGATTGCTTGATTCCAGGCTTTCTGTTTCCTGTCCACTCATAATTCAATTTTCCCCTCAAAGACCGTTGTAGCGGGACCTGTCATATAAACTGGTTCGCCTTCCCCTTGCCAGCGTAATGTTAGATGACCACCGCGTAACTCTGCGTCTATTGTCCCCTCCAAGTACCCTTGCTGACAAGCGATAACCATCGCTGCACAGGCGCCACTGCCACAGGCCAGTGTTTCACCCGAACCACGCTCAAAAACACGCAGTTTGAACGCCTGTCGATTCAATATCTCGATAAAACCAACATTGACACTTTCTGGAAATACGCCACTCAGCTGCACCGCAGGACCAATCACATTCACCGGCGCCGAATCGACTTCATCGACAATAATAACGGCATGAGGATTCCCTAATGAGACAGCGCCAAAAGTCAGTTCATCGCCACCAAAAGTCTGGTGATTGCCATCTAAACTCAGTTCGTATTCTTCCAGTTGCTTATCGGCTTTTAACGGGATCTTGGCCGGTTCAAACTCAGGCACACCCATATCCACAGTCACACAATTATCGGCAT
>JBLHKL010000171.1:0-3899 GCA_047618295.1 Gammaproteobacteria bacterium | reverse complement strand
AAAATAATACTTGCGAGTAGCCAGCTAAACCGACCACGTTTTAATTCAAGTTCATGAAATTCCGGGTCAGCATAAATTCGCCGATAGAGATGCTGCATGGTGTGCGTCCTCTGTTTTATTATTTGCTCATGGTAACACAGGGTTTATAGAATCTGGCCGTAACATAGTTCGTACAGATAAAGATGCTTCTAATGTAATAAATATATTCAGCTAGATCTAATTACTTTGGAAATTCATCATGGGTTGGTAGATCGGATGTACTTTCAAACCAAGCCGCCTTTGATTGCCAAAATATATTTGACATTGGCCTGATACCCGGATCATTATCCAGCGTACCCGCAGTGACAACTATATTTTTACCACCTTGTACTACCCAAGGTAATGATGACCCGCATTGCTTACAAAAAGTAGATGCGAAATATTTTGCGTCAGGGTGTTCATAACGCCCAAGAGATTCCTCGCCTTTAGTCCATTTAAACCGTTCAGGTGGTACAAACAAATTCGATGCATGCGCGCTGCCGCTCGACTTCCTGCATCGGGAACAATGACAATACTGAAATATTTTAAATGGCCCTTCAATCTCATAAGCCACCTCACCACACAAACAACTTCCTTTAATACTCTTATCAGTCATATTTCCTCCTTAAACTTATAATCACATTGTCATTTATGATTCGCGGAATTTTGTCCCGTGTTCGTTAGTGATTCCCCACCATCAACAAAGAGTATTTGTCCACAAACAAAATCATTAGTTAATAGATATTGTAATGCTTGTGCAATATTATCGGTCTGCCCTTGTTGCTTTAGCGGAATACCGTCAATACGCCAATCAATATAGTCCTGACTACGAACACTGGCAGGTAAGACTACGCCAGGAGCGATCCCATTGACCCGCACATCCGGAGCCAACTCCACTGCAGCCAAACGAGTAAATTCAGCCAAGGATTTTTTCGACAACACGTAAGCTGAATATTGATACTGATTAAACGCTATCTTATTATCAATAATATTAATGACATTGCCTCTTTTACACTGCTTCGCGAAAGCTTGCGTTAGCAGGTATGGCGTCTGAAAATTAACCTTGAACTGTCTTTCGAGAATAAGTTCTGGTGTTTCCATCATTGTTGCCTGATCGTAGACAGAGGCACTATTTATTAATACATTCAGGTCTGGAAATTGTTTTCGCACATTTGTAATTAATTCACTGACATCATTCTTCTCGCTGAAATCAAACTGGAAGGTCTCACAGTTAACACCGGTTTCTCTAAACTCTTCCGCTGTTACTGCGGCTTGTTCAGATGACGAGTTGTAATGAATAGCCAGGTTATAACCGGCGTTAGCCAAAGTCGCACAGAATACCTTTCCTAATCTAACAGCACCTCCTGTTACTAGTGCAGTACCTTTTGACATTTTTTTTGAATCCGGCATATTAAGTGTCTTACCCTATAACGTATATTAAGAGTTTATCCAGTTTGAATAAACTTAACGAATTTAATTTTGTTAGATAATAACACTTTATGATATCAACTATTATTTCAGTCGGCTCTAATATTGAGCCCCATAAAAATTGCGAGGCCGCCAAAGAAATTTTGCTATCAGAAACGTCCTTCAAGGGAAAAGCAAACTATATCGTTACTAAACCCTGGGGTTATGAAGATCAGGCTGATTTTTTAAATGGCGCATTCTGGCTAGAAACCGAGTCTGATTTTGAAACTTTTAATAGCTACCTTAAAACTGTAGAAAAACGACTAGATAGAATCAAACATGGTAATAAAGCTGGTCCACGGACTATTGATCTGGATATTGTCATTTGGGATAACGAAATAATAGTCGATGATTTTTATGATAAGGATTTTGTTCGAATACCAGTTTCAGAATTGATTGATACTTATTCCCTAACTATCAAGGGGTACTCTGATGAAGGGGGCTGATTATCATAATAAGCAGACTAGTTTTTTAAGGTGTATACAACTCTTTATAGAACCCGCTCGTCGAAAGATGAACCTCTATTGGTTCTGAACCTTTATTTTGCCAATACCATCCATGCGTACCATCAAAGGGAGCGGCAAAAGCACCGCTAGTATTAGATTCGTTATCACCCTCCCAATAGCTGGTGAACTCATCTCCTATAGCATTGAGGGCTTCACCATGCATATCGAAGTATGCGACACCACCCTTCACTTCCCAATTAAAAACAAGGTTTGTATTTTTATCCATTATGGCTTTTATCTCTGCACCTTGATTTGGCAAAAGCGTCAATATCATCGTGTCAGAACGAAAGGGAGTCGTGCTTTTCCATACTGGTCCAATAACAGATCCTGACTCAAAGTCTTCGGGTTGGCTCGTTGTATTCACACTCTTGGACTCACTAGCCTTACTCATTTGCGTTAAGCCCAGTTTGTCTCCAAGTCCCGTTGGGTCTATCCCATACTCTGCCGGTAATATTATCGTGACAAGTAAAATACACCCTGTAAAAAAGGCAACAAATGTTGCTTTGATTAGGCGTTTGTTAGATGGAAGTTCTTCACCATTCAAATCCGATATATCATGCACAATATTTTCCTCAAGCAGCAATAAAGTAACCACTTAGTTGGTAACCTATCAGTACAAATCCAGAACACATTAAAACAACATTGGTATTAAATGCCTGCCTTACAAAAACATCGCTACCACGCCAAAAATTCATCCCAATTAAAATCGCAGCTAAAGCAAGTAGTTGACCAATCTCTACACCAATATTGAAAGCGACTATATTGGCGACCAAGCCTTCTTCTGACAAAGTAAAATCTTGTAACTTTGTAGCAAGACCAAAGCCATGAAAAAAACCGAAGATAAGTACCGCTGCTTTTGTGTTGGGCTGAAACCCAAACCAGCGTTTAAATGCACCAAGATTATCCAGCGCCTTATAGACAATAGAAAATCCGATTATTGCATCCACGATATAGGGATTGACATGCGTTCCACTCAACACACCATAGAGTAAAGTAACACTGTGTCCAACCGCAAACAACGTCACATAGACTGCAACGTCCTTCATCTTATAGAGAAAGAAAATGACACCTATTAGAAATAACAAGTGATCGTATCCAGTCACCATGTGTTTAGCGCCTAGATAAATAAAAGGAAAAAGTTGAGCGCCATTGGCTTGCTCAATAAATGTGGCATCTCCATCTGCCACACCATGAGCATAAACCAAAGACGTCATTGCAACGGAAGCTGGTAATACAAAGATAAGATAAAAAAACGTTTTACGTAAAATCACAAAAACCATCTTGAAATGAATGATGATTAATTAACATTACTCTCATCTTGTGCTAATCCGTTGCTTCAATGAAGTAATAACAAGTTAACTTGTTATTAACATCAATACATATGTTGGCCACCATTGATGCTTAGTGTTGAACCAGTAATAAAGCCAGAATTATCACTTGCCAGAAAACAAACGCCTTCTGCAATCTCTTCTGGTTTGCCTAACCTTTTAACCGGGATTTTAGCGATAATTTTTTCAAGTACATTTTCAGGAACAGCACGAACCATTTCAGTATCGATATAGCCTGGTGCGATTGCATTAACGGTAATTCCCTTGCCCGCACCTTCTTGCGCTAATGCCTTGGTAAAACCATGTATACCTGATTTAGCGGCGGCATAGTTAACCTGGCCATATTGACCGGCTTGGCCATTGATAGAACCAATATTAATGATCCTGCCAAAACCAACCTCGCGCATATGTTCTATGACCAATCGACTCAGATTAAAACACGAAGAAAGATTTGTTCTAATAACATCATCCCATTGCTGAACATTCATTATATTAATGGTTGTATCTCGTGTAATACCGGCATTGTTAACCAAAACCTCTACAGGCCCAAGCTCAGCTGTAATCTTTTTAATCCCTTCTT
>JBLHKL010000170.1:0-3905 GCA_047618295.1 Gammaproteobacteria bacterium | reverse complement strand
TATAGCGTGAATAATTTGGGATTAAACGCGTTGTAGGACGACTTCAAGGACGAACTTTGAGCCAAAGTAGGCGAGTAATAATGCCGTAAAACCACCTAAAGCCCAGCGGATAATTTGTTTTCCACGCCAGCCGGCCGACCAGCGGCCCCAAAGCAAGATCGCGTAGATGACCCAAGCCACCATCGACAATATGGTTTTATGTGCCAGGTGTTGGGCAAAGATGTCATCAATAAACATCGTTCCTGAGGCAAGACTCAGACTTAACATGAAAAAACCGACGACAATAATTTGTATTAGTAGAGCCTCCATCACCTGTAGAGGAGGTAGTGTATTCATGATGATAGCGGCACGTTTTTCCTTAATTAGCTTGTCTTGTACGGCGAGCATAATAGCCTGAACAGCGCTAATCATTAATAAACTGTAGGCGCAGATAGATAATAAGATATGAATGCGCAAACCGATTGATAAGGATTCACTTAGAAGACGTTCATCCGCTATAAAAAGCTCGAGCAAAATGGCTAAGCTAGCGGCTGGAAAGAGTATCAGGAGCAGGTTTTCCAACGGACGTAACAAGGAAGACAGTAATACGATTAATGCGACCAGCCAGCTGATCAACGAAACAGCGTTAAAAAATCCAAAATCAAAACCACTACTTAAAATAATCGACTGATACAGTAAGTGGCCATGTAAAACGATGCCGATAGCGCCTGATATCAGCGCGATTGTTCGTCTCTTGTTAAATAATTCTGACGCAGTAACTATCCTGGCACCTAGCAGGCAGGTCGATGACAGGTAAAGTAATACAGCTGCAATAGCTTGAAGACTCATAGTTCAATATTATCTATAGGGATAAGTAGATGATTGCATATTCTGCCGGGCTGTAGAAGTGTTGATTCTGTTACAGACATGCGAATGATTTTTTTAAGTTATTGAATTAATAAGTTAGAATAACCGACTATTTTACTAAAATTAAATTGATGAATCTAGAACACTATGTTTGATACTCTTTCTGATAAATTAACCCGGGTTTTTAAAGACCTACGTGGCCATGGCCGTCTAAGTGAAGAGAATATCAGTGCTGGGCTACGTGAAGTCCGTATGGCATTGCTTGAAGCCGATGTCGCCTTGCCGGTTGTACGTGATTTTATCCAGCATGTCCGTGATCGTTCTTTGGATAAAGAAGTCGTTACCAGTCTCACGCCGGGACAAGCACTGATTAAGATTGTTAATGAAGAGTTGGTTTCCCTCATGGGAGACAGCAATGAGCCATTAAATCTCAAAACAGAGCCCCCCGCCGTTATTCTTCTGGCTGGATTACAAGGCGCCGGTAAAACGACCACTGCTGCAAAACTGGGTCGTTGGATTAAACACAAAGAGAATAAAAAAGTCGCCGTAGTGAGTTGCGACGTGTATCGACCAGCGGCAATTAAACAATTACAGACCCTGGCGAATGAAAATGATTTAGTCTGGATTGAAAGTAAGGAAACAGAAGACCCGGCTACCATTGCTGCCAATGCGGTTGATACAGCCAGACGTCAACTGATAGATGTACTCATTGTTGATAGTGCAGGGCGGTTGCATATCGATGATGAGATGATGCAAGAAATTCAAACTGTGCATGACAAGATAACGCCAATCGAGACCCTGTTCGTGATTGATAGCATGATGGGGCAAGATGCCGTAAACGCGGCTGCTGCATTTAATCAGGCATTACCACTAACAGGCACTATTTTAACCAAGACGGATGGTGATGCTCGCGGTGGTGCCGCATTAACTGTCAAGCACGTCACTGGAAAACCAATTAAATTTATTGGTACCGGTGAAAAAAGTGATGCCTTAACGCCATTTCATCCAGAACGTATTGCTTCTCGAATATTAGGCATGGGTGACGTCCTAAGTCTGATTGAAGAAGTAGAAGAAAAAACAGATCAAAAAGAAGCCCTCAAGTTAGCCAAGAAACTTAAAACAGGGAAAGGTTTTAATCTGGAAGACTTTCGTGAGCAATTAAAACAAATGGGTAATATGGGGGGGATTGCAGGTCTGATGGATAAAATACCTGGGATGTCACAATTGCCGCCCGGTGCAGCGGCCCAAGTTAATGATAAGGAGTTTGTTAGATTAGGCGCAATCATAGATTCCATGACACGTAAGGAACGCATCGATCCAGCCATTATTAATGGCTCACGTAAAAAAAGAATTGCTGGCGGCTCGGGAACACAAATTCAAGATATCAATAAATTATTAAAGCAATTTAAACAAATGCAGAAGATGATGAAAAAAATGTCTGGTAAAGGCGGTATGGCGAAGATGATGCGTGGGATGGGCGGCAATATGCCACCTCCGGGAATGCCATTTAAATAATAATGACAGACGAAACACAAAAGTCCGCACTAGATTATCATCGCTTTCCCAAGCCTGGAAAGATTGAAATATCCGCAGCCAAACTGCTGGCAAACCAACGTAATCTAGCTTTGGTATATAGCGAGATGTGACAAAACCGTGCAAGGCTTTCGCAACAGAAAGCCGAATGGCTGCTGAATTAACTGCACGTTCATATCTCGTTATTGGAAGCAGCTTAGAATTTAAGCTTACTTCTTAGAAATTAAAAAGTCTTCTCTCAGGCTTTAACATAAATGTTGCCAGAAGGGTGGCAATAGTAATACTCGCGAAACAAACCAGACTCCATTCAGCAATACTCAATCCTATAAATTGCCATTGGACTTCAGCGCATTCACCAGAGCCACTGAAAATCATCTTTAATGCTTGTCCAAAAGGAAATACTTCAAGCATATATTCCAGTCCAGGGCCGCATTCAGGCACCAGTTCTGGTGGCAAATGTTGTAACCATGTCTGCCGGCCTGCTATGCCAACGCCAACCAAGGCCAAAATAATCAGTAGCGTGTTGTATGCAATTCGAAATATACCCATAGGGTTATGGATAGCACCAATTAGAGCAATGACAGCAATCGTTATATAGGTTAATCGTTGAAACGCGCACAGCGGGCAAGGATCCAGACCTTTGACATATTCCAAATAGAGCCCAAAGCCAAGTAATGATAGGCAAATAACAAAAAGTGCGAGATAGAATAACCTTGAAGTCAGCATAGTATTATTGTTTTTATTTTTATGTTTAGATGCGATCTAAAGTTGGTTTAATTATTATCGATCATCTATTTAATCCAACATAATATCGCGAAGAGACTAAAAATAAAAATCCATTCAAAATCACTCCTCTATTACTGTCGCTAAAAACCAACAATGATTGCTGCAAGAATCCTTGAAATCACCTTTCCCATCTTTGCCATAGTGGCAGCAGGTCTGTTTTACGCTAATAAATTCAGGCCGGACATGGTGCTTCCAAATCGTTTGAATATGGACATATTCATCCCTTGTCTGCTGTTCAGTGTATTGATTGAACGCGGAGGTATCTCTGGACTATTTGGCGGATTGGCGCTCGCAATTACGCTGGTCATACTATTATCGGGGCTGGTGGCCTTGTTGGCTTCACATTTGTTCAATATCGATCCTCGCAGTCTATCCCCGCCTGTTATGTTTGCCAATGCAGGCAACCTAGGCTTGCCATTAGTTGTATTAAGTTTTGGTGAAGCTGCACTACCAGCAGCGGTTATCTGTTTTGTTGTCTGTAATTTTTTCCACATTACACTTGGTAGATATCTATTGAACAAACAACCCAACATTTTAAAAGTATTTCTCTCGCCAATGATTGTCGCAGTTGTATTAGCATTGATATTGAGTTTATTACATATAAATGTACCTCAGACATTATTAGAGCCAATACGCATGCTGGGCAATATAGCAGTTCCATTACTATTGTTTGCACTTGGTGTTCGTCTTATAGATATGAAGATGTCTGAATGGAAGATTGGATTGTCAGTCGCGTTGCT
>JBLHKL010000169.1:0-3941 GCA_047618295.1 Gammaproteobacteria bacterium | reverse complement strand
TCGTGCTGAAGGCTATAGCAGCAAAGGTAAACACGCCACTGCTAAAACGTTCTACAACAAGAGTGAAAGTCTTTGTGAAGATGCGTTGGAGATGCTGCAAGAAATTCTGCACTATGACAGCAGTCTGCGCATTTGGTTTGATAGAGACATTAGCTTTGAGGTTGGATGTGACTTAAGTGCAGACATAGTGTCACTTCCGCGCCTCATTACGTCGCGCAGTAACGAGAAACGTAGTGATGATAGCCGACTTACTAGTAAGCAAAGCGTCAAACTAAGTGTAGTTGAACGTGCAATCCGTAGCATCGTTTCTAATCTACCGCTATGAATGGCAGCGTACATCTGTGGGGACACTTTTCTAATGATTCTATTGTCCCATGCTCATTTAAAACCCAATAATAAGGTTTGTGCCGCTAAAGATGGAATATTAAGTTCAGATTTTAAAGACAAGAAATCAGTAAATCCGACCAGTTTCTCTGATGGTTCCGTTGTGAATTCCATAGACCACTCAGAGAAACTTCTGTGCGGTATTGGCTCTATTGATAGTAAATTAATGTCAATGTGTCTTGAGTCTTGTTGAATGTTCAGGAACAACAAATGAATATCACTCTCTAATCCTTCAATTACTTGCATAAACGTGCCATTTTTATAAAGCAACATCCCTGTTATGCCATGCTCCTTGTTGGACTTCCTGCCAACCTCCAACAGATCTGATATGCATTTAATACTCAGTTCTCTCCGCGATGTACTAACATATGCCAAGTGCACCAATTGAGTCATATACACACCTTGTCCTGCTTTTCGTTGAAAACCTTGGCAATAGCTAGCTACTACCTGCGGTTCGCGCCTCAATCAGGTTCATTGGATCTGATTTTCTTTTGTCGCTGTATTATGCAAGTTCTAGTGTATAGTAATTACTCTAGGAAGAATTCTGAGTTTAGCGCAAAAATTATCTAAACTGCCTTTCGGTCTAGATCGGTAAAAATTAGACCATACACACTATTATTCCTGACTTTTCAATATCGCTCGCAGGCGGACAGAGTGTGCGGCAGCTTCAGATGCAGTAGGTCCAGGGTTATCAATAGCATCCAGCGCATAAATCGCTCGTTCAACAACGTCAATCTTTGCTTCTGCAACTTCTCGCTTGCTCTTCTTTATATCGGCATAACCACCCCCTTGATTAAAGCGAGAGCGTGAGGCGTTGACACTTTAGGTAATGATTCTGGTGTTAGTCCGTGATTGTTTTCATCTGGCAATCGATCAAACCACATTTGACTATACCTCTATAGAAGACGCTGACTACCAGTTCGTCAGATGTAATACTACGATATCTCCTTGAGATAAAGTGCCAATGAGAAGCCCAGTGCCAATCACACCACGAAATGTAATCTCTTCTAACGGCTCATCTAGATTATATCGTAGTGTGCCAATCGCTGTAATTATGCCCTCTTCAACTTCAAATTTCATCGCATCAGGCTCCGGGTTTATAGCGCTAGGTATCGCTGTGTGTGTAATGTTTCCATTTAACACAGTTAACTTATCTATTGGTCTTTTGTAGATGCGTCCATTAACAGCACGAATCCAAAAATAGGTCAGAGCATACTCACCATCAATCATTGCAGCGCCCCCTAAAGAACCATCTAGGCTTATTGCATCCTCAACCGACCCTTCCCATTTAATACTTTTTAGCCAAGTGGCTAATACTGCTTTGGTATTTACTCGGGCACTGATAATTTTTTCTAAATTATTTCCTAAATGAAGCATGTAGGGATGCACACCAAAATTTGCTGATTCGTTAAAATTAGAGCGCATAAAACTTTTTACGTCAAAAGTATAAAGCTCTGGCATATACCTATTAACAAATTTAGTGTGTGCTTTTACAAACTCTTTGTCACCGTCCCACCAACTATAAGCATCTCGTGCGTTATCTGTTTTTTGATATTCTGCTTGCGATAAATTCTTTATTTTTCTGTATGGGAGGTGTTTTGAACCTACATTTTTCTTTGCCCAAGGAGCGGTCAACTTAAAGTCTTTTAAAAGTCTATAATTAAAACTCAAATGCTCATGGACTTTTGCGCCATGTGGAAGGGTGTGCTCAAAATAGTCATAACCAACGGTAGTATATATTTCTGCCAGGAGGCTGGAGTAGTATGTGTATTCCCAAGAATAGTTGACTGTATTGCCACCCCTAGAAGCGTGATTAATATTTATACCATCTTTGTTAATAAAAGCCTGTACTACGTATATGTCGTCGTGTCCCTTATCAAGTAAAGCCTGATTTTCTAGTCTAAAGCCAAGCATGATTTCGCCTACAGATACTTTCATGCGAATATTGCCACAGTTATTTGACCCCGTGGTTTTTTGATAGACACTGTTAATATTATTAATATTGCACTTTCTTCTTCCAGAACTGAGTACAGGAAACTTTTGCTGCATAAGCTTTTTAGTCATGTAATCATCTACCCGCTTACGCTCATCTGGCGTGTAAGCTATTTCGTCATACCAGAGCGCATAAGATTGGGAAAAAGTGCCTATGGTGGACGGTATATCGTAGCCTGCAACATTGTATTTACCCGACTTTGGAGGTTTAACAACCATAGGGTCTTTTTTAGCTGATGCCCAACTTAGCAATACGTTGCCAAGTATTTGTGGATTGCTTGCAGTTAATCCGTGAACATACGCTTGACAGTGAGTCCATGGTCGATGCGATTTATTATCTGGATATGGATTTACGTTTGTAATCCTATCTATACAATTCCATTCTTTATTTTTACGGACTCGGAATCCCGATATTGGGACTAGCTTAGAGTATGCTTTTAATGCCTCAAAATCAGCAACAGGCTCCCAATCCTTAATAACTTTGATGTGTTTAAGTCCATTAGGGAGTAATTTATTATTTGATTTAACTGAGGAAGAAGATGCTTGTCCACCACAAATTAAGCTACGTTTGGTCAACTCCGTTTGATACTCTGTATTATCAGGAGTCGCTTTAGCAATACGACAGACCGTTTTGTCAGACCAGCCTGACATATCTGCGGCAAACACTTGAGTTGCCAACAAAGAGGCACAGATAAAACAAAAATATCTAAATCCAGATTTCATAGTCGTCCTTAATAAATCATGATGGAGATAATTCCAATTGAACCATCCATAGCAATCGCTTGAACTACAATAATACATAACCCTCAACAGTGGTAGTTGGAATTATGTACGATATGGAACCCATATATCTCACAAAGTTACTGTGATTGCTCACAGTGAGCATTATCTTGCTTGGGTATGGTATTCGTTAGAGGTGACTGAGCAGTTGCGGAGTTTTGCAAATATTCGTTCATTGTAGGACCGATATGACCAACATCAAATTAAGGAGAAATGAACAATGCGATTAACGGATTTAGAGGAAGAAGAGGCGTATGGACCGGAGGATCATGACAAAATTAAGGCAAAAAAAGATAAGGAACGAAACGATAAAAAAAAGAAAGCGGACCGAGTTAAACGGGAGAGGGGGCAGGTTGCAAAGGCGCAAAATGAATTACGTACACAGAGACAGCAGGCAGCAAGAGCAGCAGCAAGCAGTAAAGAAAAAGGTATGTGCCAGCAATGAATCACCACGACCCACTTTTCTAATGATTCTATTGTCTCATTCTTCCTTAAAACAAAATAATAAGAGTTGTGCTGGTAAAGATGGAATATCACCTTCATTTTTTAAAGACAAGAAATCAGTAAATCCGTCCAGTTTCTCTGGTGATGCCCTTCTGAATCCCATAGACCACTCAGGGAAAATTCTGTGCGGTATTGGCTTCATGAATAGTTTATTAATGTAATTGTGTGCTGAGTCTTGTTGAATCTTTAGGAACAAAAAATCAATATCGCTCTCTAACCCTTCGATTACTTGCATAAACCTGCCGTTTTTATAAAGCAACACCCCTGTTATTCCATGCACC
>JBLHKL010000168.1:0-4014 GCA_047618295.1 Gammaproteobacteria bacterium | reverse complement strand
TCACCTCGTGACCATGTTGTCGTAATATCTGAAGGTTACCGAGATGTTGCTCTATTTGATCGGCTTCGTTTAGCGTTGGGGTTATAATAGATAATTTTATTTGCATATGATCTTAAGCTGTCAATGCACCACCACAGCTACTGCCTTGCCCGGCAGTACAACCATAACAATGATCGCGGACTGCAATCTCATCACCTTCAACATCACTGTCAATCAGCTCTGAAATATGTATCTGTTCTTCATTATCATTCAGATTAATATTTAACATTTGATTAAAATCACAATCGTAAACGAAACCCTGCCAATCAACGCTGATTAAATTGCGGCACATTACATTTTCAATATTTTCATCCCGGTGCGACTGCACGAGGATTGCCATATAATCGTCCAATTGATTATTGGATATCAGAGTACTTCCAAATCGGTTTATAGGCATATTGCATAAAGTGAAGAGTTTATTGAATTCAATACCATACCTGTTTAATAATTCTTTCTTATAAGCACTCTCCAATTCATCTTGTGCTGGTGGCAATACAGGCCCCTGGGGATTGAAAACCAGGTTCAATGACAACTCAGAGTTTGAATGACCATATCCGACATTGTTTAATTGTTTTAGACCCTCAATGCTTTTCTCAAATACACCTTCACCACGTTGCTTATCTACATTTTCCAGTTCATAACAGGGCAGCGAAGCTATAACTTCTACTTCATATTCTGCAAGAAATTCTGCGAGGTCTTCCATCCCCGGTTCTTCCAGGATGGTCAGGTTGCATCGATCGATAACATGTATCCCTTTTTCACGTGCATACTTTACAAGAGATCTAAATTCAGGATGAAGTTCCGGCGCACCACCGGTGATATCTAAAGTTTCAATATTACTTGTTGTAAGGAAAGATTTGACTGCCTCAATGGTAGCGTCAGACATCTTTTCTTTTCTTTTCGGACTGGAATTTACGTGACAATGAAAACACTGCTGATTACATTTCAATCCAATATTAATTTGTAGCGTATGGAGATTATCCCGCTTAATCGTTGGGAATTTTCTTTGGTTAAGAAAAGGTAAGGTATCATGCATGCTTGTTGTGCCTTTATTAAATTACTTAGTCACGTCCAAAATCATCATCAAATCGAACAATGTCATCTTCACCCAAATAGTCGCCTGATTGTACCTCGATGATTTCCAGTAATTTATCAGTCGTGTTTTCTAATCGATGCTTAATCCCAACAGGAATGTATGTTGACTCATTCTCTTGCAAGACAATAACCTCATCACCTTTGGTCACCTTTGCAATACCCTTGACCACAACCCAATGTTCAGCACGCTGATGATGTAATTGTAAAGATAGTTTTTTTCCGGGATTTACTGTCAAGCGTTTAACCTGAAACTTTTCCCCAGAATCAACCGAATCATAACTACCCCATGGCCTATAGACCTTTCGATGCAGCAAAGATTCACTGCGATTATCGTTTTTTAATTTTTCAACAATCTTCTTTACATCCTGCGTCTTATTTCTATCCGCAATCATAATCGCATCATCAGTATCAACGATGACCATATCATGGCAACCAATTGTGACGACTAAACCACGTCCACTCTTAATAAAACAATTACTGGAATCTTCAACAATTGCATCACCTTCGATATAATTATTATTACTATCTTTATCATTGATTTCCCACACCGATGACCATGCACCAACATCAGACCAACCAACATCAACCGGTATAACAGCAATTTTATCGTCGTTATTTTGTGCCAGTTTTTCCATAACTGCGTAGTCGATTGAATCATCCGGACATTTCAGGAACGATTCTTCATCTAATCTGAAAAATAAACCGTCATTTTTACCCTTATTAATAGCTTCTAAACTAGCATTGGCTATCTCCTGCTGAAGTAACTTAATTCTTTCCAGCCATACAGATGCCTTCATCATGAAAATACCACTGTTCCACAGGTAGTCTCCCGAATTTAAATATTCTTCTGCTGTAGCTCGATTCGGTTTTTCAGTAAATCCACTTATTGCATGGATGGATTGCTTATTGATAGTCTGAATTTTGTCAGCAATGTGAATATAGCCATAACCTGTCTCAGGAGATGCTGGTTTGATGCCAAAGGTTACAAGATAATTATCTTGCGCCATTTCCAGAGCCGCATTTATTGCATCATGAAATAATTCTATTTCAGTAATAATATGATCCGCAGGCATCATTATTATGACTGCGTCACCTTCTTTTTCGATTTGGTGTATTGCAGCTACAGTTAATGCGGGTGCTGTATTCCGGCCTTTTGGTTCAAGAATAATATTGCTGATGTTTCTGGAAACTTGAGAACTTTGCTCCGCAACAAGAAATCGGTGTGCTTCATTACAAATAATGACGGGATCCAATACATCGAATGATGAATCTAACCCGTCTAACCTCAATAATGTATTTTGCAGCAAGGTATTATCATCGAATAATTTTAAAAATTGCTTGGGATAATGTTCTCTAGATAAAGGCCAGAGACGGGTACCACCACCACCAGCCAATATGACAGGGCTTAACTTCATTAACATACCTATAATGTTATTAATTTTCGGATGTCTAATGTGGGCTCAGGGTTCACATTAACTATAAAGCACGAATCTTATCAGATAAACTGCATGAAGTTTAAAAATCGATTGTATGTTGCCCTAGTAGTGCAGCGGACGACGTATACAACTGCACGGCATCAAGATTAGAGCAACGTCGGGAACTGTTACAGAGCAAGCACAAGTAAAGCGCCCGGCATGTATGCCGTGAACGACTACTGCTGCATGGACGCAGCCGATTGAAAATGTCTGGAACAGATTTTTCAAAGCATCCCCCTTCCTAAGATGTATAACTATTCATCCATATTAAACACTTAAACTATTTAAGTTCCCATATGGTTTAATTGAGATTAATTAGCGGTCATCGGCCAGAAGTAGACATTAGTATATCAAGCACTACTTATTGAAATTAGGGTACATGCTGAGAAGATAAAACTCATCGCTGAGTATCCAAATCTAGTTGGATGTTTATTAGGTCGCCTTCAGTTTCATTTATAACAACCTCGTCCAAGTATCTGACACGATCTACTAAGGTTTTTTCAGTTTCAACTATGTATTTAGTTATTGCCTTAGCACGATCAGTGGCCAAACCTTTAAGTTCGGTCTGGTTAATATCAGATGATGCTACTTGCGCTAGATGGTTGAATAGATTTTCATAATACTCATTATTGTTTACAGCATTATCTTTAGTGGCCAATTCTTCCAATTTAAGTCGAGTTGTTTCATCAAGCCGCTGATCTGCCAGATCCGTAATTGCGCCCTGTACCACTGGGTCTGAATAATTTAATAGCATTTGTCCATCGCTACTGTTAACACTAATGCTTTCAAGTAATGATTTTTTAGCTATGGCTATACTGTCGCGTTCCTGATTATATGTACCTGATACGACCAGTATCAAAGCGGGCCTTTCTAGTAAGGCCTTCGAGAGGATCGTTAGTTTCTCCTCCTCTGGTGGCGTGATGTCAGTTTCACCTGGAACAAATTGGACGAATTTAAGTTCATCACCGGACATGCCAAATATCGACCCAATAAATTTGAATGGCGCCGTCACAATTCCACCAACCAGATTACCGATAGCCTTATTGATTATCGCTTTCATTTCAAATTCCGGATTGTTTAAGTCACCCTTGATTGGTAACTTTATATCAATCTTGCCGTTATCGTCTTCTAATAAACTTATTGCCATATCAAGCGGCAAGTCCATCGCATCTGGACTGCTCACTTTGTCACCCAGCACTAATTTTTCCAATATAATACTATTAGTACCCTCTAATTTATTGTTAGCCACCTTATAATCCAACGATAATGACAAACTGCCCGATTCGATCTTACGTCCCGCAAACTTTGCCGCATAAGGAGAAAGACTGTTAGTACTAATGTTTTTAAACGCCATGTTAATGTCGCTCAGTTTACGATAGTCGAACGGTTGCAACTCACCGCTTAT
>JBLHKL010000167.1:0-4058 GCA_047618295.1 Gammaproteobacteria bacterium | reverse complement strand
CTGGTACATCGTGCCTTGCATTATCTATGGCAGCGCATAAAGACTTCAGAGAATCTGCAATATCGATCGGAATCAGAACTTGTAAAGATAATTCACTCTGTTGTACAGGAAGCCATTAAACAGCAACAAGCACAACAGCCAGAGACCTTTACCGATCGCTTTACAGAACTTGAGCAACTTCGACTAGAACGATTGCTAAAACAATGGTTACAAATAGAAAGCGATAGGAATGAATTTAAGGTTATAGCTACAGAAGAGTGGCAAACCATTTTGTTTGAAGATATTGAATTACATCTGCGTGTGGATCGAATTGATGAACTCGCCGATGGTCGTTGCGTCATCATTGACTATAAGACTGGTGTTGCTAGTAAGAATGAGTGGGAGTCTGAGAATCCCAACGACCCGCAAATGCCACTTTATGCAGTGACTAGCAAACAAGAGGTCGCGGCGATAGCCTTTGCAAGTTTGAAACGTGGCAAGCTCGGTTTCTTTGGACAGGCTGATGGCGATGACATCTTACCGGGCATCAAACAGGATGCTGACTTTATATGGCAGGACAGGTTTGAAAGTTGGGAGCAGGTGTTGATACAACTTGCTAATGATTTTCGTAGAGGCAAGGCCATAGTTGAGCCAACAGCAGCAGCATGCCGATATTGTGATCTACATTCTTTATGTCGTATTCATGAACGCATAGATAATTTAATTGATGATGAGCAGCAAGAAGGGGGTCATCAATGACTAATCAGCTTGTCGATAATGAAGCCAGGACAAAGGCCCTTGCTCCTGATCAATCATTTATTATTCAAGCCCCTGCCGGCTCAGGTAAGACGGGCTTATTGATTCAGCGTTATTTGAGACTACTTTCTTTAGTCGATGCGCCTGAAGAGATCATTGCTATTACATTTACCCGTAAGGCCGCTGCAGAAATGCAAGGGCGAATCCTTGATGCATTAGAGATGGCAGCTAATGGTGTTGAACCTGAATCTTCGCATCAGAAGTCAAGTTACGAATTGGCTGTTATAGCATTACAGCGTGACCAGGCACAGGGGTGGCAGTTAAGGCAAAACCCGGGTCGATTACGAATCCAGACGATAGATTCACTTTGTGCCTCATTAACGAGACAGATGCCCATACTGGCAAGGTTGGGCACACAGCCAGACACGCTTGAAGACGCTGAACCTTTATATCAACAAGCCGCAATTAATACTCTGGCAGAGCTTGAAAGTGGTGCAGGTTGGTCGGAAGCGATTGCTAATCTCGTATTTCATTTAGACAACGATTTACCACGTATTAAAAACATGATTGTGGATATGTTAAAGAAACGTGATCAGTGGTTGGCCTATGTCATTCAAGAACATGAACGCAGTGACATGGAACGGGCAATAGTCAGGCTAATAGAAGATCAGCTACAGCTCGTGAAAAAAACATTTCCGGGTCAATATGAAAATGAGCTAATTGAAGTAATCCAATTCGCTGCTAAACACCTTGCTGATACAGATCCTGATAATCCGGTGGCAAGTTGCGACTCTATGACATCATTGCCCAATAATAATGAAAGCGATCTTAAATATTGGCGTGGCATAAGTGAGTTACTATTAACCAAGTCAGGTTCATGGCGAAAACAATTAACGGTAAAGAATGGATTCCCCCCTGCTAGTGGGAACAAGCTTGAAGCTGATGAGCGGAGTAGCAAGAAAAAACAAGTGTTGGCATTAATCTCTGAACTGCAAGAGCTGAATGGTTTAAAAGAGGGTTTGGCGACGATTAGTAGTTTACCTAATGCACGATTTACAGATGACGAGTGGCTAATTGTTAATGCCTTGTGTGAATTACTTAAATTATCTGCTGCTCAATTACGTTTGATATTTGCTGAGCGCAATCAAATGGATTTTATTGGTATTGCTGCGTCTGCGGTTGAAGCATTGGGGACAGACGATTCACCAACAGAGTTGGCATTGCAGTTGGATTACCATATAAAGCATCTACTCGTTGACGAATATCAGGATATTTCTGTTAATCAATATCGTCTGTTACAAGGCTTAACGCGTGAATGGTCGTTCGACGACGGCCGAAGTTTATTTTTGGTCGGCGATCCAATGCAATCGATTTATCGGTTTCGTGAAGCAGAAGTCGCACTGTTCTTGAAAACGTATCATGAAAAATCATTTGGGAATATCCCGCTTGAAACATTACGCCTTGCTATTAATTTTCGATCAGAATCAGGCTTGGTTGAATGGGTTAATACTAGCTTTAAATCAATCTTTCCTAAGCAAGATGACTTAATTTCTGGTGGTGTATCGTATAGCGATGCGGTTGCCTTTGATAAAACAACAACGAGTAATAATGTAAAAATTTATCCGCTTTATGGTCGAGCTCATAAGAAAGAGGCGCAGCAGGTAATCAGCATTATTCAGGAAATACAACGAGATTATCCGGAAGAAAATATTGCATTATTAGTTCGTAGCCGATCACATTTGCTAGAAATTGTCCCAGCTATACGTGAGTCAGGGATGTTGTTTAATGCCGTTGATTTAGAAGGTCTTGGTACGAAATCTTCGGTACAAGACTTACTTGCACTGACACGAGCCTATTTGTATCAAGCAGACCGTGTGGCGTGGTTAGCTTGCTTACGTGCGCCGTGGTGTGGTTTATCGCTAGAGTCGATGCATAAACTTTGTCATGACAATAAAGATAAAACATTATGGGAATCTATAAATGAACCAGAGCTTAATAAAGGTCTGCAAAAGGATGAGCAATTACGACTGCAAAAATTCAGAGCAATCTTTACAAATTCACTAGCAGAAAGACAGCGTCACTCTATTCGTGACGCAGTCGAGTCGCTGTGGATTCAATTAGGTGGACCTGCAACACTTCCTAATAAAACAGATCTCGAAAATTGTATCAGTTATTTATCGTTACTTGAGACCCTGGATCAGGGTGGCACGATTGAAGATTTACAAGAGTTACTCGACAAGGTCAGTCAATTGTACGCAGCACCTGATGGCAGGGCAGACAATCGTTTGCAGTTAATGACAATACATAAGGCAAAAGGTCTTGAATTTGATCATGTCATACTACCCGGACTTGGACGATCACCACGTTCGAATCAAACAGAATTATTGGCATGGTTACTTCGAACGCGTGGTGATGAAGAAGATCTAATTCTGGCACCCATCCATGAAGCAGGCGCTGAAAAAACGGCTATCTATAAGTATATAGACGATATAGATAAGACCAAACAACGTTTTGAAGATGCACGTTTATTGTACGTAGCAACGACACGAACAAAGAAAACCTTACATTTACTTGGGCATGCGAGTGTTAAAGAGAAAAAAGACGTCCTTAGCTGCGAACCACAAGGACGGTCATTGTTGGCACATCTTTGGGCGACAGTTAATCCTGTTTTCGAAAAACATATGCCGGATATCCCAGAACAAGATGATGCAGAATTCTCGGCAGTTATTAATCAGGAATCAAAACGATTAACGAAAGAGTGGGCCTTACCTGATCTTCCAGAAAAATTTCAATGGCACCAATCTATATCAGATGAATCCGAACAGGAAACTGTGTTAATTGAGTTTGAATGGGCAGGAGAAACGATTAAACATATTGGCTCAGTTGTCCATAGTGCAATCCAATGGATAGCAGAAGAAGGATTATCTAAATGGTCTAATGAGCGTATTAACGCAGAATCAAAAAGTTTTGATAATGCGCTGCGGCATCTTGGTGTGCCAGAAGGAGAAAGGCCTGATGCTGTAAAGCGGGTTAACGCGGCATTAATAACAATGTTAAATGATGAACGTGGGCTGTGGATACTTTCAAATGAACATGCAGAACAAGAAAATGAATACGCTATAAGTGGCATCGTCGACGATAAGTTGGTTAATGCCATTTTAGACAGAACTTTCATTGATACAAAAGGTGTGCGTTGGATAATCGATTACAAGACAAGTCGACACGAAGGTAAAAATCGGGATGGTTTTCTGGACCATGAGCAGGAACGTTACCAAGATCAGCTAAACAATTATGCATTGCTGATGAGCGGATTAGCAGAAAAT
>JBLHKL010000166.1:0-4081 GCA_047618295.1 Gammaproteobacteria bacterium | reverse complement strand
AGCCTAAGCCGTTTTGTAAGAAAGTGGGGCAGGACAATCGTTGCGGCGGTGGCCTCGTACTACACGTTTGGGTGGGCAAGTAACCTGGCTTGGGGTGCAAGTTCATCTGTTGCAGCTGGTGTGGCTGCATCTGGAGCCTACCTGACTTCGAGCGTTATCGGTGCGGCAGCAGCAGGTTTCGTTTCTGGTGCCATTCTTAGCGGAAGCGTTAACGGTGCACTAGAAGGGGCATTGATCGGTGCTGCGACTGGTTATATAGGAGGGAAAATAAGGATGGGAATCCAAAATTGGAAGAGTGGTCGAGGCGATTTATGGCACGTGAAATACAACGAAATAACCGGACAATATATTACTGAATATGTAGCTGATGATAGCATTGTTCAAGTAAAGGACTTATTCGTTAACGGGCAAGCCAACAAAATTGGTGAAGCAATAGACAAGACGGTTCAACAGCTTGGTAGGCCTGACGAGTTTTTTCTATTTCATAACCGAACACATGGTTTTATTGCAGATACAGTTGAATCTGTTTTGGGTAAAGTTACAAATACCTCGAGTCTCTCAAGACAGTTGGCCGGAATTTTGGAGCATAATGTTGATTCATTGACAAATCTTACCGCGCATAGCCAGGGCACAATAATTGCGTCAAACGCATTACGTCAGGTTTCTCAAAATTCGCTGACTACAAATACTATTGTGAATTTTAACGGAGCCGCAGTTGGCCAAAATCTTCATGCACGCGCAGTTCTCAGAGCAGGTGCTGCTGTTGGCAAATATCAAACAAATTTCTTTGATGCTGTCCCAAATATATTAGGTTTTGGTACTTACAATCCTTTTAAAATTATTGCTTCTGCCCTTGCATCGCCTTTATTATTCACAACGTTAAGCCCGCATAGTGTTTATTCACCATGAGAAAGGATTCCAATAAGAAACCAAACCCATTAAACCGAATTCTAATTCTTTGGTTGTTTTTAGTCTTTTTTTCCTTGAATTGTTCTAACGTTCCAACAATCGGCAAAGAGATTTGGACGGAGCATTCTTTTGCTATCGATGACGCAATAAAAGTCTATCTAAAACTTCCCTCAGGAATTTCAAAAACAGATGACGTAATAAATCAGTACTTTTATACAAACGAAGGGATTCCTCAGAGACTGTTCATCGCAAATTACGATCTCGGTAAGGGTAGAGATAGTGATTTTTTCTTTACCCGAATAACGGGAAGTATGGTTCGTTTGAGCAAGAACAATGAATTCAGCGAAGACATTTCAACTGACGAAATAAAATCTAGACTATATATGTCAAGACCGAGTGCAGAGCGCGAGTTTATATTTGAAGGCGATTATGTATCTTCTGATCATCAATGGCTGAAAATAGTATTGGCTACTGGGCATCGACGAGGCGTGATTTACGCAGCACCAATCCATGACCGATACGTGTTGATTCTGACCATGTCCATTTTTGGTGAAAATTCAAATGAAACACGACTGTATCAACAAAGACTAGGGACATTAGTAGAAATGTTGAATTCAGTTAGAGTGGAACCACTTGAGCAATGATAATTGAAATAGTAACCAATTGAAAATGTCCACCAATTCATATGAATTGGCACATCTTGGATGTCAATCCTGGAAAGTAATGCGACACATACCATGGTCACAATTGGATAAAACGTATTTGGTGAATTCCTACTTGTACAATATTAAGCACAAGTTATACTTGTAAATATGTGAAATTTTGTGAGAGAAAGCCATGAGAGTAATAAGCTTTTCAGATGCCAGAAATAAATTAAAAAATGTCATTGACCAGGTAGTTAATGACTCTGATGTCACCGTGATTACTCGCCGCGATGCAGACGATGCAGTGCTTATGTCTCTGGATCATTTTAACGGTTTAATGGAAACAGTTTACTTGTTACAAAGCCCAGCAAATGCAGCTCATTTAAGTGACTCAATAGCACAATATCGGTCAGGTAATACGTCTCAACGTGAACTCATAGATGATTGAAAGCCTTTCATGGACAAAGGCTTCCTGGGAAGACTACCTGTATTGGCAACGGCAAGATAAGAAAACGTTAAGGCGACTAAACAGCTTGATACAGACAACGATGCGAGAGCCATTCAAGGGAATTGGGAAGCCAGAACCATTAAAAGAAAGCCTTTCTGGATTTTGGTCGCGCCGAATAGATAAAAACAATCGCCTGGTTTATGTCGTTGAAGATAAAAAACTTACGATTGTTTCATGCAGATATCACTACTGATATATATACATGTGCCGTTCGGGTTGCAGTCACGTGAATAGAATTTGTGTCTTTTTAGGCAGCTTCTCAAAATACAACTCATACGACCGTTTCATCAACGCTTTCAATTCTGAATCCGCAATACCAGTTTATCGATCAGCTGAACCCATTTGGCGCGTGCCATATATGGCGCTGGTCTAAACTGAGGCCGGTCGGTCATTTCAAGAAAGCGATGATCATCCACCTTGATTGACATGCCGGTGTAAGTTTCTTCTTCGAAACTGAAAACACAAAACATCTTGCCGCTCTCGATGGAGAACACCCGGTCATTTCCCCACTTCACATCTTCAACAACGTGCGGAAGTTGTCTGCAATATTCGACCAATGATTTTAGGTTCATGCCGGTGATTCCGGGTTAGTTTCGAAGTGCTGAAAGGCATTGCCGTGCGCGTTCTTCGGTTGCTTTCAAAGATGATTATTTAGTAATTTTTATTTTTCAACTTAGAGGTTTCACTGCGTATCTTTACTTTGATTCTGGAACATTACAATTATTTGGATAGGGTTTTTCTACAAAAACAGCGCTTTTGCCTGGATTAGCACGTCGTAATTCATTAATTGTGAGCTCTACTTCAGCAGCCTTTTCGGTTTCGCCCACTTTCTGAAGGGCAACGAGGTAAGATTCAAGCACATCTGCGTATCCAATAGGATCTGATGAAGGCATATCTAGCGTTTCGAGCAGCGGCAATCCCTTACCGTAATTTACGACTGTATTCTTCCAGTCGTTCACCGAAGAATACAACCTCGCTAACTCAAGGTAATTTTGGGAAACGCTTGAGCCAGAGCGGTTGGGCAAATCTGCTCTGGCGACTGTTGAGTTTTCAAGCCATATGACAGCTTCATTGAAATTGCATGAGTGCCCATGGGCCCTCCCGAGACCGTACATTGCAATAGAAGTGGTTTCTTTGTTATTGCTTTTTTTCGCCTTCTCCAACGCATCAAGAAAAAGTTCGATTGCTTCATCTTTATAGCCAGAATAAAAGGCTGAATTGGCCTCGCCTATCAGCCAAAGCAGGGGATCAGAACCAAAATTTTGTGTTTCAAGAAGCCGAAATATGATTGTCTTGTTATCAATGAACTTAAATTTAGATTTATAGGTATCAAACTGTTCATTCACGAACTCTTCCCCGACTGGAAAAAATCTCCAGGGAATGGGAGATACAAGGCAATCAATGAAAAAATTTCCGATAAATATTACTTCGCCAGCTGTTACCTCGAATGTGCCCCCATGATAGTCTGAACCATCAACTAAATGATCGCGAGTGGCACTGATTGTGCCTCCTTCTGTCATGCTTCTTGATGCTCTTATCGACCAACCGGTGAAAGCATAGGTGCCCGGATTAACCAAAAATCCATAAATCTTGAAATCTGGATTGGCAAACAACCGTGAGGTCGTTTTCAACCTTATCTCTTCATAATCCTTGTCTGCGGCATTTCCAGACGAGATGTTTTCGAAGAGTAGTTTTGTAAGCTGCGCGTTTTCATAGCCTGCACAGTTCCACTTTCTCGCCCAACTCACTTCCAACAGGACAACACTCTTGGAATCAGAGTGTTTCTTATAATCACTCTTCTTTAATTTCGCAGCCTCGGCTTCGGACAAACTTAACAGCGAAAAAACTGTTACTAGTGGGATTAAGAATTTTTTATTGCTTTTAAGCATTCACGTGCTCGTTCTTCAATTGCATCCCAATCCGAGTTCGCCATAAAAACCGGGTCAAATAGCGGCACTACAAAGCCCACGGCGAATGCACCTGCTTTAATCCATTCGCCGGCATTGAACTGATCTGCACC
>JBLHKL010000165.1:0-4170 GCA_047618295.1 Gammaproteobacteria bacterium | reverse complement strand
TGAACTCATCATCGGCAAAGGATTTGATGCCGATATCACAGAAAGTTTGTTTATGGGCTGCGTTAATATCAGTCAACGTTTCTTTAACGATGGTGAAATAACCACGAAGCGTTTGCGTAAAGCCCGTATTGCAGCGCTACAAGAACTGGAAAATGTACAAGGCATCTATCAGCACTATGGTTGGGATCATGCCATAGGCACCTCTGGAACCATAAGATCGATACTTGATGTCATAATTGCCAAAGGTTGGAATGACTCTGTCATATGCCCTAAGTCTTTATCTGAATTAAGAAAAGCGCTTATTTCTTTTGGACATATCAATAAGATTGATTTCGAGACCCTACCTGAAAATCGCAAACCTGTTTTTGTCGGTGGAGTAGTTGTGCTGTCTGCTGTATTTGAAGCGCTGGAAATTGAATCTATGGAATATTCGGAGGGTGCATTACGAGAGGGTTTATTGTACGACCAGATCGGCCGCCAACAGGATATTGATGTTCGTGATAAAACAGTAAATCGATTGATGAATCGGTACAGTGTTGATGTTGAACATGCCGAACGTGTTGAGAATGTAACCAAGCATTTATTCAAAAATGCCAAGGCAGAATGGCAATTAGAAAAAAGAGAAGATTTAAAAATGATTCGCTGGGCAGCGCGTTTGCACGAGGTCGGTTTAGCAATAGCACATAATCAATATCACAAACACGCGGCTTATCTCCTAAGCAATTCCGATATGCCCGGGTTTTCACGACAGGAACAAGTTTTATTAAGTATTCTAGTTCGATTACATCGACGAAAAATATCACTGAATCTGTTCGACCAGGTGACCGATGATATTAAACATAAACTAATAAAATTAATTATTATCTTACGCTTGGCGATAGTACTAAACCGAAGTCGAAACGCGATAAAAATACCTGATATTGATATCAAGATTAATGGTGAAACGATCGAACTCGGCTTTCAGGATAACTGGCTTGCTGATCACCCCTTGACTGAGGCTGATCTTGAAACAGAGAAGAATTATCTTTCAGTAACAGACTACAAATTAATTTTCACCTAAACCATTAGCAATACTGATCAAGCAACACCTGTTGTGCTGATTTTGGTTTAGCATTGCCGGCTTTTACATGGCGATAACTACCGTCAGACTGCAAGATCCAAGCTTGTGTATTATCAGTAAGGTAATTCAATAAACCAAACTTAATAACTTGATCTCGCGGCCGCTTCTCTTCAATAGGAAAACACGCCTCTACTCGATGGAAAAGATTTCTTGGCATCCAATCCGCACTGGCACAATAAAGATTTGGGTTGCCCTCATTATGGAAGTAATAAATACGCGTATGCTCTAGAAAACGTCCAATGATAGAACGAACCTGAATATTCTCAGAGATCCCTTTTATGCCAGGGCGTAAACAACAGATGCCGCGGATTATTAAATCCACTTTTACACCCGCCATTGAGGCTTCATACAAAGCACGAATTATTTCAGGATCAACTAGTGCGTTCATCTTAGCGATAACACGCGCCTCTTTGCCGGCCTTTGCATTAACTATCTCTTGTCTAATGAAATCAAGAATGCCCTTATGTAAGGTAAACGGTGATTGTAATAATTTTTTCAACTTTGTTGCGCGACCAAGGCCCGTCATTTGATGGAAAAGCTTATTAACATCTTCGCCAACGGCCTGATCAGCTGTTAATAATCCATAATCCGTATATAGCCTAGCGGTACGCGTGTGGTAATTTCCAGTGCCAAGATGAACATAACGTCGTAGTGAACGTCCTTCTCTACGAACAACCATTATCATCTTGGCATGTGTTTTATAACCGACCACACCATAAACAACATGTGCACCCGCTTCTTGTAGATCACTCGCTAATTCAATATTCGCTTCTTCATCAAAGCGTGCGCGCAATTCAATGACAACCGTGACTTCTTTACCTGCACGCGCAGCATCCTTTAATGCCTTTACGATCGCTGAATCACCACCGGTTCGATATAAGGTTTGTTTAATTGACAACACCGTAGGATCATTTGCAGCTTGTCTTAGAAAATCGACAACCGGGGCAAAAGATTGAAAAGGATGTAGCAGCAGGATATCGCCATTATGTAAGGTCTCAAAAATATTCGTCGTCTTTAATAAACGCGGCGGAATATCCGGAGTAAAACCAGGGTAAACCAAATCAGGACGGTCAACCAAATCATGGAGCTGTAGTAATCGATTTAGATTTACTGGGCCGTTAACTTTATAAAGTGCATCTTCGGTTAAATTAAATTGGTCAAGCAGGAAGTTCATGATTTCTTCCGGGCAATTATCAGCAACCTCTAGACGGACTGCGTCATTATAACGTCGTGATGGCAACTCACCTTCAAGTGCGCGTAAAAGATCATCAATCTCTTCATCATCGACAAATAGATCGCTATTACGAGTAACACGGAATTGAAAACAACCTTTTACCTTCATGCCAGGAAATAATTCACCAACGTGATCATGCAAGACTGACGATAACAAAATAAAGTCATGCGTTCGCGTTGAATGCTCTTTTGGCACTTCGATTACACGTGGCAATGATCGTGGCGCCTGCACAATGGCATAACCACTTTCACGACCGAAAGCATCTTTACCTTCAAGCGTTACGATAAAATACAGGTTTTTATTTAGTACTCGTGGAAAGGGGTGCGATGGATCCAAACCTATAGGACTTAATATGGGTATCAACTCTCTATTAAAATAGCGTTTCACCCAGCGCGATAATTTTGGCTTCCACTGAGCGCGACGAAGAATTCGAATCTTTTCTTTGGACAGCTCAGGGATAAGGACCTCGTTGAGGATCTTATATTGTTCCTCAACAAGTTCATGAGCTATTTCACTGATCTTTTTTAAGATCTCAACAGGGGTTAAATTATCTTCTCCCGTTTGCACAGAGCCATACTTAACTTGCTGGTTTAGACCAGAGACGCGTATTTCAAAAAATTCATCCAGATTGGTACTGGCAATACAAAGAAAACGTAAGCGTTCAAGTAATGGATTATTTTCATCCTTGGCTTGCTCAAATACACGGCGGTTGAATTCCAGAAGACTCAACTCACGATTTATATAAAGCTCTGGTTGTTTTAAATTACTCGTATCCATTGCCGTTTCTTTCAATTGTTTTAATCACCATAGTAGTAGGTTATCGTTTACTTCTTTATGCATATTGATGTAAATCAAGTATATACAAGAAATTTAAATACTAATGCAGGTTTAATACTTATTTAAGATAATTGACTCTATACAATGACACTGCATACAGCATACAATTCCGGAAACCATATAGATTAACTTTTTTATATTACATCTTTGTGTAATGCTAAGTACTAATAATCATTTAGTGAAGTTAAGCATAATGAGTATCAACTTCAGAAATTTGACCCAAATCCCCCAAATCCAGAGGGTGCATAATTAATGGCTCAATCTAACTATTTTTCACGCATTTTTGGTAGTTCCCCGGTAACCCCTCTACAAAAACATATCGATATTGTGGTGTTATGCGTAGAAGAACTCATTCCATACTTTGAGTCTGTCATTAACAATGATTGGGATCTGGCCGCAAAGACGCAGACAAAGCTCGTAGAACTAGAACATGACGCAGATGAGATAAAAAACAAACTTCGCCTACATCTCCCGACCAGCCTTTTCATGCCCATAGACAGAAGAGACGTGCTGGAAGTTCTGGAGATGCAAGACCATATTGCAAACAAGGCCAAGGATATAGCGGGTTTAACGCTGGGCCGTAAAATGACATTGCCAAAATCCATCAGTGACGGCTATATGGAGTTTCTTAAACGCTGTATTGATGCAACGCGTCAAGCTCAAGTCGCAATCAATGAACTAGATGAATTAGTCGTCACCGGATTCCGAGGCGATGAAGCGATTCGTGTACAGAAGATGATTGAAGAATTACACGTCATTGAAGGTGAGACAGATAAGATTCAAATTAAGTTACGCGCAGATCTCTATAAGACCGAACAAGAATTACCCCCTATAGACGTGATGTTTCTCTATAAAATCATAGAGTGGACCGGGGATCTCGCTGATTCAGCGCAGAGCACAGGCAATCGCCTGCAATTAATGCTAGCTAAATAATAAAAATCACAATGGAACATACAACAATATATCTTATATTGGCGGG
>JBLHKL010000164.1:0-4189 GCA_047618295.1 Gammaproteobacteria bacterium | reverse complement strand
AAAAAATGATTTTAACTATGATGTTTGGTGGAATAGTTGTCGCATTAACATGGCGTTGGCTTGGCTGGCATGCACAAGTATATGAAGGGATGCCAGGTATTTTAATGGGGCTGTTAATTTTTTGCGTCGGTCATATAATTAATACACGGCGAACCTGCACAACAAAAATAAAGTAATAAGTTCTTAGCCATGTACAAAAGTACTCTTAGTGAAGATGACGGGAGCCTTTCGTTTCATGTTTATTTATAGATCATCGTAAATACAAGATGACAAAAAGTAGGAACCATGAGATACAAAATAGGCCTGTCACCAAAAATCACTAACATATTTGCAGTATTAATTTTAATGCAAACATTTAGTCTTTATGCGTTTGGAGATAACTCTGAAATTCCAAACGATTTAGATCTAGAAGATGAAATACTGCAGTTGCTAGGAGGCGGTATAAGAAATGATTATTTTATAGATATATATCATATAGGCTTCTACAGTGATGCAAAGAAAATAGAAGAAATTCAAAAAACTGAAATATCACATCATATTGCTGTACGTATAGAAGTACTAACGGATATTTTGCCGGACACGCCTCCCCCTTATTGGATGAATTTATTTAATGAGGTTTTAAATCAGGAACAATTCGAGCTATTTACTAAAAATTATGCAAAGTTAAGTAATGGTGACGTTCTTGCTATTAATTTCATCCCAGGGAAAGGAACTTATATTTATATGAAAAAGAAAAGGTTATTAGTCATTAAAAGTAATGAGCTTATTACCGCTGTAATAAAAGGTTTTATTGGCCCAAACCCAGTCTCGGATGATTTAAAAGATTCTATTCTAGAGTACTAAACAAAAGATCTAATAAAAATGACAAATAAATTCAAGCGTGTATCACGACAGTTGGTGTTAATTCGTAATAATGCCAACGCCTGTTATTTATATAACTTATTCGGTTGATTAGGATGGCCAACGACTCTAAAAATATATTGCAGCGTGGCCTGGAAAATATTCACGAACCATTCTCAAGTTTCATTCGCGCCCAGACAACCTCGAGTCTGTTTCTTCTGTTGTCTACAATCGTTGCCTTATGGTGGGCAAACTCAGCTTATTCTTCTGCTTACCTGAATCTGGTGCACACACCAATTGGAATATTTCTGGGTGATTTTGAACTACGAGCTTCTCTGAAACACATTATTAATGATGGTTTTATGGTGATATTTTTCTTTTTACTCGGACTTGAGATCAAACGGGAAGTGCTCGCCGGAGATCTCGCTCAACCTGAAAATCGACGTATGCTGATTTTTTGTGCCGTAGGTGGAATGGTTTGTCCGGCTGTGATTTATTCGTTGTTCAACTGGTCGCTTGAATCACAGGTCGGTTGGGGTATCCCCATGGCAACCGATACCGCGTTTGCATTGGGCGTGCTCACCATCGTCAGAAAACACATACCTGCCAGTCTTTTGGCTTTCATTGTTGGTCTCGCCATCGTCGACGATGTTGGTGCAATACTCGTCATTGCAATATTTTATACTCAGCAAATATCTACAATGCATCTGTCAAGCGCATTTGCACTTATTGCTTTTTTGGCAATCGCTAACTACGCAGGCGTACGACAGCCGCTTTTTTATATTACCATCGGTGTTGCAACCTGGTGGATGATGCTCAAGTCGGGCGTTCACCCCACAGTTGCCGGTGTTGCAATCGCCTTGACGGTGCCAGCACGGCCTAAATTGGCATCAGGGAAGTTGCTTCAGAAGGCGAAATCAATAATCAGCTCTATACAGAAAAAAACAAAAGAGGTGGATGTTCTTGCGAGCAGACAGGATCACGAGCAGGTACTAGAAGTGCGCGATTTTGCGGCACGTGCCAGCACGCCACTGCGTCGCTGGGAAGATGCACTAGACTTGCCGGTAGCATTATTTATCTTACCACTGTTTGCGTTGACCAATGCTGGCGTAGTATTTAGCTTTAGTTCATTCACCGATAGCATCCAATCTCCAACTGGACTAGGCATTATTACTGGACTTGTATTCGGTAAATTTATCGGTATTTCTGGCGCCTGTTGGGTAGGCCTGCGCTACAAAATAGGTTGCTTACCCAATGGCGTTAATCTTCACCATGTCATTGGTGCTTCATTCATAGCAGGAATTGGCTTTACGATGTCCACATTTATTGCCACGCTGGGGTTTGATGGGCAACCTGACCTTCTCCATAAAGCAAAAACATCGATTTTGGTCGCCTCAGTTCTTTCTGCATTTCTTGGCATGTTATATCTTCGGATGATCGCTTCAAAGCAGCATAACAAACCACTCAATTAGACACAGTAGCATGGTGCGAAATAGTTCAACCTTCAATGTGTGCTTTCAAGATTAGTTCAGTGTCGCTTTGCCTAAGATTAATATGATTGCTTATGGACGATTCACATAAACTGACCGACCTTAGTTCGTGCCGGATACAAGTCTAGTAATAATTGCTAATCCAACTGTGTAAGCTGGCTCGCGCTAAATTTACTAAAATAGTTTATTTACTTTCAGATGTAGGAATCTGTTCTTCTGTCATCATATTCAAGGCAGTGGGCGATGTTCTTACCATAGGAACAAATGGTGAAGCATGCTGAACAGATTCAGCGCCATGTTCTCTATATTTTTTAAGCGCATATATTGCTGACAAAAATTGCATAATGAAAAAGTAAAACGGTAATGCTTGATATCCAAACACATGCATTAATTGCCCTGCTAATGCAGGACCCAATGCTGCGCCAATACCATACAACAGCAGCAGACCACTGACACCAGACAACATATTTTCAGGTTCAAGATGATCCGCAAGGTGTGCGACAATAACCGGATAAACAGTAAATGTTAGTCCGCCATATATTGCAACCGCGAATAATATCCATGCGCCATAATGAGATAACACAGCTAGAAGAATTGCAGCAAAACTTGCAAAAAGAGTAATAACAGCCAGTACCTTTCTTCTGTCATGCTTATCTGAATAACGTCCCATAGGATATTGGAACAATGCGCCGCCTAAAATTGCACAACTTATAAAGGTAGCAACACCAGCAACATCAAGACCAGCATGATTTGCATAAATTGCGGCCATACCCCAAAAACCTCCCATCGCTAAACCCGATAATGCAGAACCGATAACGGCGATAGGCGCAAGCGCGTAAATAGTTTTGAATTTGAGACGCGGTGCGTTTGAAATTATTGGTTGTGCCAAGCGTGTGATAGTTACTGGTGCTAAACTAACACTGATCAACATAGCGGCAAGTGCGAACAACACAAATGAAAATGAAGTATCTAATCGTAATAATTGTTGCGCAATAGTCAATGCACCTAGGTTAACGACCATATAAATTGCAAACACACGGCCGCGCAATTCTTTTGTCGTCTGGGCTGTTAACCAGCTCTCAATAACCGTGTACAGCGTCACTAGTAATGCGCCTGTCATCACCCGCAACAACATCCAAACGTAAGGATTGACGAATAAAACATGCAACAATGACATGCAGGAAGTTAATGCAGCACAAAAAGCAAAGGCACGAATATGACCAATACGATTAATCAAAGGCATCGCTGCAAACGTACCCATAAAAAAACCGACAAAATAGCCCGACATAATCAAGCCCATTAAGCTATCGTCATAGCCTTCTATGCTTCCGCGCAAAGCTAATAACGTATTTAGCAGTCCATTACCAAGCAACAATAAAGCGACACCTAGTAACAAGGCACCAATAGGAATAATTAAAGGCAGCATAATAAATCGTTATTTTTCAAATTAATAAAGTTACTTGCTAATTTCAGGATGTTTTTTCTACCATGTCGTTATAAATAAAAGAATGTTTTTCTTACAGAATAACAGGTACTGAAAAGTTAATTCGTATTAAACCAACAAGATAAGATGAAACAGCATCGACTCTCTAGGAAAATTTTTACTAGCAAGACTATTAAGATGGTGTCGAGGGGCGCCTACACGGACGTAGGCGGTAGAGCGGAGCACGACTATAGGGATATAGGAGGTAGAGTAAAGTCTGGAACAGTTACCGAGGAGCTAGAGCCGAGAGAATCGAACCCGCACTTCCGAAGAAACCGGATTTTGAATCCTTTTGAGTCAATAACCAGCAACAAAGCACAACTTATAACAATAGATAAATTAGTTGCTTACCAAAAAAGTATGACGGAGTTCTGTT
>JBLHKL010000163.1:0-4229 GCA_047618295.1 Gammaproteobacteria bacterium | reverse complement strand
CTTGCTAAAGTCTCTAATGACTTTTGCTGCTGAACCTGGTTCATCATTTGAAAACGCCAATATTAGTGGGCCAACTAACCCTTGGCACATGCATTCGAAGCTAGTTTGCTCCAATGCTCTTTTTGCAAGGGTGTTGCGAACTACTTTCAGATATATTCCTGCTTCACGTGCGTTTTTCCGCAACACAGATAAATCTGCCACATTTAACCCAATATATTCCGCAGCAATTGCGGTTGGCGATTTTGATGCCACTTCAGCAAGTTCAGACACTATTGTCTTTTTTTGCTCTAGAGTAAGACTCATTATGAGTACCTCCATTACCGTGATGATACAAAACGGGACAGATCCAGTATGGCTCCATCCCACCAATCCCTACGTTGTACCAGTGTAAACATCCACGGTGACCATCCCAGGATATAACCTGACGGGCACACCATCTGCGCAGGCAATGCATTACATAATTAAGTTGGTAATAAATATTCCCAACACCTGCGGTCTTTGACGAGCAGTGATAATCCATTCACCGACCCAAAGTCTAAAAATCAAATCTTTTATTTTTTAAATTTATTGTTTGCAGATTTTAACTAATCAATGTTGCTTGATCTAGCGTCAGTCCAGGCCCCATCGTGGTTGATAAACATATTTTCTTCATATAAATACCCTTTGAAGAACTTGGTTTAGCTTTGTTCAAATCTTTGATTAATGCATTTAAATTTTCAGCCAATGCAATCTCATCAAATGAAACTTTACCAATCGCACAATGGATGATGCCATTTTTATCAGTTTTGTAACGGACTTGACCTGCTTTGGCATTTTCGACTGCTAGTTTTACATCTTTAGTCACAGTTCCGGTTTTCGGATTAGGCATCAATCCTCTAGGACCAAGAACTTTACCAAGCTTTCCAATTATTGGCATTGCATCGGGAGTGGAAATAACTACGTCAAAATCCATAAATCCACCCTGAATTTTTTCAGCTAAATCATCCATACCAATAAAATCAGCACCACTTAATTCTGCTGCTTTAGCCTGGTCGCCTTGTGCAAATACTGCAATTTTTACAGTTTTACCTGTACCTTTAGGAA
The DNA here is from genome assembly GCA_047618295.1 of Gammaproteobacteria bacterium. Classification (GTDB taxonomy): domain Bacteria; phylum Pseudomonadota; class Gammaproteobacteria; order Eutrophobiales; family Eutrophobiaceae; genus UBA7359. The sequence continues at coordinate 3,146 of JBLHKL010000163.1, read as the reverse complement.
GTACAGTTGAACCTCTAACAGCCTGATCAGATTTTCGTGGATCGATACCAAGATTTACGGCAACTTCAACTGATTCATCAAATTTTGTCTTGGAACATTCCTTAAGAATTTTCAGGGCTTCCTTTACATCATATATTTTACCTAGTTCCAGATTTTGCTGGATAGACTTCACTCTTTTTGACATCTTTGTCATAGTTAAACGCCCTCCGTCTCTATGCCCATACTTCTTGCCGTTCCTGCAATAGTACGTACAGCTGCATCCATATTTGCAGCACTCAAGTCTGCTTGCTTAATTTTAGCAATTTCTTCTAACTGACTACGGTTAAGTTTTCCAACCTTTTGAGTATTTGGAGTGCCACTACCCTTACTAATCCCAGCCGCTTTCTTCAACAGATGCGCAGCCGGAGTTGTTTTCATGGTAAAAGTAAAACTTTTATCCGTATAGACTGTGATGACTACAGGTACAGGCAACCCTTGCTCCATACTTTGGGTTTGAGCATTAAAGGCCTTGCAAAATTCCATAATATTCAATCCATGTTGACCTAGAGCAGGTCCAACGGGGGGACTTGGGTTTGCTTGTCCTGCAGAGACCTGCAGTTTAATATATGTAACAATCTTTTTTGCCACGTTAAATTCCTCCTGGGTAATATCGTTTCTGGATTGGTTACCGAAACTCCCCTAATTTTTGCTTAATTAAATCCTTTGGTTCTTATCAATCACAGAAATAAACATAGTTCAGCGTCAATCCAGAAATACATGTAAATAAACTTACTCTTTTTCCACCTGTCCAAATTCAAGCTCTACAGGTGTCGACCTACCGAAAATCAATACTGACACTCGCAACCGACTTTTCTCATAATTTACTTCTTCAACAACACCATTAAAATCTGTAAAGGGACCATCATTGACCCTAACAACTTCCCCAGGTTCAAAAACAATCTTGGGCCGGGGCTTGTCTACACCTTCTTCAACCCTTTGCAATATTGAATTTGCTTCAGATTCTGTAATCGGTGCTGGTTTTTCCGTCGTACCGCCAATAAAACCCAAAACTTTTGGTGCATTCTTCACCAAATGCCACGAATCATCGTTCATTTCCATCTGTATAAGCACATAACCTGGAAAAAATTTTCTTTCACTTTTACGCTTTTTTCCATCTCGCATCTCTACAACTTCTTCTGTAGGTACCAGAATCTCGCCAAATAGATTTTCCATACCATGTAACTGAATTCTTTCCTTTAATGTCCTCATTACCTGTTGTTCATAATTGGAATATGCATGAACCACATACCATTTTAATGACATATTATTAACCTCGTCCCAATAGGTTTCGTACTGACCAACCTAAAAACATATCGAGCAACCACAATATTATGGCAACAATAATAACAACGAGAATAACTATCAAAGTAGTTTGGACTGTTTCCTGACGAGTGGGCCAAACAACCTTTCTAACTTCAATCTGAGCATCCTGGAAAAACATCCAGGCATTTCGACCTTTATCCGTTTGAAATGCAATATATAAAGAGACTGAAGCACAGATTAATAAACCAATAGTGCGAAATAACACCGACTGGTCAGCAAAAAAGTAAAATCCTACTATCCCTGATATTACTATCAATACTGATAAGGCAAGTTTAAAAATATCAAACTTCACATTCATCATTTCAACTTTAGAACTCATATATATTTATAAACCGCACTTATTTTTACAGCCCTCTACATTAATATTGGCAGGCCAGGAGGGAATCGAACCCCCAACCTGCGGTTTTGGAGACCGCCGCTCTGCCAATTGAGCTACTGGCCTACATGAAAAAATTGCCCCATGACCTGAGCATTATTAAATACTTCTGATTTCCAAATAATCATACTGCAAAATACAAAACTGATTGTCAGAACTCTGTGGATTATTTCCAAACTGACAGCGGACACCTTCCTACATTCAAATGTTTATATCTACTCGATTATTTTAGATACAACACCTGCGCCCACGGTTCGACCACCCTCACGAATTGCAAAGCGTACACCTTCCTCCATAGCAATCGGCGATATTAACGCTACCGTCATCTTCACGTTATCCCCAGGCATCACCATTTCCGTTCCCTCTGGGAGATCAACCGCACCCGTCACGTCCGTCGTCCTGAAATAAAACTGCGGCCGGTAATTGTTAAAAAACGGCGTATGTCTTCCACCTTCTTCCTTGCTCAACACATATATTTCACATTCAAATTTGGCATGCGGCTTGATGGTACCTGGCTTACACAATACCTGACCCCGCTCTACGTCCTCACGCTTGGTTCCTCTCAACAATACACCAACGTTATCCCCTGCCTGACCTTCATCAAGTAGCTTACGGAACATTTCTACACCCGTACACGTTGTCTTCTGCGTGTCTCGGATACCTACTATCTCTATTTCCTCTCCCACCTTGACAATGCCTCGCTCTATTCGACCCGTTACCACTGTCCCGCGGCCCGATATCGAAAATACATCCTCAATTGGCATTAAAAATGGCTTCTCCACCGCTCGCTCAGGTACCGGTATATAGGCATCCATCGCCGCCACAAGCTTCTCTATCGATGGCGTTCCTATATCACTCGTATCCCCTTCCAGCGCTTTTAATGCACTGCCCGTTACTACCGGGGTGTCATCTCCAGGAAAATCATATTTATCCAGCAATTCCCGCACTTCCATCTCTACCAGTTCCAATAACTCCGCATCATCTACCTGATCCGCCTTGTTCAGATATACCACTATAAACGGTACACCCACCTGACGTGCCAACAATATATGCTCTCGGGTCTGTGGCATCGGACCATCTGCTGCACTCACTACCAGAATCGCGCCATCCATCTGCGCCGCGCCTGTAATCATGTTCTTTACGTAATCCGCGTGGCCTGGACAATCTACATGCGCATAATGGCGAGCATCACTCTCGTATTCCACGTGCGCCGTGGCAATCGTAATACCGCGAGCACGTTCTTCCGGTGCATTGTCTATCTGATCATACGCCTTGAATTCACCACCAAACTTCGTTGACATCGTCTTCGTTATCGCTGCCGTTAACGTTGTCTTACCATGATCCACATGTCCTATCGTGCCTACGTTGACATGTGGCTTATTTCGCTCAAACTTCTCCTTGGACATGG
>JBLHKL010000162.1:0-4233 GCA_047618295.1 Gammaproteobacteria bacterium | reverse complement strand
TGCATGAGCCAATTGCAAGAAAGCCCCCGGCCATAATCAGGCTGCCTATATAGCTAGCGAGGATAACCGTGTTGTCTGGACTGCCAAGGTAATTAACGGTAATCCACATTGGAAAAGTTAATGCTAGCGCAACAGCAGTAAAGCTCCATGCCGCGAGGTATTTGCCAATCACCGCATCGGTGGTTGACACCGGTAAGGTCAATAATAATTCAATGGTGCCGCTTTTGCGCTCATCTGACCAAAGACGCATGGAGATGGCCGGTATTAAAAATAGATAAAGCCAGGGGTGAAAACGGAAAAAGGGTTCCAGGTCGGCCTGATTCGTTTCAAAAAAAGCACCAATATAAAAAGCAAAAATACCGGTCAGGAATAAAAAGATGACGATAAAGACGTAGGCAACCGGCGTTACAAAATAGCTGGTAAATTCACGCTTATAAATAGAATACAAGGGGCTCATGGTGCTGCTGTCTCCCGGTTTTCGTCTGCACTGGAAGTTGTAATAAGGCGGAAGGCGTGCTCAATATCACTACGATCTGATTTTGCGATTAGTTCAGTGGGTGTGCCATCAAATAATAATGTACCGTCAGAAATAATCATTGCACGTGAGCAAACAGCATCAACTTCTTCAAGAATATGTGTGGAAATCACTATCGCCTTGTCTTCTGACATTTCCTTGATCAAGTTTCGAACCTCGTGCTTCTGATTAGGATCAAGTCCATCAGTTGGTTCATCAAGGATTAAGACACTAGGGTCATGCAGGATTGCTTGTGCAATTCCGACGCGGCGTTTAAAACCTTTTGAAAGGGTTTCGATACTCTGGTCGATGACGTGTTTTATATTAATAATGTCGACAACTTCATCGATACGTTTTTGTCGGCTGCTACCAGATAATTGTCGAACATCGGCAATAAAGTTGAGAAAACTTTTGACGGTCATCTCACCATAAGCGGGAGCACCTTCAGGCAGATAGCCTACAGAACGTTTAACGGCTATAGGGTTCTCCTGCACATCAAAACCATTTACCTCAACCGTGCCGCTGGTAGGTTCGAGAAAACCGGTGATCATTTTCATTGTGGTGGATTTTCCAGCGCCATTAGGGCCAAGAAAACCTAGAACTTCACCATGATTTACGTCAAACGAGACCCCGCGTACCGCATGTATCGGGCCGAATGACTTCGTCAACGATTTTACTTTTATCGTTACAGGCATGATTATTTACTCAGATACCTTCTAATTACGTCAATTATTCTTATATATGACTATTGCAGCTATACATCTAGCGCATAGTCGAGTTTTTACAGTTCGCCCCAAAGGGAATTTAAGATGCTCGTCTCTGCGAGGTGCACTATTGTGCATAAATATAACGCATCGTCAATTCTTGATTTGTAGACAGCAATCCGATTAGGCAGTTCCCAAGAGTGGTGCTGTCGGCTTAAATTAATTTAAATTATTTTTTTTAAGACGAAACAATGCTGAAATATCCTCGTCACCAAAACCGTCATCCATCAGGTGTTGGTAGTGTAATAAGGTCATCTCGATGATGGGCAAGGCATTCTCACTGATGGATTTTGTCATGGACTGACAAATTGAAAGGTCTTTATGATGTAACGCCAGTTTAAATCCCGGTTCATAGCTTCCTGCCAGCATAGTCTTGCCACGGTGTTCTAAAAACCAGTTGCCGGCGGCGCCAGTTGAGACGATGTCGACCACCTTATCCATAGGTAAATCCATGGCTTGGCCAAATGCCAGCGCTTCAGTCACGGCCTGGTTAATCCCTGCGGCCATAATTTGGTTGACGGCTTTGGTCGCTTGGCCTGATCCGGTAGCACCAATGTAAACAATGTTGCCTGCTATGGAATCAAGTGTGGGGCGTGCCTTTTCTAATATGGCTTCATCACCCCCAACCATCATTGCCAAGGAGCCATTCTTTGCGCCTTCAACACCTCCTGATACAGGACAGTCAAGAAAATAGGCATCGCATTCCTGTAATAATGCTGCAGCCTGTTTAGCTGTATCAGAATTCACTGTAGAGGTATCGACAACAATAGTGCCTGCATTGGTGTCTGTCTTTATTGAGTTAATCATCTCCAGTACATCTTCATCGCGCGAAACGCATACAATTATAAGCTCACATTGTTTTGCTAGTTCGGAAGGTGACATTGAGATTGAACAGCCGCACTCCTTTGCTATAGATTCCGCTGTCGATAATGTTCGATTAAAAATGGTGACTAAATGACCTGCGCTAGCAAGATTCCTAGCCATATTTGCACCCATTGCCCCTAAACCAATTACACCCGTCTTCATCATTTCAATACCTCTTTACTATGTTCAAAATGTTTAGCAATGATCTCTGCTACGCAACACGTTAATTTTTTTGCTGTCGGTATATGCAGGAATTCATTCGGGCCGTGTGCATTAGAACCTGGGCCAAGCACACCCGTAATCAAAAATTGAGCATCCGGAAATTTTTCACCGAGCATCCCCATAAACGGAATCGACCAACCTTCACCCATATGCACCGCTGGTTTATCAAAATAGTTTTGCGATGCTTCATCCATCGCTTGCTCCAACCAAGGCGCAACTTCTGGAGCCATCCAGCCGCTAGCAGCCCAGTCGGGCTCAAAACTGATCTTAGAACCGTAGGGAGGGTTAGTTAATAGAAGCTCTTCAAGTTTTTTAATGGCAACTTCAGCATCACAAGTGGGTGGTAGCCGCATTGAAAGTTTTATAGACGTTGAAGGACGCATTACATTCCCGGCTGATTCAATATCAGGCAGGCCAGCCGCACCAATATAAGATAGTGCTGGTCGCCAGCTTCGATTCAGGATCAACTCAACCGGATCTTCATTCATCGGACGCATATCTTGTTTCATAGGAAAACGCGTAAAAATGTTTTCGCCCATCATCTCTGCAGCGAGTTTTGCTTGCTCCAATCGTGTTTCAGGAATCTCTGCATAAAATTCTTCGGCAAGTATTCTCCCGCTTATAGGATCTTCAAGCCGATCCAGCAATTGTCGAAGAATGCGAAAACTGGAAGGTACAATGCCGCTGGCATCGCCTGAATGAATGCCTTCATTCAATACATCTACGGTTAATGTCCCGCCAATCAGCCCACGTAGCGACGTTGTAGACCACAACTGCTCATAATTACCACATCCAGAGTCGAGACAGACGATTAGATCAGGTGTGCCGATACGATCAGAGAGGTGATCAATATAAAAAGGAAGGTCATAGCTGCCACTTTCTTCACAGGCCTCTATTATGACAACGCAGCGAGCGTGGGGCACACCTTGTTTTTGCAATGTCTTGATGGCGAGTAACGATGCGAAAGTGGCATAGCCATCGTCAGCGCCACCACGACCAAAGAGTTTGTCGCCTTCTAGCACGGGTAGCCACGGCCCAAGTCCGTCTCTCCATCCCGACATCTCGGGTTGCTTATCTAAATGGCCATAGAGCAGGACGGTATTATCGATATCACCGGGTATCTCCATATAAATGAGCGGGGTTCGGTTTGGAAGCCGTACTACTTCTAGTGACAGGCCTCTAATATCTTGATTTATACACCAATTGGAAAACTGCGTAACTACTTGATCCATATAGCCATGTTTTAACCAATCGGGATCAAATGCCGGTGATTTATTCGGTATGCGGATATATTCAATCAGCTCGGGAATAATAGATGATTCCCATTTTTCTGAGCAATAAGACTCAGTTAATTGTTTATTCATAGGTATTTGTTAAGGGACGTCCTAAATTACTGAGAAATCGATCAAAAAAGGATTTTTGCATAGTTTTATTTTATCTCACAATGCTTATAGTATATAAGGTGTAACACAATTAAATAAAAGGGGAGTGGAACTATGTTTTCTGTTATTAGGAATATAAGTTTGGGAATGATTTTTGGCCTTGGATTGGTCGCATGTGGCGACGATGATAAAGCAATGCCTGCTGCATCAGCTGATAAAGCAATGCCAGCCGCAACTGCCGCTGCACCAGCAGCAAGTGGTGATGATATTTTCTCATCTATGAACATTGAAAAAGCTGAAGGTGTTGTCTATCAAGATGAAATCTATGCAAACTGGCCATATAACTAAAGAATAAAAATGTTGGAGCTTAGTATTGATGTTTAAGTCGTTTAAAGTTTATGTATTGATATTCTTCTCAGCTAGTTTGTTGTTAGCCTGTGGTGACAGTGAGGTGCCACAGGAAAAATCGACCGTTAGTAAGTCTGAA
>JBLHKL010000161.1:0-4275 GCA_047618295.1 Gammaproteobacteria bacterium | reverse complement strand
CTTATGCTGCTTTTTATAATCTCACTTTACTACCATGCAGCCCTAGGTCTACAGGTAGTCATCGAAGATTATATCGAATCAGAATGGCAAAAAATTGCTTGCCTAATTCTGGTCAAATTTCTTGCGCTGTTGGCTGGGCTTAGCGCCGCAATTGCTGTGCTAAAGGTTTATTTGGGACTGTAAATAATAATGACAAAATCATACGAAATTATAGAACATAAATACGATGTCGTTGTAGTTGGTGCTGGTGGCGCTGGTCTGAGAGCGACATTTGGTATGGCCGCGAAAGGTTTGAAAACGGCGTGTATCACTAAAGTATTTCCAACTCGCAGTCATACTGTCGCGGCACAAGGTGGCATGAGTGCCTCTCTTGGCAATATGGGCAAGGATGATTGGCGCTGGCATATGTATGACACCGTAAAAGGTTCAGACTGGCTAGGTGATCAAGATGCCATCGAATACATGTGTCGTGAAGCCGTACCAGCGGTTATTGAACTGGAACATCAAGGCGTCCCTTTCTCTCGAACTGAAGAAGGCAAAATATATCAACGTCCCTTTGGTGGCATGACCACTAATTATGGTGAAGGCACAGCGCAACGAACTTGTGCCGCTGCAGATAGAACCGGACATGCCATTTTGCATACACTCTATCAACAGTCCTTAAAACATGAAGCAGAATTCTTCATTGAATACTTTGCCTTTGATTTGATTATGGATGACGAAGGCGTCTGCCGTGGTGTGATGTGCTGGAATCTGGAAGACGGAAAGATTCATCGTTTCCGCGCACATCAAGTCGTATTGGCAACTGGCGGTTACGGTCGCTCTTATTTCTCGGCAACCTCTGCTCATACATGTACGGGTGACGGCAATGGCATGGTTCTCCGTGCAGGTCTGCCACTCCAAGACATGGAGTTTATTCAATTTCACCCAACTGGCATTTACGGTTCAGGCTGTTTAATTACCGAAGGTGTACGTGGTGAAGGCGGTTATCTCACTAATTCGGAAGGTGAGCGTTTTATGGAACGCTATGCCCCTTCTGCTAAGGACTTAGCATCACGTGATGTGGTAAGTCGCTCCATGACCATGGAAATACGTGAAGGTCGAGGTGTTGGCAAAGATAAAGATCATATTCATTTACATCTTGAACACTTGGGGCCAGAGGTTATTAATGAACGCTTACCAGGTATCGCTGAGTCGGCAGAGATCTTTGCTGGTGTTGATGTCACTAAAGAACCGATACCGGTGATCCCAACCGTGCATTATAACATGGGCGGCATACAGACTAATTACCATGGTCAGGTAGTAACCCTGAAAGATGGTGACCCAGATACTATAGTTGAAGGTCTAATGTCGATCGGTGAGGCTGCTTGCGTATCAGTACACGGCGCTAATCGCCTAGGTTCAAATTCACTACTCGACTTGATCGTGTTTGGTCGTGCAGCAGCAAATTATTGTGCTGAAAATATTAAACCTGGTCAGGCACATAAATCGATGCCTAACGCGGGTGATGAAGGCTTGGAACGTTTGGACAAATTGCGTCACAACAAGGGTTCAATTCGAACATCTGAAATACGTAATAATATGCAACGGACGATGCAAAATGATGCCGCCGTTTTTCGTACGGGTGAATCCATGAAGCATGGCATCGAGGAGATGGCAAAAATCTGGGAATCATTTTCGCAAGTGAATGTTGAAGATAAGGGCATGGTATGGAATACCGATCTAGTAGAGACTCTAGAACTCGATAATCTACTCCGCTGTGCCATGGTCAGTATTCATAGTGCCTACAATCGTGAAGAAAGTCGTGGCGGTCACGCCCGTGAAGATTTTCCAGACCGTGATGATGAAAAATGGATGAAACACACTCTGGCTAAATTGAATGACAAAGGTGAAGTCAGTTTCGAATATCGACCCGTACATATGTTCACGCTGACAGATGAAGTCGATGTGTTTCCACCAAAGAAACGTGTGTACTAATCGAATTATAAAAATAGAGAATAACTATGGCTGAATTTACATTACCCAAAAATTCTAAAGTTAAAGCGGGCAAAACCTTCTCTGTTGCAGAAGGCGCAACTAACAAGAAAACGTTTAGTATCTATCGCTGGGACCCTGACCTTGGTGAGAATCCCAGATTAGATAGCTATGAAATCAATCTCGATAAATGTGGCCCGATGATATTAGATGCCATCATTTATATTAAAAATGAAATTGATTCTACATTGACCTTTCGTCGCTCCTGTCGCGAAGGTATTTGTGGCTCTTGTGCCATGAACATTGGTGGCACAAACACCTTGGCCTGCACCAAGGCGATAAGTGAATATAAGGGTGACGTTCCAATCTATCCATTACCTCATATGCCTGTAATAAAAGATCTGGTTCCGGATTTAACGCACTTTTATGCACAATACGCATCAATTAAGCCTTGGATGCAAACTCAAACTGCTCCCCCACCAGATGCAGAAACCCTGCAATCAAAAGAAGAACGTGCTGAGCTAGATGGTTTATATGAATGTATCTTGTGTGCCTGTTGTTCAACCAGCTGTCCGAGTTATTGGTGGAATAGTGACCGTTATTTAGGCCCTGCTATTTTATTACAAGCCTATCGTTGGATTGTGGACAGCCGTGATGAATTTACCGGTGAACGTCTTGATGAGCTGGAAGACCCGTTCCGCCTTTACCGCTGTCATACGATTATGAATTGTACTAACTCCTGTCCAAAGGGATTAAATCCAGCGAAAGCAATCGCTGAAATCAAGAAGTTGATGCTGTCTCGTACTCTTTAAAATGGATGATGATCGTTCTCGTCTTCTGTGGCGTTGCCGCCGTGGAATTCGGGAAATGGACATAGTCCTACAGACGTTTCTAAATCAATCCTATGACACACTGAGCGATACTGATAAAAATACATTTGCACAACTATTAGATGAAGCCGATCTTGATATCCTAAACTGGATAATGGGAAAAGGTGAACCGGAAAATGATGGTATAAAAAATATCATTACCTTAATTCGACAATCCAGACAGATAAATTGAAATACGATTATGCAAGAGACATGGCAAGCCTTTCTTGAACAAGAAGGTGCAACAATACAAGACAATGGTGTCATCGATTTTACTCAATCAGTCATCAATCTTTCAGAAACGCCCTTAGCCACTCCCCTTTCCGGTTTTGCAATGTTGGCCGTTGGTGGAAATGACCGCCATGCGTTTTTACATGGTCAATTCATAAATGATTTGAATCTTATTGAAGAACCTGCAGCGCAAATCTCCGCATGGTGTAATGCTAAAGGCCAGTTAATTACAAATATCTTAATAATTAACACCGGAATTGCCTACCTACTGATATTCAAAGAAGACTTAAAAGAATTTGTACAAAAAAGACTGGGAATGTTTGTCATGCGTTCTGATGTGACAATAAACGACATCTCAGACGCATCACCTTTAATTGGCCTAGCTAATTGCAACGATCTTGACTCATTGACCAATAACTTTCCGACAAATCCTGGAGAAGTAAACGCCGTTGATGGCCTCATTGTTATTTGTCATCCCGATGGTTCTGGCCGTCACCTAATTACAGGCAGCATTGAAGCATTGAAAAAAAACGTATCGAATTTTAAAAATAGCCTAACAATGACAGGAAGTCATATCTGGGATCTGTTAGATATTCTTGCTGGCCTACCGTGGATAACATCATCAACTCAGGAACAGTATTTACCACAGATGTTAAACCTTGATGCCCTCAAAGGATTAAGCTATCAAAAAGGTTGTTACCCTGGACAGGAAGTCATTGCGCGATTACATTATCGCGGAGAGGTAAAAAAACGTCTTAGTTTAATACAGTCAGAACAAACGTTATCTGTTGGTGAGCAACTAATTTCAGAACCATCTAATAGCAAGGTAGGTACTGTCATAAATGCAGCAACGCATCCTGATGGATTATGCTATGCGCTAGCGGTAATTGTGTTAGATAAGTTAAACGACAAACTGATAATTGAAAATCACGAAGTCACAATTATTGATCTCCCATATGCAATCGAATCATAAATAATAATTATTAAGAGACATCATCAATCAACATCATCAATAGCGAATTCAAACCTGCGTGGTGGTGTACCAACCGCCACATACAAACCCTGTATTCGAGACTATTTCAAAAGACCTCACCCTTACATCTAGTCGACGAAGAGTTTCAATTACCTGATGGTGATTTCGTTGACCTTGTCTGGACTGAGAAAAAAGAAACAGGCCCACTAGTTGTTCTGTTTCATGGTC
>JBLHKL010000160.1:0-4289 GCA_047618295.1 Gammaproteobacteria bacterium | reverse complement strand
GCCGTATGGTGCTAACCACCGGCAATAAAAGTGAAATGTCGGTCGGTTACGCTACCCTCTATGGCGACATGGTCGGTGGCTATAATGCGATTAAGGATGTGCCAAAGATACTAGTTTATGAATTGTCGAAGTACCGCAACACCATTTCGCAAGTCATCCCAGAGCGGGTTATTACGCGTGAACCATCGGCGGAACTGCGTCCCGATCAAATTGATCAAGACAGCCTTCCTCCTTATGAAATTCTTGACCCAATCTTAGAGTTGTATGTAGAGCATGACACTGCTCCCAAAGACATTATTGCAATGGGGTACGACGAACGCTATGTCTCCCAGGTGATTAGAATGGTTGATCTGAATGAATACAAGCGCAGACAAGCAGCCCCAGGCGTTCGTATCTCCAAACGCGCATTTGGCAGAGACAGGCGCTATCCCATCACCTCGGGATTTCGACCAAAGGGAACCTCTGATTAAGTATAAATGGTCTTTGTAGGACTTGAAGCTAGCCGATGTCACTATCGATGCCTATTCGCGTGCCGTGCGCCTGAGCTGCGTTTGTGCTTTCGTCGATTGTTGCCCCGATACGCTTATTCAACAACTACGCGACTACTTCCTGTCGTTGGTTCACAGCCATTCGTGGTCCACGGTAAAGCTGGATCGTAGTTCTTCTACCGGCACATGCTCAACAAGCCATGGCAGGGGGATGAGATCGTGAAGCCGCCTAAGGTTAAAACTTTGCCTGATACCCTGTCGATAATCGAGGTGCCAAGGTGATTGATCAAACACCACTGCTGCTGCGTAAGTATTGCGGCATTAGTGACGTTACCCTTTAATTTACATCATTGAGGGATCTAAAGGGTAACGTCACTAATACCGTGCCATAAAGTCATTTAATTAACAGACCTCGAAATATTAATTCGTCGCCATTGAAGCGATCTCCATCAACTTGTCCGTCTATTCCATTAACAGTTGTCGATTGAGACCATTGCCAAAAAGTCCAATTTCCCCATCCTTCAGGTATATTTGGTTCGCCCACTTCGTATTGAGCCAGCCACAATGGGTAGTCGCCGAGTTGCGTTAAATACTCATTCGCAAAATTTTGCCCACTATAAATAATTGGTTTTACTCGGTAGTGCGTCTCAAGAGCTTTGAGAAAAATATGGATATTATCTATTAGGTTGGATTGATCTTTATTATGTAACTTTTCAATATCAATAACGGGAGGAAGATCTCCAGAGCGCAAGGACACAACACTCTTAAAGTTCTCAAATTGCGAGAGTGGATCATCATTTGTTTCGTAAAAGTGATACGCGCCAGTAGCCAGGCCTACAGCTCGAGCGTTCGCTATATTTGATTCGAAATCGGCATCCTGATAAGTAATGCCTTCTGTTGCGCGTACGAAAACATATCTGATTCGATCTGCTTTAACTTTTTTAAAATCAACTGTTCCTTGGTATTTCGATATATCAATTCCTATTATTTCAGAATAATTATCTGTGTTTTTGGATGCGGCTGGATAATCTTCGGCAAAGCAAACGCTTAAGACGCTAATGTAAAATAATGAAATTAAATATTTAGAGAACTTCATATGTAAATTTCCTGTTTTTGAAATACATAACGTCGCAAGCATAGGTCCGGGCTGAGAAGCAGAGGAGTTTCCAGACCCTGGCCTATCGCTTGCCTTATTCGTTAGGTATTTCAGTCATTTAGAATCTATTTGCAGTCCATTTAGTGCCGTATCACCAAACAAATAATTATGTTTATAAGGGTTAGATTAATAACTAACGTAACCCTTATTTTTTTACTCCAAATTAACCCTAATTATTTGCCATGTATTTTTGAAAACATATGACTGACACTTGCATTGGTAGTTGGGCCTGTATAATTGTGACAATCAAAACAATTCGCAGCCGGTTGTAAATCACCATTCTCCGTATAAGGAATTTCTTGAAACCCTTGCTGAGCATTGGTTTCCATCGTCGTGTTTGCAAGCTGGATCGAGCCGCGTAAGTTAGTTGTGACTGACGATGCTAAATTAATATCATTCTCCCAAATTCCACCTACAAGTTCATAATTTTTTAAAATAGCGGAGGAATGATCCATAGGTAATAAATTAAACATAATATTTAATTCGGCATTGATCGTAATAATATCTGATCGATTGGTTTCAGATTGATTATCACCAGGATTTGTACCCTGTGCATAAACTTGGCAAATTTCAGTGGGTGTCCCTTTAATACTTGGAGTCGCAGTATCTAATGTTTTATTAAATTCACAACTGACATTTGGTGTCGGTAATGTGACTGCACAAGACTCACTAGCAAAACTCCAATGCTTGGCAGACGCAGCGCTGGATTTCTTCTGACAATCCGGTGCATTTTTACGATGCTCAAACGTCGCCCAAATAAACTCAGGATGTAAAGCCGTGCTTTGTACTAGATGAAATCCCACTAATCCATAAATCTCATGCGACTCAATTTCACCATCATTATCGGCATCTGTTTGAACCCAAACGTAATCACCTTTTTCAGATTCAGTAATGGTTTTCCATGACGATTTTATTTCCATAGAATTCGCAGGAAGTGTGGCTGAGCCTTTTTCAACATCACACAGTTCACGATTAAATCGCGCCTCGTATAATACAACATTCCCATTTTGGTCATAGATGACTGCATTGTTTAATGCTTGATTTTCACCCGTTGGAATTGTGAAATCGTCTTCTGTGGTATGTGCATCTTTTTGGGTTCGAATAAAAAATTTCGAAACATCAGTGTTATTTGTACAAGAGTCTTTACTAGAACCGATAAACACGGGGTAATTTTCTTGATTCAAAAAGTTACGTGTTAAATTATCAGGTTTATCCATTAAGTTAATAAACCACTGCCAAGAAAATTGATAAAACTGGCAAATTTGTGCGTTACTGCCTAATGGGATTTCTGTGGGAGGTGTATTCGGATCAAGGATCCAACTCGCTTGTGCGCCACAGATTGAAAGGTCATCTGTTTTTTCTAAAACCTGCAAATCGTTTACAATGGATTTTTGTTCTTGTTTATTGCAAGCGCCTAAAATGGCCGATGCACATATTACGGTTATTATTGTTTTAATATTAATCATGTTATTTCCTTATATTTATTCTTTGAGAATTCAGCATAACTGCCATTGCAAAGAATGATTTGCTAAGAATTGTTAAAATAATGAATGCAAAAACCATTCACAACTCAATCCGCATTCTTTGTCAGCGCATCGGATATCGACCACCCAATACTTCGCAGTCTTGACGATACCGAAGTACTATTAGATTGGTCGCAGATAGAAAAACCCTAGTAGTCCAGTATATAGCTACGATGCTAGGTTATGGTTCGGGGTCAGACAATAGGGCAAATGCTGATATTTAGGTTCAAAAAACCTGAGAGGATCATTGTAGAGCTTGTAAGGTCGCCGATATCTGGCGCCGGCCAGTTTTAATAAAGCATCTACTTTCAGTACATAACCTGACGCCCCCAAAGTGCTTATCAGCAATTTTTCTAATAATAGCTCGCCTGAAATTTGCAGATATCGGTGTCGAGCTAAGTCAAATCGCGGCGGGCAACTGGTATCCTTAACTTCTCGACATAGCAAGCCATCTATTGCCTTATAAATTAACCGATTAGTGAAAAATCAGCCTTCCTAAAGATGGCTGGCCATTTAGTTATCGGTCCGATCCTAAACGGGAGAGATGAGAAACAACCGCGAAAAAAATTAAAAGATATTATAAAAAAATTTGGCCCATAGGGCTTCTAACGCCTCAAACAAAGGCGCGCGTTAGCGCGTCCAACCCGTAGGGCAATTTTGCCTTGTCTTGTTATATTCATTTGCTTTTTAACAGCGATTTTGCAACTTCAGTTAACTCTTTAGCTGTACCAGTAAGACTCTTATTTTCTGCATCTTTATGTTTCGAAGACAATGGAGATTTATAGATCTCATTAACAGAATCCATAATGAGTTTATCCTTATTTTCTTCTACTATAAGTTGATCTGCATAAGCATTAACTGTTAGTGCTACAGCTGATTTGAAGGCATATTCTTCCTGGAAATTTCTTTCTTTCGTATATTGTGAAATGGAAAAAAGTAACAGTCCAATTGCAGGCAGAGCCTTTAATGAATTAACAAATATTACTTGCCACTCCAAATTTGCCAAATCACCATTACCAAACAAAAAGAATATCCATGCGATTGTCGCAATTGCAGTAATAGGAACACTCCACTTCCAGAATGAAATTGAGGTGCTGAGCTCTCCCTTTCTTTGTTTGAATG
>JBLHKL010000159.1:0-4311 GCA_047618295.1 Gammaproteobacteria bacterium | reverse complement strand
ACTGAGAAACCATGGTTTTGGCTAGTAATTAAGACTTGGCCACCATCAAGTGATTGCACAGGATGATTTGCACCATGATGACCAAATTTCATTTTGCTTGTTTTTGCACCCAATGCTAGTGAAAGCAATTGGTGTCCAAGGCAAATACCAAATACCGGCATGCCTGAATTGATGATCTCCTTTATTGCAGTAATTGCGTAGTCGCAGGGATCGGGATCACCTGGGCCATTAGATAAAAAGACACCGTCTGGTTTTTCGGCCAATACCTCACTCGCCAGCGTTTGCGCGGGAACTACCGTAACCTCACAACCCAAATCCGCCAAAATACGAAGAATATTTCGCTTAACTCCAAAATCATATGCAATGACACGCCACTCTTTTTTACTGGAAGAAGGTTTAATTCCACCTTCGATATCCCAGGTTCCATCTACCCAGTCATATGCTGATGTTGTCGATACTTCTTTTGCCAAATCCATACCAACCAAGCCCGCAAATGATTTTGCAGTTTTGATTGATTTCTCAGCATCAATATTTTCACCCGCAACAACACAAGCCTTCATTGCACCATGTTTACGTAAGTGCCGGGTTAGTTGACGCGTGTCGATCCCAGCGATGGCAACTATATTATGTCTAATAAGATAATCACTCAGGGTTTCAGTAGCACGCCAATTACTCATCACCAGTGGCAAATCTCGGATAATTAGACCGCTTACAAAAACTTGGTTGGATTCCTCATCCTCGGAATTTGTGCCCACATTTCCAATATGAGGATGCGTTAAGGTCACAATTTGCTTGTAGTAGGAAGGATCAGTCAGAATCTCCTGATATCCTGTGATCGAGGTATTAAAAACAACTTCACCAATAGACTCACCATCGATACCAATCGATGTACCGTAAAACAGTGAGCCATCTTCAAGGGCTAACAGGGCATTATCCGTCAAAAAGCGATACCTCTAATACAAATCGTCGCCCAGGATTCCTTTCCACTAACGACGTTGGTCTATATGGATGTAGGTATTCAGAATTCGCATGTGGCAACAACTGTTGGTGCCAGAAACAAAAATCCTGAGAGTACATCCTACACATAAAAAAGGGAGTAACCGTATGGCTACTCCCGCAGAATTGGACGATTATTATACTGTAATGCACTATAGGGTGTCTATTCAGTTGACTGATTTGATATGAATTCTAAGAAGAAAAAATACTACGTATGTGAGGTCGAAACACTAAAGTCATCCGGTTGTTATGGCTGGGAAAGTGTCATTAATGATTTACTTGTTCAGTGCTTTATTATTTATCATCAAAATAAGATATTGAGTTATCTTAATCGGTGTCCCCATACAGGGGTTAACCTTGAATGGCTGCCACATCAATTTCTTGACCGTAATAATGAGTTCATTCAGTGTGCTACGCATGGCGCTTTATTCAATATTGAAAACGGCCTCTGTATCCATGTCCCCTGTGTCGCTGACAAGCTAGAAGTAGTCGAAAATGCAATTATTGAAAGCAAGATCTACTTGATTTTATAAGGATTAAATATGCTAACGTGGTATTTTTAATGTGATTTATTATATTGTGGTGCTAACCTTGTATAATTCAAAAAGACTTAACATTCATAAAAAACGTCATTTGGTAGGATTAGTGCCATAAATGAGTGAAAAAAAGCGACATCTTAACGCGCTCAAAACCGGTCAAAAGCTACATTGGTACGAGATACGCGATATCTTGGGCCAAGGAGGCTTTGGTATTACCTATCTTGCTCAAGACCTTAATCTTGGCCATGAAGTTGCGATAAAAGAATACCTCCCGGTTGATCTTTCGATCCGCACCAAAAGCGGTACCGTCTCCCCTGTCTCAGATGAACACCATGAAAGATACTACTGGGGTCTTGAAAGATTTTTGGATGAAGCCCGCACTCTTGGACAATTCAAACATCCCAATATAGTGCAGGTCCGAAATGTATTTGAGGCGAACAATACCGCCTACATGGTCATGGAATATGAACTTGGCGAAACCTTTCAGGAAATCTTGAATCGGCGTAAGACAGTCAGTGAACAAGATTTGAAGACTATAATTTTTCCAATTGTTGATGGTATGAAAGTCGTTCATGCTGCTGGTTTTATTCATCGTGATATAAAACCTGCGAATATTTTTCTGCGAGTAGATGGAGACCCCGTTTTGCTTGACTTCGGTTCAGCTAGGACCTCATTAGGTCAGGGAGACCAATCTCTAACCAGTATTTTTTCTCGAGGTTATGCACCGATTGAGCAATACAACACCAGTGAGGAAACGCAAGGAGCTTGGACTGATATTTATTCTATGGGCGCAACCATGTATCGATCGATCAGCGGAATTTCTCCAACAGATGCAGTCGATCGTAGTGCGGCAATTGCCCAAATAGATTGTGACACCTATGTGTCAATAACAGAGATTGCCGGAGATGGCTATTCTGAAGATTTTTTACTAGCAGTTGATTATGCCTTGAAGTTTCGCCAGCAAGACAGACCACAAACAATGTCAGATTGGAGTGCAACGTTTGATCGTCGCGACATCAGTAGTCGAAATCATTTCACTAATGATACTTCATTAATTGAGAAACAAATTGCAGCTGCTGAATTAGGTGATATCAGCGCGCAATCTAAACTCGCTTTTATGTATGCAAAAGGTATAAATGCTGAGAAAGATGAAGCTACTGCTATTAGATGGTATCTAGAAGCTGCGAATAATAATCACATAAATTCTCAGTATAATCTTGCACTCATTTATGCAAAAGGCAGAGGTGTTAAACAGGATTATCATCAAGCTATTAAATGGTATCAATTGGCTGCTGAGCAAGGTGATGAGAGCTCACAATACGCACTCGGCATGATGTATAGCAAGGGTGTTGGTACAGAAAAAGATAACGGACTTGCCTACCTCTGGTTTTTAAAAGCTGCTAAACAGGAAAATACTAATGCCGAATTTAAAGTTGCTGAGATGTTACACAAAGGTATTGGTATTGAAGAAGATCTTAACGCTGCATTTGAGTGGTATGGCAAAGCCTCTGTAAAAGATCATACATTAGCCCAAATGAAATTAGCTTATATGTATGGCAAAGGGCATGGTATAAAACGTAATGATACCGAAGCATTTCTTTGGTTTAGAAAAGCAGCTGAACAAGGACATCCTAAAGCGCAATACAATTTAGGCGTTATCTACGCAAAAGGACGAGGCATTACAAAAGATATGGGGGAGGCAAAAAAATGGTATAGCCTCGCGGCTGCTCAGGGCGATGAACATGCGGAGAAAGCTTTATTAAAAATTGGTCCTTAATAAAGCACTCTAATACGTCATGCTTAATCGTTCATAAATAAATTCTTTAACCTGCTTCGCCAGATCGAAACATAACCACCTTTACAAAAACACACTACATTTGAAATGTGCTCTAAATCAATATTCTCTTATTACAAGGATTGAGTTTAATATTTATTTAGTGCGTTTTTTTAGCCATGCAGCCACTGATGGCGGAATCATTTTTTGTGCTTTGCCGCTAACGTAGATTCCTATGTGTCCACCTGGAAATTCCAGTGAATTATAGTCTTTGGAACCCACACAGCCTTCAAGAGCTTTAGAAGCATCTGTTGGCACTAAATGATCATCTCTAGCATAAATATTTAATATGGGAATAGTTATTTTACCAAGGTCGACTATATCATCACCTATCTTGACTGTTCCCTTAACAAGTCCATTTTCTTGATAAAACTGTTTGATAAATTCTCGGTATGCTTCACCTACCAAGTCAGGACTATCAAATATCCATTTTTCCATGCGCATAAAATTCATCGATTTTTCTTTATCGTCAAGGATGTTTACAAGATCTACATATTTTTGAGCCATTAACGTATAGGGCTTCAGGGTAAGAAATGTTGCATTAAGCATTTCACCGGGAATATTGCCTAATGTATCTACGATTAGATCAATGTCGATCTCTCTTACCATATGACTCAATAAATCTTGTTTAGTATGAAAATCAACAGGTGTTACTGTCGTAATAAGATTTTTTACTTTTTTCTGGTGCAGTGCCGTATAACAAAGGCTAAACGCACCACCCTGACAAATGCCCAATAAATTGATATTTTTTCGATTATTTTTTTCACAAATCACATCAACACAACGATCGATATAACCATTAATATAATCATCCAGAGTCAGATATTTATCAGCACTAACTGGGTATCCCCAATCAATAAGATAAACATCAACACCTTCGTCGAGCAAGCCTTGAATCATTGAACGACCATCTTGCAAGTCAGCCATATAAGGTCTGTTTAC
>JBLHKL010000158.1:0-4344 GCA_047618295.1 Gammaproteobacteria bacterium | reverse complement strand
ACTTCATTGGCTGTGGGATTACCCGTGAATACAGCTGTTTCAGCGCGGCGTATGACTAAAATATCAGAACCCGCTTGTAGATTTGCACTGGTGAAGTGATTTGTTTCACAGGAATTAGTGCCGCTGACGTCAGGTCGAGTTGATAAATTTGCTGCCCTATAGCCCTGAATTGGCATGGCCATAGCAGCTTCTAAATCAGCTGCCGTCCCTAACTCGCAGGGATCGGGTAGTGTCGTCGTCGGTGCCCATGTGCCTAAGTCATAAAAATAGTCAAAGAAACCGGCATGACGCAGATCATCACCTATTAGCCCAATGGCATAGCGACCGTTTTCAATCATTTGACCTGCTTTTTCCAGTTCACGCTGTGAATTACTGGAGGTCTGGAACGAAGAGACTAAACCCAGCAAGAGTAATGAACCGATGGTGACGGACACCAATAATTCAATCAGGGATAAGCCGGATATTTGTTTTTGGGTTGTAAGTTGATTAATCATAATTATTAATATAAATCAGCGATGCGTATCTTGGTGGCAACAGCCCGTCGTTTTGTTTCTGCACCGTAATTGCCAACAGCACATAACAGTCCCGTTGGCGAAACCAGATCTCCCATGCCTTGCCAAGTTACAATCACAGTGTATTGCCCCGTGCCTGAAACCCCACTTAACTCAGTCGAAGTGTCATAGCTGATACAAGCCCTAGCACCAATCATAGAGCCGACATTATTGCCGTTGAGTGTTTCAGCTGAGCCTTTTAGCAGACCGTCTAATGCCGCAATAGTATTATCTGTCTGTGTGTTATAGGCAGATGTACTAGCAGAACAGGAAGACGTATATGATGAACCAAAACCTATATAAGGTGTGCCGGTTGTAGTGTTGCTGGTGAAATTGAAACATGTCGCGGTAGAGCGGTTTGCATTAATGCTGTCAGTAATATCAGATAACATAATCATGGCTTGCGCACGTTGATATGCTTCAAGTTCAGCAAGTTGTGCCTTGCCTTGTAACGCAACTATACCGAGTAGACCAATTAGGATAATAATCATGGTTATCAGGACTTCCATCAAGGAAAATCCAGAGGAATAACGATATTTTGAAATAGTAGTCATCGTTTAACAGCCATCTACATAATTATTATTAGTATCTCTTTCGATCCGGGGTCGACCACTCAGGCTGATCGAAACGCAACGCGTAGATACTTTATTTTCATTACTATCAAATAATCTAAACTCTACAAGCGAAGTGACGCGCCCGGTTCTTTCAAAGGTCACTGTTGTTGGGCAAGTCTCAGCCGCAGTATCGGCATCTGTATTGCATTCAATGCTTATATTGCCAGGTATAGCTTCTTCAGTTTTAAGGATAGTTGCGCCGGTCTTAATGTCCCAACCATTACTCCAATCGGTACTTCCAGCATCCACAGTGATATTAGCGTTTCGTTTGATCGCTTCACTGCGAGCCATGACCAAACTGAGGTATACATCCGTAGCACTTGTTCTGATTCGGCTATCTTTTAGCGTAGTTTGAAATGAGGGTACAGCGACCGCCAGTAAAATACCGGCCATGGCAACAACAATCATTAATTCGATGATTGTGAAACCGCTTTGCTTTGAATGGTATGGGTTGGAATCAAATTTTTGACGACAACGTATTAACAATACGCAAACTAATTTTATTTTAAAGGTGCTTAATTTGTTAAATTTCATTGTGAATGTGTCATCGTCGGTTGCTACCAACCCGTTGCGCCATTGTGGGTTCTTGTGCCAGTACTGACTAAGGTCATGTCTTCATTATTATTGACATCCTGACTGCCAATGGCTGTTGCTGTTATGGTGTAGGTTGGTGGAGGACCTGAGGCAATTGTTATAACTACGGTGTAATAATTGGTTGAGCAATTAGCTGAAACACATGTCCATCCATCCTGACCAACACCTAAAGTGGTAGGATCGGTAGTGTATGAGCGTGCGTCCAGGAGATACTGCTCCTGTTTATTGGATATAGATAACATAAGTTGTTGAGCATCTGAACGATGTCCTTTACGGACATAACTAGCATAGCTAGGAAGTGCAACAGCAGTTATTATTCCAATGATAGCGACAACAATCATGAGTTCTATTAGTGTAAATGCGGATTGTTTTTTCATATTGGGTACCTTTATAGCAAATAATTTGCTATCAATTTATGTTAAAAAGACCGGACGGTATAATTAAACCGACAAACGGTAATTAAATTATCATATCCAGACTTAAAGTGTGAACTGATTAACATAATTAATATGACTAATTTCGACTACATTATCATTGGTGGCGGTATCATTGGCATGACGACCGCTCGCGAATTGGCCGTTCGCGGCGCAAGCGTTGCCCTTATCGAGAAGGGCGAGTTGGGCAAAGAAGCCAGTTGGGCAGCAGGAGGGATATTATCGTCTATGCGCCCATGGACAGAAAACCCGGCGTCAGCTGAGTTGTCTGAGCATGGTAAAATATTCTATCCGAGATACATTAATTCATTAATTGATGAAACTGGAATTGACCCTGAATATGTGAAATCGGGACTCATTGTTATTGAAGCAAGACATATAGCTGATGTTAAGCACTGGGCTATTAGTAAGTGTATAAAAGTAAAAGATAAAATAGAGAATCTAAACCCTGACATAAAACTTCCTGAGCAGGCGGTTTTACTCCCTGAGATAGCACAGCTAAGACCACCTAGACTATTAAAGGCACTACGCAAGAGCTTAGAGCTGTTGTCGGTGTCTGTTTTTGAAAACACAGATATCACTAACTTGGTGACTAGATGTGGTCGCTGTGAACAGGTGGAATTTAATGGCGGTAAGCTATCCGCGGAATCGGTGATTATTACATCTGGTGCGTGGAGTAAAATGGTACTGGGTGAAAGAGCTAATGGGGTGAATATCAAACCAATACACGGCCAGATGATGTGCGTTAAGCCCACTGAATCGTTATTAAAGTCAATAATATTAGACGGTGGCCACTATTTGATTCCGAGGCTAGATGGGCATGTTTTGATTGGCAGCACCATGGAAGATATTGGTTTTAATAAAGAAACGACAATGACCGCGCAAGAAGAATTGCGAGATTGGGCTGCTTCCGTCTGGCCCCTGCTGAAAGATGCAACCTTGGTAAAACATTGGTCTGGTTTACGACCTTCAACAAATACTGAAAAACCGTTCATAGGCTTGGTTCCTAATTTTAAAAACCTCTATTTTAATACAGGACATTTTCGGAAAGGGATATTACAAGCTCCTTCATCGGCACTATTATTGGCGGATATCCTCTCAGGTGAATCTTCGTTTATGGATATCGGTGAGTTCACTCTTCACAGGCAAACAAATGAAGCTGAAATTGTGAGATAAATGATGATCAGTCTTATTTCATCTCCACTTTATCCTTGGCTTCTATTATAATGTGTCGATGAGTGGAAAATTAACAGACAGGATTGCATGAACGATACCCAAGACACAATCAAGGCGACATTACTCGAGTTCGATATCAATCCTACGGTTCAGAGGAACGAGATCGCCAGAGTCATGTTGAGTAAGCCCCAACATTTGTCAGCTGATCAAGTACTCATACTTGTCAATGCAAATGATGGGCATGTTTCAAAGGCAACTGTATATAACACCTTGAATCTGTTTGTAGGGAAAGGCTTGATTAGAGAAGTCGCCATTGACCCGACGAAGATTTTCTATGATTCTAATGCGTCGCATCATCACCATTATTATAATGAAGATACGGGCGAACTATATGATTTTGAAGCCGATGATATGAGCTTAAACCCTAAGTCCTCTTTACCTGAAAATACAGTACAATCGGGTGTCGATGTCGTTGTTCGAGTAAAAAATTCGACGTAATTTTTCTTTATTTTAGATTTTCACAATATGCCGGGATAGCTCAGTTGGTAGAGCAACTGTTTCGTAAATAGTAGGTCGGAGGTTCGAATCCTCTTTCCGGCACCAAATTACACAGGATTAAACGAGTACCGTCATGATATATATCAATTTAATCTATTGTTAATTCTGGCATGAATACGCACACTTAGCATGTCATCGAAAAAGAAAAAAAACAAAAGCGGTTAGTAAGAAAGTTTCCAAGAAACCTGTGTCCAAAAAGAAATCCGCATCTAAAAAGAAGACTACCAAGAAAACGACATCTAAAAATAAATCCGTAACTAAAAAGAAAACTACAAATAAAGCCATACCCAAAAAGAAATCAATCTCTAATAAGAAGACTGCCAAGAAAAGCATAATTAATAAGAAGGTAGATAAAAAGGAAGCATCAAAGGAGAAGATTGTTTCAAAGAAAAGCTCCATAGGAAGGCCGGCTGTGAT
>JBLHKL010000157.1:0-4363 GCA_047618295.1 Gammaproteobacteria bacterium | reverse complement strand
GTAAGCAGGGAACGCCGCCAACATAACTTGAGATATCGCCCAGAATATTGATAAACCAATGATTGATAGAAAGATGACTTCACGATCAAGTACGGCACGCATATTCGATTTTAAATATTGTCCGCTTGTATACTCTTTTAATTCAAACTTCATCCCGTCATCAACTGGATGTTTCTGCGGCAACCTATAGGCAAGACCTAGTTCAATGATACTAAATGCAACCAGAGCCCAACCTATCGGTGCTATGTTCATTAATAATGAAGAGGTGTCGCTAGATACTGTATCGATTAAAAATCTTTCAAAAAGAATTGAAAATGCAAAGATCCCAGCAAGAATCGCAATCGTTGTAACTGCCTGCACCAACCCATTCGCTCTGGCCAGATTATCCTTGCCGACCATCTCTTTGATGTAGCCATATTTCGCTGGCGAATAAAATGCACTTTGTAATGCAAGAACAAATGTCATCGCAAAAGCAGGCCAGAACCAACCCAGGTAATAAAACAACGTTATACACAAGGTAATGCCAACAGCGACCCATGCACTGATCCGCATCACTTTATTTTTTGGAAATTTATCGGAACAAAAACCTGCAGGAGAGATGAGTAATATGAAAGGTAATAGAATCAGCGCATTGACGATCGCGGTTAATACTATTTGTTCCTGGCCATCATAAATCTTAAACACCGTATTCTGAATAATGATCTTATGCCCAAGATCAACAAAGGCATTCAGAAATACAACGATGATATACGGTAAAAAGCCGGAGTATTTAAATAACGTTTTCATTTGATATCTCCCTTAGCACTATTCCTATGATTCCCTGAAGACTAATAATTAGTATTGTAATTAATAACTTAAATTATATTTGTATTGTTTGTGTACTCTATTAGTATCATTAATCACTACCCTAAATATTCCAATGGCACAAACACATCACCTCATTATTACACTAAAAAAAGCACTTAAAGGTCATGGACTAACCTACAGCGACACAGCAAAAAAGATTGGCATGTCTGAAGCTAGTATAAAACGAATGTTCTCTGAAAAGAACTTTACCCTTAAACGGCTGGAACAATTATGCCAGTGTATGAATATGGAATTGTCTGATCTTTTAAAACTCATTCAAGAAGAAGAACAGCATCTGACTAAACTCAGCGAAGAACAAGAAAAAGAAATTGCAAGTGACGTAACACTGTTATTGGTTACTGTCTGTGTATTGAATCGCTGGACTCTGGATGAAATCACCGCCCATTACAAGATTACCGAAACAGAAGGGATACACTTTTTAGCAAAACTGGATAAAATTAAAATTATTGAATTATTACCCAAGAATCGTATCAAGTTATTAGTTGCCGCAAATTTTGCATGGCTCGAAAACGGTCCTATTCAAAAGTTTTTTCAATCTAAAGTAGAACAAGATTTTTTCAATACACGATTTAATAAGACAAATGAACGTCTATTAGTTGTTAATGGGATGTTGACGAATAGCTCCAATGCTGTATTCCAAAAGAAAATGGAAAAATTAATTAAGGAGTTTAACGAACTAAATGACACCGATGCGTGTTTACCATTAGATGAACGTAATGGCACAACCGTAGTGATGGCAATTTGGCGATGAAAGTAGGGGTTGTTTGAGCCTATGCGCAGATAACAATCAGCTTATTTATACAAACGGATTTTTTAAGATAATAGTTTCGGCCCGATCAGGACCTGTTGAAATGATATCAATTGGAACGCCCGTTATCTCAGAAAGACGGTTTAAATAATCAACGGCCTTCTTTGGCAAATCATCATAATTTGTTATACCTGCGGTAGTTGACTGCCAACCGGGATGCTCTTCGTATATTGGTTTACATTTGGCAAATTCTTCTGCGCCGATAGGGGGAACCTCAACAGTCTTACCGTCTATCTCATAAGCGGTACAAACTTTAATCGTTTCCAACTGATCTAAAACATCAAGTTTGGTAATACATAAGCCGGTTAAACTATTGATCTGCGCTGAGCGACGTAACGCAACCGCATCATACCAACCACAACGTCGACCACGGCCTGTTGTAGCACCAAATTCATGACCTACTTCAGCAAGGTGTTTGCCAGTGTCACAATGAAGTTCTGTTGGGAAAGGACCTGATCCCACACGTGTTGTATAAGCTTTAGTGATACCTAAAACATAATCAAAATGACAAGGACCAAAACCGGTACCTGTTGCGGCACCACCTGCTGTTGTATTTGAGGATGTTACGAATGGATAAGTACCATGATCAATATCAAGCCAGGTGCCTTGTGCACCTTCAAACATGATGTTCTTGCCTTCTGTATATAATTCATTAAGGCGGGTGCCGGTGTCAGCAATCATAGGAATCAGGTCTTCCGATAACTTTCTTATGTCATCCAACGATTCCTGATAATCAATCGCTTCGCATTTATAGTAGTTAGTCAGCATGAAGTTATGGTATTCCAACACTTCTTCGAGCTTGCTAGATAAAAGTTTATCATTAGCAAGGTCTCCAACACGCAGTGCGCGTCGAGCAACCTTGTCTTCATAAGCAGGGCCAATGCCTCGTCCTGTCGTTCCTATTGCTGCTTTACCTTTTGCTTTTTCGCGGGCTTGATCAAGTGCAATATGGTAGGGCAATATTAATGTACAGGCTTCCGAAATCTTTATATATTTACTTGCTGAAACACCATTCGCTTCCAGCATGTTAATTTCTTCCATCAGCGCATGTGGACTTAATACCACGCCATTACCAATAAGACATTCAACACCATCATGCAAAATTCCTGATGGAATCAAATGTAGAACTGTTTTTTTACCCTCAATAATAACGGTATGGCCAGCATTGTGTCCGCCTTGAAAGCGCACAACGGCTGCGGCATCTTCAGTAAGCAGATCAACAATTTTTCCCTTACCCTCATCACCCCATTGGGTACCGAGTACAATTATATTTTTACCCATTTTAATAATTTATTTTTTATTAATTAATATCTTTAACAATCCACTCGCCATTTTCTAACGAGAGTTGTTGATCACAATTCATTTCGCTTGCTGTAGCTTGTTGCCCTTCTAGTTCTGCAACTACGATGTTGCCAGTTTTGCGAAGTGCATTTATTTTTTCATGCAAAGCCACATCAGTTGATATCGGTGCAAAAATACTTGATGGTGTTTTATTAATTATGGTTTGTTGCTTTAACAAAGATTTAACGTCTGTACTAAACCCTGTTGCTGGTCTTGCACGACCAAAGGCACTGCCAATATCGTCGTATCGTCCACCAAAGGCTATACCCTCACCCCCACCTGGAACAAAGGCAGTGTAAACCATGCCTGTGTGATAGTGATAACCACGTAACTCAGCTAGATCCACATTAATAGACACTTCTGACTGTCCAGTTATTGAATCCGCCAATGCTTTAATTTCATCAATATATTGCGCGCTCTCGGGAGAAAGTTTAGCTAACAGTTTTTTAGCTTCATCTAGTACTGTTATGTCGCCATTTAGATCGACTAACTCAAGTAATGCATTGCTGGCAGCATTAGTAATATTCCATTCTTTATATAACGATTTTAATTCGTCTTTCGCTTTCCTTTGTAACGCTTCAAATACTTGTGCTTGTTGAGTAACGCTCAATGAAGAATCGGAGCTTAATGTTCTAAAAATGCCAATGTGTCCAAGATCGATATACGTCTGATTAATACCCACCTGTTTCAACGTTGCTAACATCAATTTAACGATTTCAATATCACTTGCTACACCAGAATGCCCATAAAGCTCGGCACCCACTTGTAATGGTGAACGTGTATCACCGGACTTGCCGGGGCGCGTGTGCAATACTGAACCTAGATAACAGAGACGGGTAGGCGTATCGCGTTTTAACAAATGCGCATCTATACGTGCCACCTGTGGCGTAATATCCGCACGAATACCCATCAATCGACCACTCAGTTGATCGGTCAATTTAAACGTTTTTAAGTCAAGGTCTTCACCAGTGCCTGTAAGCAAAGATTCAAGATATTCAACCATAGGCGGGATAACAAACTCATAGCCCCATGTAGAAAATAGGTCAATGATAGTCCGGCATAATTGTTCAAGATTTTGTGCCTTAGGAGGTAAAATCTCTTCAACACCTTCAGGGAGTAACCAACGATTTGTAATATTCATAATTTAATCAACGAACAATGTATAACAATATCAAACCAACCAACATGCTTGAGACACCCAAAAATCGTAATGTTTGGCTATCCATTTGGGCCGCAGCAAGAAAAACTTTTCGAATACCATCAGGGTTCAAAAATGGCATGAGACCTTCTAATATAAAAACTAACGCAAGTGCAGCTAAGAGATCAGAAAAATTAATATCAAACAAT
>JBLHKL010000156.1:0-4375 GCA_047618295.1 Gammaproteobacteria bacterium | reverse complement strand
CCCACATCAATGCTTTTTGTGTTTCTGTGTAATAAATCCGCGTTCTTTGTTTCATTGTCAACATCCTCCCCTCTATCGTTAGAGTTTAGGTGTTGCATCGACCGGTTGAAACCGCAGTATGAAGCGGCAGCTTTTAATAAATCTTATTAACTACTGCTATTGGTCGAAATGAGAGTTATAAAGCGGTGTTCTTGTCTGAGAACTAACTGCCAACAGCACAACCTAGTACATTGAACCTAACTGTCACAACAACTACCACTTAATTTGCTGTTTTCAAGGAAGTAAAATAGATATTTAACTAAGTTATTGAATTTATTGGCTGGGGGTAGAGGATTCGAACCTCTACTGGCGGAGTCAGAGTCCACAGTCCTACCATTAGACGAACCCCCAAATATTAAATATCTTCTCATGGCTTCGAGGTTCTGTTCAAACCTTTCGAAAATTTGTTCCCTACATTTTCTACCACCTACATCCCTGTAGGCGAAAAAAAAGAGGGTAAAAACCCTCTTTTTAAATACATTAAATGTGATATTAACGTTTTGAGTATTGAGGACGTTTGCGGGCTTTGTGTAAGCCAACTTTTTTACGTTCTACTTCACGAGCATCACGAGTTACGAAACCAGCTGCACGCAGTGGTTTACGAAGTGTTTCATCATATTCCATCAAAGCACGGGTGATGCCATGTCGAATTGCACCTGCTTGACCTGAAATCCCGCCACCAGTGACTGTGATGTTGAAATCAAATTGGTCTAACATTTCGACAGTTTCTAAAGGTTGGCGAACAATCATTCGGCCAGTTTCACGTCCGAAGTATTGGTCAAGTGTACGATTATTGATTGTAATCTCACCAGATCCGCGTTTTAAGAATACGCGTGCGGCTGAACTCTTGCGTCTTCCGGTGCTGTAATAAACGTCTGACATCCCTTAAATCTCCAGTACTTGCGGTTGTTGAGCTGAATGCTGATGCTGAGGACCAGGGTATACCTTGAGTTTGCGGAACATGTCCCGACCCAATGGACCCTTTGGCAACATGCCTTTTACGGCTTTTTCAATGACTTGCTCAGGTTTTTTGGCAATCAATTTTTCAAAACTGATTGATTTGATACCACCTGGAAAACCGGTGTGGTGGTAATATATTTTATCTGTTCGTTTGTTTCCTGTTACTTGGACATCTTTTGCATTGATGACCACGATATAGTCGCCAGTGTCCATGTGCGGTGTATATTCAGCTTTATGCTTGCCGCGCAGGCGTCGTGCGATTTCAGTCGCCAAACGGCCTAAGGTCTTGCCTGAGGCATCGACGACGAACCAGTCGCGCTTAATATCAGCAGGTGTTGCAGAGAAAGTTTTCATGCTAATTCCTAGAAATCGGGTAGCCCGGGTAAAAAAGAGGGGGAATAGTACGGATTGACCTCTGGCCTGTCAATATTATACGAGCGATATTATCATCTAATATGGATGAATAGTCTGGTCTCACCAGACAGGCAATTTTTAGAGAGACACATTATTATATATGTATATGCGGAGATTATCTGAAATACCAATGAAATCAAGACAATATAGCGTATTTGACCGTGGCATTATGATTCTGGATTCTGTCCTGGGTGATATTGTGAAAGCAAGTCCGAGCCGGGAGAAAAGACTTTACCCGGCCGCATCTTACCCTGAGACTAATCTTGATGAGAATGAAAGGGAACATGTCTCTGGTTTAATGCGTGTGAATCATGCCGGGGAAATTGCCGCACAAGCCCTATATAAGGCTCAATCCTTAACTGCCAGAGAAGCAGAACTCAAAAAAGCCATGCAGCAGTCAGCCGATGAGGAAATTGACCACCTTGAATGGTGTGAGTCAAGACTTGATGAACTAGGAGACCATAGCAGCTACCTTGGTCCAGTTTGGTATTTAGGTTCATTTGGCATCGGTGTCATTGCCGGTTGTTTTGGCGACAAATGGAATCTGGGTTTTTTGGCTGAAACTGAATATCAGGTAGTGAGACATCTTGATGAGCATCTAAAACAATTACCTGTGAATGATGACCGTAGTCGATCTATTTTAGAACAAATGCGTGAAGATGAATTACATCATGCAACAATTGCTGAGACTGCAGGCGCAAAGGATTTACCTAAAACAGTGAAACGATTAATGAATCTGACTTCTAAAGTGATGACTAAGACTGCCTATCATTTTTAATATTATTATTCGCACCTCTTGAAAACTATTTGGCTGGCCCCATCTTTTTACTAAGTCAAATCAAACATATTCTGGAGGTAGTAAAATGTCATTAGTAAATTATGAACCATGGAGTCTCTTAGATAGATTACAACAGCAATTGAATCAATCTGGTTATGCGAATAAATCATTAGCCGATAATGATAGCGATTACTCAAACGTAGTAACCGGTCGATGGAGTCCTGCAGTTGATATAAAAGAAGAAGCGGATCGCTTTGTAATTACTGCAGATTTACCCGGCGTTGATCCAAAAGATATTGAGATAACAATGGACAATGGCGTACTAGCAATTAAAGGCGAACGTCAATCAGCAGCGCGTGAAGAGAAAGAAGGCTATAAGCGAGTAGAACGTGTATGTGGCGCTTTTTCTCGACGCTTTAGTTTGCCTGATACAGCTGATGCAGAACGCATTGAAGCTAAAGGTAAAGACGGCGTGTTAGAGGTTTCCTTGCCAAAACATGAAAAGGTGCAGCCTCGTAAAATACAAGTAAACGGTTAAGCGTTCTAAAGATATTTAAGGCGGACTTGGTCCGCCTTAAATTTAATGCATATCAATTTAAGAAATCGTAATGAACTTTTCTGAAAATAGCACTTCCTAATAAGAATATAAAAACGGAACACACTTCATGATAAATTATTTTTCCAGACTACTTGCGCAATTATTCCTGATTACATTTTCTTTATTAGCGACTTCAGCAAACGCAGCGCTACCACAGGGAGTTGATGGAAAAGCAATGCCCACGCTTGCTCCCATGCTAGAGGGTGTTACCCCCGCAGTAGTCAATATCGCAACTGAAGGACGTGTCAAACAACAATTGAATCCCTTATTTTCAGATCCACGTTTTCGTAGATACTTTAATGTGCCGGAGCAACCTGCCGAACGTAAAACCAGTAGTCTGGGTTCGGGTGTTATTGTGGATGCAAAACGAGGTTTGGTATTAACCAATAATCACGTCATTGCAAATGCGGTTCAAATAACTGTGACTTTGCGTGATGGCCGTCAGCTTGAAGCAGAAGTGGTTGGTACTGATCCTGAAACTGATGTAGCAGTAATAAAAATGCCTGCAGAAAATCTGGTTGATATTAAACCAGCTGACTCAGATGCATTACGAGTGGGAGATTTTGTAGTTGCCATTGGTAATCCATTTGGTCTTGGCCAGACTGTTACTTCCGGTATTGTTAGTGCGCTAGGTCGATCTGGTCTAGGCATAGAAGGCTATGAGGATTTTATTCAAACGGATGCATCAATTAACCCTGGTAATTCAGGTGGCGCATTAGTCAATCTCCGTGGCGAATTAGTCGGCATTAACACCGCTATCTTTTCACAAAGCGGTGGTAATATTGGAATTGGTTTCGCTATCCCGATTAATCTTGCAATGCAGATTACAGAGCAATTGGTTGATACAGGTGAAGTTAAACGCGGTTTTCTAGGGGTTAGTATGCAAGATATAAGTCCTGCACTAGCTGAAGCCTTTGGACTTGATCAACAAAGCGGGGCGATTATTAATGAAGTGCTAGAGAACTCTCCTGCGAGTAAAGCCGGACTGAAGATAGGCGATATTGTTGTTTCTATTGATGGTAAAAATATTGTTAATGCAAATGATGTTGCTAATCGTATTGGCTTGTTACCGGTCGGCGAAACAATCAAATTTAAAGTGTTACGCGATGGTAAACAATCCGAGTTTGTTGTGACCGTTGATGTAAGAACTCAAGCAAGCACAGACCCAAAATCCGTTAATGAATTATTACAGGGTGTTTCGGTTGGTGACATAGAACAAGACAGTCCTTATTTCGGAAAAGCAGAGGGCGCTATTGTTGCAAACGTAGAACGGGGCAGTATTGCCTGGCGTAGCGGTTTAAGGGCGGGTGATGTTATTACATCAGTTAATAAAGTGCCGATAAAAAATCTGGAACAATTTTTAAAAGCAGTAGATAAAAAAGAAGACTCGCTTTTGTTTCTGATTCTTCGAGGTAATGCGGCAGCGTTTATTGTGCTTAGTAAATAAGTTTTAGTTAATTAATTTGCAATTAGCGATTGATTCTCTAATGAGCTCAACTGCTTTGATTCTTGGGAAGGATTTTCGATAGGCAATAATAATTTCGCGATAGGGTGCTGGCTTGGTAAAAGGACGGTATTCCAGCAGA
>JBLHKL010000155.1:0-4425 GCA_047618295.1 Gammaproteobacteria bacterium | reverse complement strand
ACATCTCATCTTTCTTAATCAACCAGATAATCAGTGGACCAAGCACACTGCCAAATGGGACTAAATAGCCAGAGAAAGAAATAAGATGACACAACATACCCCATAAACGCTCATCTTTATCAGGTGAGTTCACATCTTCCATATCCTGGGTCATACCGGTCTCCTGCATGAACAGTTCGCTTAGCGAGTTATTGTTATTTTACTTGCTAGAAACATTATCATTCCAAGGGTTATTTGTCTCAGAGAATTACTGCTCGGAGGGCTTATCGTCATTATTTTGCAGATTACCATCAAAATCCTCATCAACCATGATAGACATCCCGGGTGCCGCTTTATCAAGCCAACCACGAATACGCTTGATTAGAACATCTTCCATTTTATTATAGTAATGATCGGCACCATCAATCTCCAGCTGGACATATTGTCGATTATTGCCCTTTTTTGCCGCAAGTCGTCGATCTGGTGCCTGATTAATGACATTCCTAAAGTCACGACTACCGAATATGTCTAATACCGGGATTTTAGTTTTCTCGATTAAGCCCAGTATATCAATGGCCGGTTTTACAAAAGGATACTCTTGTAAACCAAGTGCTACTAAAGCGACGACCTTTTGTTTTTGTTCTTTTTTTAAATAGGCAAGAGTAGTAGCGGCACCGAAACTATGCCCAATAACAACAATATTCAGAAATTTACGTTCGCGCAAACAACGCACGGCGGCCTTAATCCGCTCCTCAGCTTGTTGCAGCGTCCTGCCATAATCTTCAATCTGATTTTCCGGCGCAATAACCGGCATCTGGATCGATAAGGTGGTCCAGCCATGCTCGGGCAATCTGGTACGTAGGGGTGATATCGTTTGTGGCCAATCCGCATGTCCGCCCATTGCATGTAAAAGGATCACTGCACCATGCGCAGTTTCGTTGGTTTGACTAGTAAATAGCGCTAGAAATTCCTCACCTTTAGCATCAAGCCATAGGACTTCCGTCCCTTTTACCTTCTTCGCCAACTTTTTAGTAGTCTGTTTCTCCCAATCCCTATCGACACTGTCGGCAACAACTGACAATGCATTCCCTAGAGCCAATAAAAAGACAATACTCAATGTAGCTATATATCTCATAATCACCTATTAGACCTCTGTAATTATTTAGCAACAAGTACGACCGCCATGGACCTCGGTACCCCCTTGAGGGGTGTGGCGGAAGCGATTTTCGTTCCAGACGAATCGTACTTACCTACGTCCTGTAGGCAAGTGCCGATTATGCAGGACGCCTATAAGGATGTAGGCGATAGAGAAAACAGGAGCATTTTCTCCAGCAATAATCTGACGCAATCAACATACCAACCTTGCACAATATCCTCTCCAATTCGTGCATCATGTGAGCTGATCAGGTAAAGTTGCCCCACTTTAAATAGCGTTTAAATCACTGCAAACGATAAATTCATGACTAATTATGTAATCGCACCTTCAATCCTGTCAGCTGACATGGCACGACTCGGTGAAGAGACCGAAACAGTATTAGCTGCGGGCGCTGATTTTGTCCATATTGATGTCATGGATAACCACTATGTGCCTAATCTGACCTTCGGTCCTGTTGTAGTCAAGGCCTTACGTGATTTTGGCATCAAGGCTATGCTAGACGTGCATTTGATGATCAAACCAGTAGACCGCATCATCCCGGATTTTGCTGCTGCAGGTGCCAGTTATATTACCTTTCATCCTGAGGCTTCGGAACACGTAGACCGTAGCTTGCAGTTAATTCGTGATAATGGCTGTAAGTCAGGCCTGGTTTTTAACCCAGCCACACCACTTGATGTGCTGGAACATATTATAGATAAGGTAGATATGATCCTGTTGATGTCGGTAAACCCTGGCTTTGGTGGACAATCTTTCATCAGCTCGACCTTGGATAAATTGAGAACAGTAAGAAAATTGATTGATGATTCTGGCAGAGATATCCGACTCGAAATAGATGGTGGTGTCAAAATTGATAACATCCGTGAAATCGCAGAAGCAGGCGCAGACACCTTTGTTGCTGGCTCAGCTATATTTGGTAGTGATGATTACCAAAAAACAATCACAGCGATGCGAGAAAAACTAGCCCAAACAAATAGCTAGCCTAAAACCGATTTGTTCATTTTTACCTTGTGCCAATTACATTATGTCTATTAATACACCTGAGTTAGTTTTGCTTGATCTTGACGGCACCTTGGTCGATTCAATGCCTGATCTCGCCAATTCAATTAATAAAACGCTAGTAGAATTCTCAATAGCAGAAAGAGAAATTAATAGTATCCGCAACTGGGTAGGCAATGGTGTTGAGAAACTCTTGCACCGTGCAATGACCAATGACATTGATGGCGCGGCAGATCCCGAACTTTTCGATAGGGCTTATACAAGTTTTATGGATACCTACCGTAAAAACATGTGCGTAATGAGTGTCTGTTATCCCGGCGTCCGTGAAGGCATTGATTATTTAAAAGAAAAAAATATTAAACTTGGTTGCGTCACCAACAAGAGTGGGCAGTTTGTTGGACCGATACTTGAGAAACTAGGCCTTATGGATGATATGAGCATTGTTATTGCAGGTGACACGCTTGCTAAAAAGAAGCCTGATCCGATGCCTCTCTTGCATGCAGCTTCAGTTTTTGAAGTCGATCCAAAACAATCATTAATGATTGGTGATTCAGTGAGTGATGTTAAAGCTGCACGCGCTGCCGACTTCCAGATTGTTTGCGTCAGTTATGGTTATAACCACGGTAATGATATACGTGATACTAATCCGGATGCCGTCGTTGATTCATTAGCAGATTTGCCTCAATTGTTTCACTAAAGCTCATGATCAACGAAACCGAATTCAATCAGCTCGCAACACAAGGATATAACCGTATCCCTTTAATGCGCGAAGTATTGGCTGATCTTGATACACCACTTAGTACTTACATGAAGTTATGTGCCACACCTTATTCCTATTTATTTGAATCGGTGCAAGGCGGAGAGAAATGGGGCCGCTATTCCATTATAGGCTTACCCGCAAAAAGAATTATTACGGCAAATGGCAATCAAATTACGATTAAAGAAAATGACAATGTGATTGAAGAATACAATGTCGATGACCCATTAGCAGAGATCGAACGCATTCAGAAAACCTATAAGGTTGCTGAAATTGACGGTATGCCGCGATTTAATGGTGGGCTTGTCGGTTACTTTGGTTATGAGACAATTCGATACATTGAGCCGCGTCTAAATAAAATTGATAAAGACGATCCCATCGGTTCGCCAGATGTCTTGCTAATGGTATCGGATGAAGTTGTTGTGTTCGATAATCTTGGTGGCAAACTTTTTATTATTGTTCATGCAGATCCGGCTAGCGCTGACGCTTTTTCAACCGCACACCAACGTCTGGATGAACTCGTCGATACCCTAGCCAATAAACATATAGAAAAAACAAAATCGAACGGTTCTCGCACCGTCAATGAAAATGATTTTGTTTCCGGCTTCACTCAAGAAAATTATGAAGCTGCTGTTGATAGAATAAAAGAATATATAGTTGAGGGTGATTGCATGCAGGTTGTCTTGTCGCAACGCCTTTCTATTCCTTTTAAATCAGATCCAATTGATTTGTATCGCGCCTTACGTTGCCTCAATCCTTCGCCGTATATGTATTTTCTTGATCTGGATGATTTTCAAATTGTCGGCTCATCACCAGAAATATTAGTGCGTCTTGAGGATGACATGGTTACCGTTAGACCGATAGCCGGTACACGTCCACGTGGAAAGACAGAAGAAGAAGATAAAGCGCTTGAAAAAGAATTGTTAGCCGATCCAAAAGAATTGGCTGAACATTTAATGTTGATTGATTTAGGTCGTAACGATGCTGGTCGTGTTGCCGAAATGGGTAGCGTGACATTGACCGACAAAATGATCATTGAGCGTTACTCTCATGTCATGCATATCGTCTCAAATGTTACCGGAAAATTAATCGATGGCATGAGCGCCATTGACGTCTTGCGCGCCACCTTCCCAGCCGGCACTGTCTCTGGCGCACCAAAGATTCGTGCTATGGAAATTATTGATGAACTGGAACCGGTAAAGCGTGGGGTTTATTCTGGTGCGGTCGGGTACTTATCCTGGAATGGGAATATGGATACTGCGATTGCTATACGTACCGCCGTTATTAAAGATAAGACCTTGCATATACAGGCAGGCGCAGGCATTGTCGCCGATTCAGTACCCAGAAATGAATGGGATGAAACCATGAACAAAGGCCGTGCTATTTTCAGGGCAGTTAGTCTGGCAGAAAAAGGCCTGACATAATAAGGTAAGACCATGTTATTAATGATCGACAATTATGATTCCTTTACCTATAACCTGGTTCAATATTTTGGTGAGCTGGGACAGGACGTGGAAGTCTATCGTAATGATAAAAT
>JBLHKL010000154.1:0-4428 GCA_047618295.1 Gammaproteobacteria bacterium | reverse complement strand
TCTTATCCGGAGAACATGACTGATGTGACTAACATGTCTATTCATGTAATGGGTGTTTTACAAAGCACACTTGAACTAGAGAAATTAGTCGAACTTTTTAATGAAGAGTTGGCCGCTATAGTTCCACATGACCATTTTAGTTATGTAAATGAAAATGAAAATATCAAATATGATATCGGCAAAGTTGCACTACATAGCTCCAATTATCGTTTAGTTCTATTTGGGAAAAGCCTTGGACAAGTAACCATTTCCAGGAACACCAAGTTTGTTGAAGTCGAAATCCAGAAAATTGAAAGTTTAATCTCGGCACTGATTTATCCATTAAGAAATGCACTGCTTTACAAACAAGCTGTAGAGAAAGCCTATATTGACCCATTGACTGGAGTAAATAATCGCGCTGCGTTTGATAAGGCAATCGAACAGGAAATGGAATTTTCAGCACGTCATAAGCATCATTTAACATTAATGATGCTAGATTTGGATAAATTCAAAGATATTAATGATAACTACGGACATACTGTTGGCGATGCCATATTAAGAAGTTTTGCTGATAGCATAATGAAATATTTACGCGGAAGTGACATTCTTTTTCGTTATGGTGGTGAAGAATTTTCTGTGCTACTTAGAAACACAGGTACTGAAGGTGCGGCATTACTCGCCGAACGCATGAGAAAAAGTGTTGAGGAGATGGAGTTTGAATACAATAATATTAAGGTCAAAACCACAGTCTCAATTGGACTAGCTCAGATGCATGAAGGCGACAGTATCATTGAATTAATTGATCGTGCCGATGCATTACTTTTTACCGCAAAAGATAATGGTCGTAACCGCGTAGAAGCTTAAATAAGATTTTATTATTGAAGGTTCTACTTTTCTTTTTCAATCAATTTTATGAATGATTCTTCGTTCATTGTTGTAATCCCTAACTCGATTGCCTTTTCGTATTTGCTGCCAGCATTCTCTCCATATACAACATAGTTTGTTTTCTTCGACACGCTGCCTGTTACTTTGCCTCCCAATGATATCAGTCTTTGTTTTGCCTCATCACGCGTCATTACTTGCAAACTTCCTGTAAGCACAAAGGACATTCCGCTAAAAACAAGATTTATTTCCTCCTCATTATCCTCCCAATGAATGCCGGCCAATAATAGACGTTGAATAATTTCTAGATTATGTTTTTGTTGAAAAAAGCTATATATATTAAGAGCAACAACTGGACCGATATCAGATATAGTTTCTAGTTCGTCAGGAGTAGCTTGTTCTATTAATTCTAGCGACTTGTATCTTATGGCGAGTGTGCGCGCCGTTGCTTCACCGACCTCGCGTATACCCATTGCATATATAAAACGTTCCAATGTTGATTTTTTGCTCTTATCAAGAGCAGCTACTAAATTTTCAGCTGACTTTGACCCCATTCGCTCAAGACCAGCTAATTGTTCTTGTGATAAAGAATAAAGATCAGCAACAGTACTAATTAACCCTGACTCGGTTAATTGCATAATCAGTTTATCTCCTAGCCCATCTATATTCATAGCCTTGCGTGATGCAAAGTGAATAATAGCTTGGATGTTTTGAGCAGAACAGGAGAGTCCGCCTGTGCAACGATACACAGCCTCTCCTTCTTGCCGTGCAACATCAGAGCCACAAACAGGACAAACTTCTGGCATAACAAATTCAGAAACATTTGCACGCCTCTCTTTTATAACAGCGACTATTTCCGGGATAACATCACCCGCACGACGGACGTAGACCCAATCTCCAATCTTGACATCTTTACGTTTAATTTCATCAATATTATGTAATGTCGCATTGGTGACTGTGACACCAGCAACACTGACCGGTGATAAACGTGCGACTGGCGTTAATGCACCTGTACGACCAACTTGAATTTCAATATCCAGTAATTGTGTTATTTCTTCTAAAGGAGGGAATTTATAAGCTATTGCCCAACGTGGCGCTCGTGACACGAAACCTAATTCACGCTGTTGTGATACCTCATTTACTTTAAATACGACACCATCAATATCATGCGCTAATTCTGAACGTACAGTACCAATTTCTGTGTGATAACTCAGACATTCATCGATACCGTTCAGTCGCTTTGTCTCAGATGAAACAGGTAACCCCCATTCTTTTAATTGTCGCAGAATACTTGTATGGCTCGTTAAATCTGTATTACCTTTATAGTCGCCGATGCCATAGGCAAAGAATGCTAATGGTCGTAGTGCTGTCACTCTTGAATCTAGTTGGCGTAAAGAACCTGCTGCAGCATTACGTGGGTTAGCAAAAACCTTTTCGCCTTTCTCACGCTGTCTATCGTTTAATATTGAAAATCCCTTATGCGTCATAACCACCTCACCTCTTACTTCTAACAATTG
Source organism: Gammaproteobacteria bacterium (assembly GCA_047618295.1). Lineage (GTDB taxonomy): Bacteria > Pseudomonadota > Gammaproteobacteria > Eutrophobiales > Eutrophobiaceae > UBA7359. The sequence goes on along the minus strand of JBLHKL010000154.1, from coordinate 2,050 downwards.
AGGGATGTTTTCTCCGATAAGACATAGTGGCACTTGCGGGATGGTCCGCACATTGTGTGTAACATCCTCACCTATAGAGCCGTCACCTCGCGTAGCAGCGGTGATTAACAAACCATTCTCATACAGGATATTGACTGCAAGACCATCGAATTTAGTCTCTCCGGAAAAAACTAACGAATTGACGGATAACTTTTCTTTTATTCTTTTATTGAAAGCTCGCATTTCATCTTCATTGAATGCATTTCCTAAAGACAACATTGGCAGCAGGTGCTTAACTTCTTTCAATTTCGAAACTGGTGACACACCGACTCTTTGAGTCGGAGAATCAGGAGTAATTAAATCAATAAATTCTGTTTCTATATCAATTAGCTCCCGCATCAACACGTCATATTTGCTATCCGTTATTGACGGATCATCCAATACGTAATATTTATAATTATGGTTATTGATTATCTGACGCAAGGCCTCTGCCCTTTGTCTAGCTTGTTCTAATTGCATCTTGGGCTTTAGTTATCTGAAAAGGATGCTGCTTTGTCGCGCAGTGTATTTATAGATGAGGTATTTAACAGTTCGTTATCAGATGTACGTATATCTCCACCTAATAATTCAGCCATTCGTTGTGTCGTATTTAAATACAATTCAAATACTACGCTAGCGTCAATTGAAGCTGGTGAGTACATGAATGCCACTATTCCTTTGGTCTTTAAGTCAGCCATTCGACCAAGATCAAAGGATCCCGGTTCATGCATATTTGCAAGGCTGAATAATGGTTGCCCCGAATGTAACTTGCCTGGGCCAAAGTGATGAAAAATATTCATGTGTCCATATACCATTCCGATTTCATCAGCGCCTTTACTTATGGATAGACCATTGAATAATGTATGTGCGGGACTGGTAATATACAGCACCAGTAGGTCGTCACTATCCTGGTTTGCTTTTGGTGTGTCAGCTTCCTGCTCAGGTTCTTCAGAAGTTATTTCATCTTCTTGTTCATGGATGTCTTCTTCTATCGCAGCAAACACATCATAGTCATTATTTTCAGACAGTTCTGTCTCATAATCATTAACACTCATTTCAAGCGGCAGTGGCGGTTCATTGACCGCGTCATCATGATTGTTTACAGGTTCTGGAGTAATTGATGGTTCGACTATATCGTTTTCAACGATATCCTGATCTCGTGACAGAGTTAATAAACTGCCCAGGTCAGCCATTGCGGCAGAATAATCTTCTTCTTCATTGATTAATGGTGTTAATGGGATGTCAGGAATTTCGTCGACGGCATCAAGGATATCCGTTTTCTTTTTAGGACTTGCCTTATAAAATATTTCCCATAGGTAAATGCCTAGAACTATAAAGCATCCAACTATTAATAATGTTAGGCGCAACTTATCCATAGGCGCTTCAAGGGCTCACGGTGTTTATTAATTGAATTAGAATAACAGTAGTAACACAGACACTCAAAGCTAAAAAAACTTTGAAATAGACTAGGCTGTTGCTGCCATCTCAACTGCTTCATCCATATCCACTGACACGAGACGAGATACACCTGCTTCATGCATTGTGACCCCCAGAAGCTGATTAGCTATTTCCATCGTTATTTTGTTATGTGTTATGAAAATAAACTGAACTTCATCGGACATCGATTTGACCAATTCGCTGAACCGACCCACGTTAGTATCATCAAGTGGAGCATCAACTTCGTCTAAAATACAAAATGGTGCTGGGTTAAGTTTGAATATTCCAAAGACCAGAGCAACAGCAGTAAGCGCTTTCTCTCCACCTGATAATAAGTGGATATTGCTGTTTTTCTTTCCTGGAGGTCTAGCCATTATTGCAACACCGGTTTGTAACAAGTCATCACCTGTTAGCTCGAGGTATGCATGCCCACCACCAAATAGTTTTGGAAACATTTCTTTAACATTTGTATTAAGCGCATCAAAAGTTTCTTTAAACCGAGTTCTTGTTTCTTTGTCAATCTTGCTAATAGCATTTTCGAGAGTAGTTAATGCATCAATTAAATCTTTATGTTGACTATCAAGATATGCCTTAC
>JBLHKL010000153.1:0-4459 GCA_047618295.1 Gammaproteobacteria bacterium | reverse complement strand
CACACCTCCTGTTTAACACACCTAATACATCATGATCAGAATCGCATCATATATTGGCCTCCTGGTTGGCTTAGTAGTCATGATCTGGCTGGTTGCCTGGCAAGGTATTGATGAGATATTTGAATTATTAAGCCAATCTGGCTTTTCCTTATTATTCTTGCCGATAGTCTGGTTTCCGAGTCTAATTGCTGCGGTTATCTCCTGGCATTACCTATTTCCTACTAAGCGCATACCCGCTTTTAAACAGCTTTTTCTTTCTCTATGGATGGGTAGAGCAATCAATACCTTGCTTCCCGTCGCTTCGATTGGGGGGGAAATCGCTAAGGCTCGCTTATTAATTCTCTGGGGGCATCCTGGCGTAGATGCCAGCGCATCGGTTCTGGTCGACAAAACGGTACAAGCGCTAGCGCTAGTTCCCTGGGCCATCATCGGTACCAGCTTATTGGTCTATCTCGCCATAGATAATGAATTAGCCAAACTCATCATGCTCGGAACATTTCTGCTTGGCTTAGGCATTGTCGGGTTTGTAATGGTACAACGAGCGGGCATGTTTGGATTTATTGCCCGAATTATTGGCAAATTCAATACCACTGATGGTTGGGGCAATATCACTAATAATGCACATGACGTCGATGCATTAGTGAAAGAAATATACAGCGAGAAGCAAAGATTCCTCATCTCGATCTTTTGGCGAACACTGGGGCTTATCCTACAAACTTCCGAAGTTTGGCTTGCCTGTTATCTATTAGGACATCCTATAGGCATTATCGAGGCACTAATGCTAAAGAGTTTAACTTCGATTATTACCGATATCGCCTTTGTAATCCCTAATGGCTATGGCGTTCAAGAAGGTGGATATGTGATGTTGGGCACTTTGATTGGCCTAAGCCCGGAATTCTCACTGGCCATCTCTCTGGCAACACGTATCCGTGAGCTAATCGTCGATCTGCCCGGTTTGCTCTATTGGCAACATGTTGAAGCCAAATATTTGCTCAAAAAACCCGGATAAATCGGCTCAAAACCCTTTGTGACAATAGAGGAGTATGAAAATAAGCGAAATGTAATATATTTGCTTTAAGCCGCCAAAATCAATATGCTGCGCGGTTAGATTCACTAGAATTAAGCAATTTATTTTTCTTGTTTTATTATCTTTAAATGAATTATAATAATACACTCTAAGTTGCTGTTAATTAATAGATTTATTTATTTTATGTCTGCAGAGACATTTAGGAATTTGATTAAATTATTACGGTTGACCCATGCAGATTGAATTGTCCAATATTTTTAACCTATCTGTCGCACTAATTTGTCTGTGTTCGGCCGGCTATTTAGTGTTTGCTTTGTTCGCCGTTGAGCGCTTCAACTACAATCGTAAAAAATCAACTTCGCTAAACGATTTTCAACCTCCAGTAACACTTTTAAAACCCATCTACGGTCTTGATGCTGAATTAATTAAAAATCTGCGTAGTTTTTGCCAGCAGGATTACCCTAACTACCAGATCATATTTGGCTTACATAGTCATAGTGATCTTGCTCTTCCTATTGTTAAGAAAATCATAAAAGAATTTAAAAAGCTTGATGTAAGTTACGTTGTTGACTCGCGTATCCACGGTTGTAACCATAAAGTATCAAATCTAATCAATATGTATCCAACAGCAAAGCACGACTTCTTGCTGGTTGCGGACAGTGATATGCGTGTACCGGCCAATTACTTATCTGAATTGATGTCACCCTTTGCCGATTCATCCGTTGGCGCAGTAACGTCTCTCTACTCTGGCTCCGCTAGAGGTAAACTTGCATCATCACTGAATGCTATGTTTATTAATGAGTGGTTTCTACCGTCTGTTTTAATCTCTAGAATTCTACAACCGATTAAATTCTGTCTGGGCGCAACAATGATTGTTCGTCGCGACCTATTGAAAGAAATTGGTGGGTTTAAATCATTGTCTGATTATTTGGCTGACGATTATATGCTCGGTAAATTAATTTCCGACCTGGGTTATAAGATTCATCTATCAGACTTCATTGTTGAGAACATTGTTGAAGAAGCCTCGTTTAAAGATCTCATACTGCATGAATTGCGTTGGGCGAGAACCTTAAGACGAGTTGAACCGTTAGGATACTTTTTCACTTTCCTAACCGATACACTTGTTATTAGTAGCTTTACCGCTGTTATCTTTTATCTGGCTACACAAAACGTAGGCTTGTCATTATTACCAGTTCTACTTGTATTACTGGCGCGTATAGTTTTGCATAGTCGTACAAAACAGATTACTGGTTCGAGTAGCGCTGGTTCAATCTGGTTAATTCCGCTGAGAGATATATTGTCTTTTAGCATTAGAGTGATTAGTTTCACTGGCACCTCTATCCAATGGCGTAACAATGCTTTTAAAGTTGATCAGTCTGGACTGATACATGCTGAAGAAGAATTGTTAATAGAGTTGGGATCTGTAGATAAAACCCCTGACTTGGCCACATAACAAAATTATTAATTCGGAGTATTAGCTAGCAATGTTGAAATCTTTATTTCTCAACCCACCCTCGTTCAACGGTTTTGATGGCGCTGCAGGTTCGCGTTATCAATGTACCCGTGAAGTAAAATCATTCTGGTACCCAACGTGGCTGGCGCAGTTAGCCGCCTTAGTCGAAGGCAGCCGTTTAATTGACGCCCCTGCTGGAGGGATTTCACTTGAAGAAGTTCTGCCATTGGCAACTGAATACGAATTTTTGGTGCTATATACCAGCACGCCGTCCTTTTCAAACGACGTAAAGATTGCTGAAGCTTTCAAAGAAAAGAATCCAAACTTGATTATTGGTTTCTGTGGTGCGCATGTTGCGGTTAACCCTGACCAAACCGTTATCGCATCAGATGCTATCGACTTCGTTGCTGGCAATGAGTTTGATTTCACCATTAAAGAAATTGCAGAAGGTAAAGCATTAGCAGAAGTCGACGGGATCATTTACAAAAAAGATGGTAAGCCCGTGCATAACAAACCACGTGCCTTAATCGAAGACATGGACACCCTGCCTTGGGTAACACCCGTCTATAAAGAAAACCTAAACACGGCAGATTACTACAACGGCTACATGTTACATCCTTATATGTCGTTCTATACCGGTCGTGGTTGTAAATCACATTGTACATTTTGCCTCTGGCCACAAACGATTTCCGGCCATAATTATCGTCATAAATCGGTTAAAAATGTCATCGATGAATTGACCTATGCACGTGACAACTTTCCAGAAATCAAAGAATTCTTTTTCGATGATGATACTTTGACGGACAACATTGCTTATGTTGAAGAACTAGCAAAAGAAATCGGCAACCTGGGCATCACCTGGTCATGTAACGCGAAAGCTAATGTCCCTTATGAAACATTGAAGATCATGAAAGACAATGGTCTGCGTTTATTATTAGTGGGTTATGAATCAGGCAATCAACAGATTCTGATCAATATCAAGAAAGGTATTCGTACCGATATTGCACGTCAATTTACCAAAGACTGCCATAAGCTTGGGATTGTTATACACGGCACCTTTATCGTTGGTCTTCCTGGCGAAACAAAAGAGACCATAGAGGAATCAATCAAGTATGCACAGGAATTGAATCCGCAAACGATTCAAGTCTCACTACCTGCTGCCTACCCGGGCACATTCTTATATAAACAAGCTGTTGAAAATGGCTGGTTAATCGTCGATGAAGAACTGGTAGGTGATGATGGTGTGCAACACTCCGTATTAAACTACCCTCATTTACCTAGCGAAGATATCTTTGAAGCGGTTGATGACTTTTACAAACGCTTCTATTTCCGTCCGTGGAAAATGGCCGTGTTATTTTTCGAAATGTGTCGCGACTGGGAAGTAATGAAACGCCGTGCACGGGAAGGTGTTGAGTTCTTCAAATTCCTGTTTGGTCGGGAGAGCACAGCCTGAAGAAGTTGATTGTTACTGGTGACGATTTTGGTCTTTCTACACCGGTCAATGATGCAATAGTAAAGGCTCACGAGAAAGGTATTCTGACGACCACGAGTTTGATGGTATCGGCACCTGCTGCTGAAGAAGCCATTGCTCGTGCCAAAAACCTGCCTGAATTAAATGTAGGATTACACCTGGTACTAAGCAACGGCAAGGCAACGTCGCCTGCAAGTGAAGTTCCTAAGCTGGCACATGCCAATGGTCAGTTTGATAACAATCTGCTGCGTACTGGCATCATGATGTTCTTTGACCCAAGTACGAAAAAACAATTGGAAAAAGAAATTCGTGCACAGTTTGATGCTTTCAAAGCGACTGGCTTGAGATTAGATCACGTCAATGCACATAATCATATGCACATGCATCCGACAGTATTCGATCTAATTATAAAGATAGGAAAAGAATTCGGGATAACGGCCATCCGCATACCCAATGAACCACCATTAGACTCAATAACCGGTGGAAGAAAAGATAAGCTACTACGTAA
>JBLHKL010000152.1:0-4465 GCA_047618295.1 Gammaproteobacteria bacterium | reverse complement strand
GAATCCAGAAAACAAAAATTCATGCGTTGGGTAATACACCATAGAAAGGCGGCTGTAAATATTGTGCTCTATTCGGTGCTTGCCAGCTTTCTATCCATTGTTGCAATCTTGGTAACGCAGATGCAAACGATGAAAGAGTTGCAAAGTGAAGATAAAATAACTAACCAATTTATTAACAGTGTTGCGAAAAGGTCTCAGCAGATTGATACACAATTTCTGAAATACGAAGCAATTCTCGAAGGTTTAGCCATTGGTGCAACAAACCTTTTAAACCAGGGTAGCCTGGATAAAACGCCATACTACACCAATGATACAATCGCTATTTCTGGAAAAGGCCCATCCGATTATAAGTTCTCAGATGTATATGGCTTTCCTGTCAGCGTTGACTATCACGTATATAAACTTGCCCCCGGGGTAGATGAAAACGAAGTCAAGTCAGCTCTGCAACGCTTGAATCCCTTACGGCATTCATTTAAATCGTTGATGTTAAAAAGTCATAAAGAAGATGTGGCTCCCGATGATGATAAAGGTGCACGTGAAATTATTATGCAAGAAGGTTTACCGCTCGTCTGGTCATACATTGGTCTGGAGAATGGCGTCATGGCTGAGTACCCCGGTAAAACAGGTTATCCTGAAGCATTTGATCCACGACAGCGTCCATGGTATCGAAGCACCTTGGGAAATACAGGCATTAGCTGGTTACAGCCCTATATTGATGTCGGTGGTCGAGGTGTTTTATTGCCTGCTACCAGCCCGCTTTACGATAACGATGGAAAGTTTATTGGTGTTGCAGGAGTAGAACTAACGCTTGATTATGTTCGTAAACGTTTAATGTCTTTATACGGTGTGGAAGGCCTTGAAGAAACATACATACTCAATGAGAAAGCGGAAATTATCGTTTCGTCAGCTGATAGAACTCAGGCTTATGGTCTTGGAACCTTAATCAATTCTATTGAAGAGCTTGATGTCTTTCCGAATGAATACGTTGTTAATAAAGTTGGCAGGAAACAATCAGGACATTACTTTTATATCGAACGCGGGCGTGAAAAAGTAATTGCATATAAAAGATTGAGTTCAACTGGTTGGTACTATGTTGCCAAAGCAGATGCAGAAGAACTCTTAGAAACAATACCGCAATAATAGTTATTGGCATCTCAGGGATTCATTATTAATAAACTCATTTAACAATGGACTGGACAGTCTATATTCTGCGCTGTTCCGATAACTCTCTTTACACGGGTATAACCCGTGATTTAAATCGAAGATTAAACGAACATAATCACAATAATCGTCTGGCTGCAGCGTATACTCGTGCCCGACGACCAGTAACGCTTGTCTATCAAGAAGCACACATTGACCGTTCGTCAGCAAGTAAACGTGAGGCGGTAATTAAAAAAATGACAAAGACAAAAAAGGAATTATTGATTAAATAACAATATGGCAAGATCAGACTCAAAGAACATCGACCGTCCCAAGGCGAGTAGTCTTAAACCTTTGCGATTGGCTTTACCTTTCATGCGACCCTATGTCTCAAGGCTGTTTCTGGCATTCTTGTTTTTAACGTTGGCATCGGTTTCAATGCTAGCTATGCCGGTAGCCATCCGTTATGTCATTGACTTTGGTTTCTCAAGCGACAATGTAGATTCGATTAACACATACTTCATCGCCTTACTTGGCCTCGCTATATTCTTTGCTTTATTTGCTTCACTTCGTTATTACCTGGTGATGTGGATCGGTGAACGAGTAGTCGCAGATATACGTTCCAGTGTTTATAAACACGTCATAAAAATGAGTCCTACATTTTTTGAAGTGACACGCACTGGCGAAGTTTTATCACGACTAACAACCGATACCACCTTGGTGCAAACAGTTTTTGGTGCCGGTATGTCGATTGCACTACGCAGTCTGTTTAGTGTCATTGGCTGTTTGATCATGCTGTTCGTGACCAGCCCAAAACTAACGATCATGATTATTTTGCTAGTCCCTGTAGTGGTTGTGCCCGTATTACTCTATAGCCGCAAGGTGAGAAAGCTTTCACGTGCGAATCAAGATCGCATCGCAGACTCCAGCAGCATCGCCAGTGAATCGCTTAATGCCGTTCATATTATTCAGGCGTTTACTTTAGAAAACTTTCTTGGTGAACGATTTAGTGAATCAGTAGAAGCAACTTTTAAAACAGCGCGTACACGCTTGCAAGTCAGTTCCTTGTTATCTGGCACGATCATATTAACGGCCTTTGGTGCAATGGTTGTTGTGCTCTGGATCGGTGCCCATGCCGTTGTTGATGGCACGATGAGCCCCGGCACCTTGGGACAGTTTTTATTGTATGCCACCTTTCTTGCTGGAAGTACGACCTCGCTCGGCGAAGTCTGGAATGATATTCAACGTGCGGCAGGTGCAATGGAACGCTTGATGGAACTACTGCACATGGAAACTGATATTACAATACCGCAAGACCCCGTTGTGTTACCCACAGAAGGTCGAGGCCATATACAAATTCAGAATGTTTGTTTTAACTACCCATCACGACCCAGCATGAAGTCGTTGGAACATTTCAGTCTCGAAATCAACTCAGGCGAAACGGTTGCACTAGTCGGGCCTTCTGGAGCAGGTAAGAGCACGGTGTTTCAATTACTGCTGCGTTTTTATGATCCTCAGTCAGGTCAAATCTTGATGGATGGTGTGGATATCAAACAAGCCGATCCAGAAGCAGTGCGACAACGTATTGCGATAGTGCCACAAAGCACAGTCTTATTCGCAACAACGGCAATGGAAAATATTCGTTATGGAAAACCCACAGCGACAGATGAAGAAGTTAAAAATGCTGCCCGCGCTGCGATAGCCGATGAGTTTATTGAAAAACAACCTGAAGCCTATCAAACATTTCTGGGTGAAAAGGGCGTTCGTTTATCGGGTGGCCAGCAACAGCGCATTGCCATTGCCCGGGCAATCTTAAAGAACCCGCCGATTATGTTACTGGATGAAGCCACTAGTGCACTTGATTCCGAAAGTGAAAAATTAGTGCAAGCTGCGCTTGATCATCTTATGCAGGATCATACGACGTTGGTGATCGCACATCGTCTATCAACGGTAATCAAAGCGGATCGTATCGTGGTGATGGACGAAGGCAAGATTGTTGATATTGGCCAGCATCAGGAATTAATGCAAAAGGGTGGACTATACAAACGTCTTGCTGAGATTCAGTTTGGACAGCATAAAGCTGACAGCGACAACCCGCTAGAAGAAGAGATACTAATCGATAGTCTTACTGATTAGGCAGCGACACTAGCGTTGCCAGCCGGCTGATTTGCTAAAACCTTCTTCGCACATTTAATAAACACCTCATCGATAGGTAGTTTCTGTTCTGCTGCGGTGATTACCTTAAGTAATACATATCGTTCAACACTATCAAGTCGATCAAGATCTTTAGCAGCAGCTTCAGCCTGTTTATAGAGCTGTAACGTGACCTTCTTTATGCCCATGACGCGCCCCTTTTTTGTGACTATATAGTTCTATATTTGGTTATAGTCAGGAAAAACAATTGATCTAAATCAAACATTCATCCGATCTACCAAGATTGCGCCAGCTGTATAATAATGATTTAACACATTAATATTGAAAGGGAATATCAACTGATTCGTATAAAACCAGGAGTTTTAACGAGTATGTTGTTGCTGACAGTTATTGCATTTTCAATGGCTGAACTGGCAGCGAATGAAGAGCTGGAGCAACTAAATATTGTTGATTGGCATGTACATATTGCCGGTCTAGGTCACGGTGATTCAGCTAATTTTATTAACGAGACGATGTACAATAATTATCGTTTTAAATTCTTCTTAAAATGGATGAACGTCACGGAAGAAGAATTGGAAAAACACGGTGATCAAATCGTAGTTAAACGACTCAACGAAAAAATAGAACAATCGAAATACATTGACCATGCAATCATCCTCGCTCTTGATGGTGTTATCGATAAAAAAACCGGAGAACTGGATAAAGCAGCTACGCAATTTTATGTTGACAATGAATTTGTAGCACGTGAGTCTGCCAAGTATTCAAACTTATTATTTGGTGCCAGTATAAATCCCAGTCGTCCAGACAGTATTCAACTGTTAGAAAAGGTCCATGCACAGGGTGCCGTGTTAATAAAGTGGATACCGTCGATCATGCATTTCGATCCAGCCGACAAACAGTTTGAACCGTTCTATCGTAAAATGGCCGAATTGAATATCCCCTTACTCACGCATACAGGAATGGAAAAGTCCTTTCCCAATACCAATGATACACTCGCAGATCCAAGACGATTGGAGTTGGCATTGAATAGTGGTGTGACCGTCATCGCAGCACATATAGCCACAACGGGTGAGTCGGAAGGGCAGGATAATTTTGAACGTATCATGCCGATGTTTGCTGAATTTCCGAATCTCTATACCGAGATATCGAGCCTGACCCAAATAAATAAACT
>JBLHKL010000151.1:0-4492 GCA_047618295.1 Gammaproteobacteria bacterium | reverse complement strand
AGGCACCGCTGACCCCGAATACCTGAACGATAAACTGAAACGCATTGAGGAGCAGACGGCACGAGCCGCTGCCATCATAGACCACATGCGGATGTTCGGGCGCGAGGCCAAGGAAGAACTCGAACCGGTTAATCCTCGAGCAGTGGTTACCAATGCGCTTGACCTAATGGGTGAGCAATTGCGCCTGGCTGGTATTGAGATTGTGACCAAATTTTCTGAAGACTGTCCCTCAGTTTTGGGTCATAGCATCCAAATGGAACAGGTCATTTTGAATTTACTCACCAATGCCAGAGATGCCATGGCTAAAAGCGGAGGCGAGAAGAAGATTACATTGCGGGTATTTGAAGACGATAAAGGTGTCCACATTGCCGTTGAGGATGCCGGTGGCGGTATTCCAGAAGATGTACTACCGCGCATCTTCGAACCGTTCTACACAACCAAAGAAATAGGCAAGGGTACGGGCTTAGGGTTGTCGGTCAGTTATGGGATTGTCAATGATATGAACGGCACCATCGTCGCTGATAATATTAATGGTGGCGCCCGGTTCACGATCACTCTGCCGAGTGTGAGTTAATGATGATCATTGGAAGAAGAAGGACTATTTCAATCAAAGTTCTTATAGTTGACGATGAAGAGATTATTGTTGAGGAAGCGTCAGAAACGTTAACTGATGAAGGTTACGAAGATATTCCTTGATGCCCTTTAACCAAAACTAATCTAAAATTATAAAAAAACTAATCTAGGGCGTTATTATGACAACATTGTTCGACAAATATGGCGGTATTGCTACCTTTCATCAGCTGACTCGAATTTTTTATCAAAAATTACTCGACTCACCTCAAGTGGCGCATTATTTTGATCACATCGACGTTAAAGCGTTAACCGACCATCAAACCAACTTTTTGGCCGCAGCCTTGGGCGGACCTTCAATATATACCGGAAGAGATTTAACCACTGCCCATCAAGGTTTATCGATCAATCAAGAAGATTTCGATGACGTGCTTTATTCACTAGAGGAAGCACTTGAAGAACTCAACGTTGAAGCTGAAGATATACAAACCATATTGGCGATAGTTGTCAGCTTCAAAGGACAAATAATCAGTGCCTAAGACAGGGAACTTATTATCTATGCCAGAAGAACTGAAGAACCATCTAGAGTTCGCCATCGCTTTGGCCAATCCAGACTCAAATCAGATCGTTGAATATAACAGCAAATTTTTTCAACGCTGTATTGATATCGATGGCACAAATGATGAAAACACAGACATCAGCATAGCAACTGCTCTGCCCTCCCTTAATCTCAGCTTAATGCAAAAAGTGCTGGCACGTAACAGAAAACACCGTTACCGCGAAACCTTCACCAAATATGGTATCGCTCACCCGGTCGATTTTACTATCTCCACCATTGAACTGTCGAACAAACATTATATTCTGATTCAGGGTGCCGACAACAACTACGAACTTGAACTTGAAAACATGGTCAGTTCGTATCGTCAGATAATTGAGTCGAAATCCTTAGAAATCAACCTAGAAAAACAGTTAGAAATGTTGAATGTTGAGTTAGTCATTGCCAATGAGCACGCGCAGTTGATTGATACCGCGAACGCCCCGATCTTCGGTGTAGACACACAGGGAAAGATTAATGAGTGGAATCTGCAGTCAGAAAAAATCACTGGTTTTAGTAAAAAAGAGGTGATGGGGCTGGATCTTGTGTCCGAGTTTATTGCCGGTGATCATAAGGTTGCGGTAGGCGATGTTCTGGCGAAGGCACTGAACGGCGAAGAAACGGTGAACTTTGAATTCTCGTTGTTTAGCAAATATGGATCTCGAGTTGATATTGTCACTAATTCGGCAACACGACGAGATGCCGCCGGTAAAGTCATTGGTGTGGTTGGTGTGGGCCAGGACATTACAGAACTGAATCAAGTTCGGGTCGAGCAGGAGAAAGAGCGCAAAGAAGCCACTGCTCAAATCATCCAGTCGTCAAAACTAGCAACACTCGGAGAAATGGCGACATCAGTTGCACATGAATTGAATCAACCCCTGAACGTCATTCGCATGGCTGCGGGGAATAGCCGGCGGAAGATTTCTAAAGGTACTGTTGACCCCGAATACCTGAACGATAAACTGGAACGTATTGAGGCGCAGACGGCTCGTGCTGCCGCAATCATTGATCACATGCGTATGTTCGGGCGCAAGGCTAACGAAGAACCCGAACCGGTTAATCCTCGAGCAGTGGTTGCCAATGCGCTTGACCTAATCGGTGAGCAATTGCGCCTGGCTGGTATTGAGATTGTGACCAAATTTTCTGAAGACTGTCCCTCAGTTTTGGGTCATCGCATCCAAATGGAACAGGTCATTTTGAATTTACTTACCAATGCCAGAGATGCCATGGCTGAAAACGAAGGCGAGAAGAAGATTACATTACGGGTATTTGAAGACGATAAAGGTGTCCACATTAGCTCTGAGGATGCCGGTGTCGGTATTCCAGAAGATGTGCTGCCGCGTATCTTCGAGCCGTTCTACACAAGCAAAGAAATGGGCAAGGGTACGGGCTTAGGATTGTCGGTCAGTTATGGGATTATCAATGATATGAACGGCATCATCGTCGCTGATAATATTAATGGTGGCGCCCGGTTCACGATCACTCTGCCGAGTGTGAGTTAGCACTGGTTATTAGAAGGAGAAAGACTATCTCAATCAGGATACTTATTGTTGATGATGAAGACTACATTCTTGAAGAAGCGTCAGAAGCGTTAACGGATGAAGGTTACGAATGTTTTGTTGCAAGCGGCGTTAAAGCGGCAGTTAAAGTCATTGAAACCACGCCCGGGATCAGTCTTATTCTGACAGATTTGAAGATGCCGAGGGAAACGGGCGCTGACTTAATCAAGATTGTTGAAGAAAAGTTTGGGCAAGACATAAAGTTTATCGTAATGTCAGGACATACCAGTACCGGTGTTGAAGGAGGCGACCTGGCTATGAGATCATATCCATTTTTGAGAAAGCCACTGGATATTGAAAAGCTGATAGAAATGGTCGCTTCAGTGTTAGAGACTAAGGAATAATAATTATTATGAAATCTACAATAAAAAATATTCTTGTCATTAGTTTATTTTTTCTCTACACAAGCAATGTTAATGCTGAGGCGAAATTCTCTGACATCCAAACCCCATCAGTATTAATCGAAGCGTTGAAGGCTGGTGGCTATATCATTTATATGCGTCATGGTTTAACAAAGAAAAAAGAGAATCTCGATACCCTCTTTCCCCTTAGAAGCCGTGTTGATTTATCACGTTGTGAAACACAAAGAAATTTATCTGAAGCAGGAAAATCTCAAATTCAACAGCTAGGCATGGCTATAAGATTATCAAATATCCCTATTGGTAAAGTGAAGTCAAGCCCGTATTGTCGAACAAAAGATTCTGCACAGGCGGTGTTTGGTGAGTTTGAAGTTGATGAAAAACTGAAATTTTCTATTACTATGCATAGCAAAGAGGCGAAATTGGTAGGTCAATATTTATTAGATTCAATGTTAGCGTCGAATGATGTACGAGCAAACACTGTTTATGTTGGTCATACCGCTAACCTTAAAGATGGTTTAGGTGTTTGGCCAAAACCTGAAGGGGCTATGGCCATCTTTAAAAAGCAAGGAAATAAAATTATATTTAAAGGAATGATCAGTCCCGATGATTGGCCGAAACTTTAATAATTACAGCTAAGCTCGTGTTAGATTCTCTATCCTTACGGAGTCGATTTCTAATTTCACCATTGATTGGTGTTTTACTTACGGTGATACTCTACTTAATGAGCAATATAATTATTCGCTCCAATACTATATTATTTCAAAAAATCAACGAAACGAACTTAGTTCTTATTAGCGAAATCAATGAGATAGAGAGTCTTATTTCGGTAGCTAATAGCGAATTAGTCACCCTTCTGTTACTTGATGTCGATGGGCTAAGTGAAGAAAAACTTTACGTAAGGGGAAAAAAACAAATTGATCGTTTATATGAAATAGAAAGGCAACTCAATCAAGTTTTGAATTTGAAAAGTGAACTTATAATTCATGAAAAGAATATTCGAAAAAAGCTCCTGTTCTATTTTTCAGGCTATAAAAAACAAGTTATTACCTCAATTGAATTGTCATCAGTTGACTTAAAGTATGCATCTCAAGAACTCGCGTTAGCTAATAAAAAATTAAAACCATTAAATAAATTATTTTTAGAGATCTCTAATTATTATCTTGCCGAACGTTCCCAACAGAGTGCATTGGTTGAGAGTTTACTTTATAAAAAATACTATATTACTGAGCTAGCCATAGGCCTAATTGCGTTGATGATATGGTCTGCATTGTATTTCGCTAAAAAAACCTCGATCAAGCTCAATGAAGTACAGATCGAACAGGGGCGTATTGCGAACGACCTGACGCAGTTAATTGATACTGCGAACGCCCCGATTTTCGGTATAGATGCGCAAGGAAAGGTCAATG
>JBLHKL010000150.1:0-4534 GCA_047618295.1 Gammaproteobacteria bacterium | reverse complement strand
ATCATTAGATCAAACGTCTAGGACTAAGCGACCACCTCGAGCACGACCGACGCACACACACATTTGATTACCTAGCTTTCGTTCTTCATCTGTCAATATCGCATCACGATGTTCAATATCACCCGACACCACCGGGGTGATGCACGAACCACAAATACCTTGCGTACAAGAACAAGGAATGCCAACTTTGGCACGATGTAACACGTCAATAAGAAATTCATCCTTACCAACCTGCAATATCTTTCCTGAGCGCGCTAGCTCAACCTCGAAAGGCTGATTATCTATATTCGATAATTTGGGTGCTACAAAGGTTTCAGAAAATAAAGCAGTATCTGGCCAACCATTTTTAATGCCAGTATCCAAAACCCAAGACATAAACACCCCAGGGCCACAAATATAGAGCTGTATACCAGCTATATAATTCGACAATAATTCATCTGGTTGGAATTGCTGAGCATCGCCGCCATCACCAAGATGAACGTGAATGCTGTCAGCGAAGGGCAGATCAGCAAGGCTATCACCAAAAGGCAACAAAGCTTGACTGCGTGCACATAAGTGAAATTCAAAAGGCTTACCTGCTTCGTACAACTGGTGAGCCATTGATAAGATCGGTGTTATACCAATTCCACCTGCTATTAGTAAGTAGCGGTCAAGTTGCATATTAAGCGGAAAGTTATTTCTAGGCCGACTAATATTAATCGTTTGACCAATGGTAATATTGTTATGCATCGCAACCGAACCGCCTCGACCAGGGTCTTCACGCTTTACAGCGATTACATAACGATTACGATCAGATGCAGAATTACACAATGAATACTGCCTTAGTAGACCGGGCGCTGGCTGAACATCAATATGTGCACCGGAAGTAAAATCTGGTAGAAAATGTCCCTTTTCAGCCGCCTGAAACTCATAGGCATTAATATTTTCTGCTATTGACCATACCCGTGACACTTTTACTCGCAGGCTCTCCTGAATTTCTTTCTCTGCGAATATCAAGGATTCAATTGGGCTAAAGAGACCTCTGACGGGAATGTTTTGAGCTTCAAAACGTTGCTGTCCTATTTCCCAAGCTTTGTGGTAACGGTAAAATGGAATAGATGGGAAGAGGTGATGCACACAATGTTTTGTTTGGCCCAGCATCAAATATTCAAACACCTTAGCGCAACGAATATATACAGTTGTTTGAAATGGCGCCTCTTCCCAGAGAACATCCTTCGGATGTTGAATTCGGGCAAAAAAGTAGAGGACAAGACTCACCCCAATACGCTGCGGAATCATCCAGCATAAGAAAAATTCAAGTGCGTAGGGTCCCGCTAGAAAAAATGCATGAAAGCCAATATAAAAAGTAATTCCCGTTACAAATTCAAAGCGTTCCATCGGCGGACGTGTCATGAAGCGGCGCACATACCAAAGAGACCAAACAATGTCTGGAAAAGGAATAACAAAGACAGCTAATAGTGGATGAGTGACAACAAAAATATCATCTGGATCTTTGCTAGGGTCGCCAACATAACGATGATGCTCTAAGTGAAGGTATCGATATATTCCCGTGGTGATACCAGGCAGTAATGCAAAACAAGCAATCGTGCCGAGTCCGTCATTGATTATACGATTACGTGATACGGTGCGATGCGTGGCATCATGTAGTGGAGTAAAACAAGCAAATATCATCACACCATTAATCGCTATCATTGCGATTACGGGAAGGCTTCCCTCTATAAACGCAGCCGTCGACAAATAGAGAATTAAATAAGACACGCCCATCAACAGAATCTGTGCAGGTGCCCATAAAGGAATGGTCGTCAAGGACTTAAATCTAGGCTCATGCACGATCTGTTCTAAAACTTCGCGGGTGTTGGTAGAAAAGGTAAATGCCATAACTTTCTCTCTTTTTATTTTTAGTGAATATACGGTCAGATAAAGATCGCCGATGCTCGTGGTCACGCTTCTACATTCTGCTTAAAACGTGGGCAGCAGTGCGATTAAGATAATTCTAGGTAAGAATAGTGGGGAATTCGAGGTGATATCGGGACAAAGGTATGTGTATTCAGGCCAAAACGGGCCTAAATACACATTAAGCCAATATTTCAGCTTCGATAGTTGCTAGTTGTCTTGCCAGTCCAGCGTTTAAACGCGTGTCGAAAATTGGCTGCGTCAGTGAAGCCAAGACGGTCTGCAATTTCCTCAGCACTTAACTTGGTATGTCGCAAAAATTCAATCGCGAGCTGACGTCGAACGTCTATCAAAATTTGTTGATAACTGGTCCCTTGCCCGGTCAATTTTCGGCGCAATGAACGCGCAGACATATGAAGCTGCTCTGCAACGGGTTCTATTTTACTGAACCGGCGAATGTCTTCGGTAATCACTTCATAAACCTGATGTGCCAAGCCTTCATGCGTACGCATTTCCAACAAGACCTGATCACATAACTCCCTTGATGTAGCTGCCGTTATAGGATTAGCCCTAACCAGCGGGCCATCCAACCAAGCTTTGTCAAAACGCATTTCGTTGTGCTCTTGGCGGAAGAATACCGGACATTTGAGAATTTGTTCATACATGCTTGCATGGTCCGGTTTGGGAAACTTAGCGCAGACAGAAAAATACCGAAAATCATACCCCGCCATATCTTTAAAGAGAGAGAAGACCAGACTGAACTGCATCTCTACATTGAACGAGTATATTGAATCGACTCTCAACAGGTCATCAAAACGAAATGATGCATAATCGTCGTGATCGTCATGCAGACTCATGCGTACCGTCGGCGTTGCCATCTCGTGATACTTGATAGAAAACAGCAGTGCTTCACGCAGACTGGCGCTAGAAATCATCGCATACCCATAAATGCCATAATTGGTCATTCCCAGTCGCTGGCCCGCAATCAGTCCTATTGAGGGATCGGTTGTAATAGCAACCAGCCGACGATAAATTTGAATCACTTGTCGTCTAGAAATACGAGTGGTGTTTGATAGAATCCCCTCTGGTGTCAGGGATGTCCCCTCAAGCAGCAGATCCGCAGGCATCCCTAGCTCGATCAATACCTGATTCAAGGTTGCTATTTTATAGGTAGGGTAAATATGCTCGTCCAAATCCATCTCACCAATAACGTCTAATTTGAGTACTAACCTATCTAAACCTTAAAAATCTATCTTAAAAACGGTACTGACAAGTTATTTTTAAATTTCGCAACAAACTCAACCGATCTACACCATCATACCGAAACCACTCCAGTCCAAGACACAAAAGCGCCCTCTCTTAAATCCCGATAGTGTCTTGCCGAAATTAAATTACATCCCAAATTGAATAAATTATAGACCTCTTTGTGAGCTGATAGAAATCGGTTTGCCTGTGTTATTGACTTAAACTTTCGCATGCCTTTTTCACGAACCCTAGTGACTTGATGCGACAGTTCAGCTTTGTTATTCGCATACTGTCTTGAGTTGTGATCAACATTTGGAATTAACTTCCTATGAGTAACGTTATAACTTCTCAATTTATCAGTAACGATTTCTCTCGATTCACCTTTGTTTGATCTTAAAAGTCGTTTAAAGAATATCTTAACAGCTTTGGCGTTTCTCCAGTATTGGCAAGTTAATCTACCTTAGCCAAGTAAATCTATACTTAAATTTCAGGCTACTGCCCTTCCCCAATTTTCAAAGGCATCTTCCCTAAGGCTTCGATAATGATTTGCTGAAATCAAGTGTCTACCCAGGTTAAATAAATTACTCACGGCGGCATGTGTATCTAGAAATTTCTGCGCCTAAGAATAGAGTATAAGTAATATAAACAACCTATCGAATATAATCAATCACCAATATATTCGATAAACTACTAGCGCCCACCCATCAAAAAATCATAAACCTAAATAATGCAATAAAACCAACAGCCAACCAACGCTAAAGTTACTCTTTCCTTCCACTTTTCCAGAAAAAGCACAAACAAGGCCCTGTTAGCCAAATGGCAACATTATACCTTGTTTTTTTATTACTGTTTTCTTACCCTAACTAACCAATGTAAATTCAGGTGCCGCTCTAACTGGATGAATTTTATTAACTACCTTATCTTCCTTGTTTTTAAGGTGAGTTAATATTTTATCTATGACAACAGGATCTTCTATACAAGCAATAATTTTCACATGACCTTGACATTTTTCGCATACTTCAATAACTATATTGAAAATACGCTTTAACCTTTTTTCCCCAAGTCATTGTTTTACGTTTTTCTGTTTCTGTTTCAGTGCCTTTTGTCTTCATTGTGCTTGATTTTTTAGTTTTTCCCTCAGACGTAATTATCTTTCTATCTTGGCTATTAGGTGCAAAAATACCATGAAAACGCGTTAGGTTAACCTTTGGCATTGGGATTAATGCGGCCAGTTTCGCCATAAAATCCAGCGGTTCAAAAATCACATGCGTCACATGCGTTGTACCATTACGGTACGGTGTTTTTAGTTGATACTTAACATTGCCATTACTGGTGAGTGTTAATCGTTTTTCTGATACAGCTGGTCTGGCTATATATCGACAAATTCGTTCTAACT
>JBLHKL010000149.1:0-4588 GCA_047618295.1 Gammaproteobacteria bacterium | reverse complement strand
TTGGCACTGGGCGCGGCATTAGGTGTGGTTGCCGTAGTCACACGACAAGAACTAGCGCTATTTATTATGGGCGGTGTCTTTGTCATGGAAACGGTTTCGGTCATTTTGCAAGTTGGATCTTTTAAGTTAACCGGTAAAAGAATTTTTAGAATGGCTCCCTTGCATCATCACTATGAACTCAAAGGCTGGCCAGAACCGAGAGTCATAGTTCGGTTCTGGATTATTACCGTCATCCTGGTCTTGATTGGCCTTGCTAGCCTGAAGATACGATGAGGGATGCCAGTTGCTTTGTACTACAGAAAAAAAGATAACGATGAAAGAAACTAAACACCATTACGATGCAGTCATAGTTGGTCTTGGCAAGACTGGGCTCTCGTGCGTGCGTTATCTATTGAGTAAAGGCCTGGATATTGCTGTTACTGACAGTCGTATGAATCCGCCAGGCCTCTCGACATTAATGACTGAATACACATCAGTCCCCGCATTTCTTGGGGAATTTAGCGCAGAAATCCTGTTGTCATCAGATCAAATCATTCTAAGCCCAGGGGTCTCGTTGAAAAACGAGGCTGTTAAACAAGCGATTGTAAACGGCATTCCTGTTTTTGGTGATATTGAATTATTTTGCCAACAAGCGAAGGCGCCAATAATTGCGGTATCTGGTTCTAATGGAAAGAGTACCGTAACAACTCTAGTTGCGGAAATGACTCGGCAGGCTGGTTTAAAAACGTGCGTCGGTGGAAACCTTGGTACGCCAGCACTTGAATTACTAAATGAAGGTATTCCCGATATATATGTACTTGAGTTATCCAGTTTTCAATTGGAAACAACTTTTTCCTTAAGTGCACATGCTAGCGTGATATTAAATATCTCACCTGATCACATGGATCGTTATGCAAATGCAGATGAATACGCTAATGCAAAGAAAAAGATCTATTCAGGTAATGGGTTGATGGTCATCAATAAAGATGATGATGTAGTTAAAGCAATGGATGACAATTCAAGGCAATCGATTTCTTTTACTCTCGGCGAACCTGACAAGAACAACTTCGGTATCATAAAAGACAATGGTGAAGCCTGGTTATGTCAAGGAGATAAAAAAATAATCAAGCAAGATGAGCTTGGAATTAAAGGTGAACATAATGTAGCCAATGCCCTTGCTGCAATGGCATTGGCAAGTTCCGTCAATGTGCCAGTTGAAGCGATGGTTAAAATCTTAAAAAGTTTTTCTGGTCTCGAACATAGATGTCAGCGAGTCGCAACGATTAACAATGTTAATTGGTTCAACGATTCGAAGGCAACAAATGTTGGTGCTTGTATCGCGTCTATTAAAGGGCTTTGCGATCTTGGCAAAATTATTCTTATTGCCGGTGGCGATAGTAAAGGTGCAGATTTATCCAGCTTGAGTCCTATTATTAAGCAATATGTGAAACATGTTTTGTTAATGGGCGTCGATGCAAAAAAAATAGCAAATGTTATTGGTTCAGAAGTCATGCACGATTTTGTGATGGAAATGCATGAAGCGGTAAACATTGCAAGTAACGTAGCAGAGGCAGGTGATGTGGTTTTGCTTGCTCCGGCCTGTGCAAGTCTGGATATGTATGAGAATTATCAACAGCGTGGCGATGCATTTGTTGCTGCAGTTAATATATTGGAGGCATGTTGATGTCTGCACGATATAAACAGCAGGCAACCTTATCTTCACATTATCATGTGAAGAATAAATTAATAGCTGGTTACGACCTCTGGCTAATGGGTATTTCTTTATTAATACTTTGTATTGGTTTGGTCATGGTTGCATCTGCATCTATTTCAATCTCAGCCAAGGAATTTAATGACCCGCTACATTATTTCTGGCGGCAGGGCTTAGCTGCAATAATTGGTTTGTTCCTTGCGTTGATAGTTTTGAAGATTCCGATGCGATTTTGGGAACTAGTAAGCGCACCTTTATTGATGACGGCAATATTCTTATTGATTTTGATTCTGATTCCTGGGGTTGGTAAGGAAGTTAATGGCAGTATGCGTTGGATTCAACTGGGGCCATTCGCTTTACAAGCCTCTGAACCAGTTAAGCTATGTGTCATTGCCTATCTTGCTGGATACATGGTGCGCCATGGAGAAACGGTACAAACAGACTTCGCCGGATTTATCAGACCGATTGGTGTACTGACCTTTATCTCGGGTTTGTTATTACTTGAACCTGATTTCGGAGCAAGCGTTGTTTTATTCGCAACCGCATTAGGTATGTTGTTCATGGGCGGTGTCCCTTTAACACGCTTTTTTGCATGGGTATCCGTTGCAGTTAGTGCGTTAATCACCTTAGCAATTCTTTCTCCTTATCGTATGCAACGACTTATGAGTTTTGTTGACCCCTGGAAGGATCCCTATGACAGTGGCTTCCAGCTAACACAAGCCTTGATTGCATTTGGCCGGGGCGATTGGTTTGGAGTAGGGCTTGGAAGTAGCGTGCAGAAACTCTTTTATTTACCGGAAGCACATACTGATTTTGTTTTTTCTGTTTTGGCAGAAGAGTTGGGCTTGTTCGGTAGTATAACGATGATTCTTTTATATTCTTTCATTGTTTGGCGTGCCTTTGTTATTGGGCATATAGCCGAACGGGTGGAGAAATATTTTGCTGCTTACTTTGCTTACGGTATTGGATTAATTATTGGCATACAAGCCTATATTAATATTGGCGTTAACATGGGTGTTTTACCTACCAAGGGTTTGACGTTGCCGATGATGAGTTATGGTGGTAATAGCTTGATCGTCTTTTGTATGTTGCTAGGTATTCTTCTGCGAATTGAATACGAAAATCGGCAAGATGATCGTAATATAATAAATAATGTGGTCCCAGCCTATGCGTGATAAAAATATTCTTATCATGGCAGGAGGAACGGGTGGACATATCTATCCAGCACTGGCTGTCGCCGATCATCTTAAAGAAAATGGGTTTAATTTATTTTGGTTAGGTACAGATAAGGGTCTCGAAACGAATGTTGTTCCAAAACATGGTTACCCATTACTAAAAATTAATGTTGCTGGCGTAAGAGGTAAAGGCTTAGTTCGCTTATTGATTACACCCATTATGCTTTTAATCGCTTTGGTTCAAGCACTCTCGATTATGATAAAAATACGACCTGTTGCTGTGTTAGGCATGGGTGGTTTTGCAAGTGGACCAGGAGGCATTGCCGCGTGGTTGATGCGAATACCATTATTGATTCACGAACAAAATGCGATCGCTGGATTAACGAATAAATTGTTAGCGCCATTCGCTGTTTCTGTTATGGCCGCATTTCCTGGCGCGTTTAAAGATTCTGAAAAAATGACTATAACGGGTAATCCTGTACGTAAAGATATTGCAAATTTACCAGAACCTGAAAAACGTCATCTGAACAATGATGCTAAGTTAATAAAGGTATTAGTGCTTGGTGGTAGTCTCGGAGCAAAAGCATTAAATGAAGTGATCCCGAAATCATTATTAGCTCTAAGTAGTGATTATAAGATTGAGGTAAAACACCAGTGTGGAGAGAAACATTATTCAGTAATGAGCACTGCTTATAATGACAGTACCATCAACTCTAATGTGACAGCCTTTATCGATGATATGGCAGCAGCCTATGCTTGGGCCGATATTGTCGTGTGTCGTGCAGGCGCATTGACCATCGCTGAATTAGCTGCATGCGGTGTTGCTTCAATACTCATCCCATTTCCATATGCCGTTGATGATCACCAGACTGCAAATGCAAGTTATCTGTCGACAGCGGGCGCTGCAATCCTGATTCAGGAAACCCAGTTTACAGTCGAGAAGTTGAAAGAGGTGTTATTGCAACTTATAAATGCGCCTGAGCACTTATTGCAGATGGCCATAAAAGCGCGGTTACTCGCTAAGCCAGAAGCGACTAAGCTTGTAGCGAGTTTATGCATGGAGGCAGCGCATGGCTGATATGCAATCACATGCAATGGGACGAGTAAAACATATTCACTTTATTGGCATCGGTGGTGCTGGTATGGGTGGTATAGCTGAGGTGCTTAAAAATATTGGTTATGAAATTAGTGGGTCCGACATAAAAGAGAGTGCTATTACGCAAAGACTTGAGTCACTGGGTATACAAATATCAATAGGACATTCAGCAGAAAATATTAAAGAAACGGATGTCGTTGTTATAACGAGCGCTATTGATGAGAGTAATGAAGAAATATGTGCAGCACGTAAAAATAGGATCCCCATTGTACGCCGTGCAGAAATGTTAGCGGAGCTCATGCGCTTTAGTCCTGGTATCGCTATTGCCGGGACTCATGGAAAAACAACAACTACAAGTCTGGTTGCCAGTGTGTTGGCAGAGGGTGGACTTGATCCGACCTATGTTATTGGTGGCCTATTAAACAGTTCAGGATCTCATGCGCGTCTTGGCAGTGGTAAATATATTGTTGCTGAAGCAGATGAAAGCGATGCTTCTTTTTTGCATCTTTATCCAATAATTGCAGTGATCACAAATATTGATGCAGATCACCTGGATACTTATGCAGGTGATTTTGCAAACCTGCGGCATAATTTTGTTGAGTTTTTACACCAGTTACCTTTTTACGG
>JBLHKL010000148.1:0-4639 GCA_047618295.1 Gammaproteobacteria bacterium | reverse complement strand
CCCCCAGATAATGGGCGGCTTGCTACTGTGATATTTAAAAAAACGGATCCCTTGCAGTGGCTACATGTACATGAGACCTGGATGCCTGAGACTGTACAAGCAGCAGGACCATTTGATTTTTAGGTTTGCATCTATGATTTCTCAAACACTGCACTTTAACTCAAGAGAACTGTAATACAGTCATGACTCATGAAAAGAAAATAATTATTGCAGAACTTATAGAAAGTCAGGTGATTGTTGAAGAGAATCAGTTGATTATAAATAGTAATGAAGTAGAGCAAACAATCGCCTTAACTGAAATAAAACAACTCAGCATTGATGGCGACATTAAATATATACGCTGGTTTTTGTTACTGCTGATCCCGATCAGCATTGCGCTGTATGCATTCAGCGCTAGCGAAACACTACCCACTTTTTTAGTCTGGGCATTACTTACGATTAGTGGTGTCGTTGGTCTTGTTACCATGGTTGCGCCACCTGAACGAGATTATATTGTTATTAATATGAAACAAGGTAATGCTATTAGATTACCCATGAATGACAAAATAGAGGATGAACTTGAATTCATCAGAAAAACTAACGTACATATTTACAACCTAGAAAAATAATAATTACTCTTTTTCTAATAAAACAAAACTGTAATCAAAGTCATTCTTTTCATCAGCTGTATAGGCCTCTCTAGAAACCTCACTCCATTCGGCGCGATTAAATTCAGGGAAGAAAGTATCACCCTCTATCTCTGTATGTACTTCAGTTAGATATAATCGTGTTGCTTGATCTAATGTGTGTTTATATATTTCTGAGCCTCCAGTAATCATAACTTCTTCGACATCTTTGCAATGTTCGAATATTTCATCAATGCAATTTAATACCGTACAGCCTTCTGCCTGATAGGTTTCATCACGGGTAATAATGATATTCTCTCTACCGGGCAAGGGTCTGCCGATGGATTCATGGGTTTTACGGCCCATGACTATCGGTTTACCCATAGTGATTTTCTTGAAGTTTTTTAGATCCGCTGAAATATGCCATGGCAATGAATCTTTGTTTCCGATAACACGGTTATGATCCATGGCGACTATTATTGAGAGTTGCATAATTGATAACAATAAGTCTGATTAGTTTCTGGAGCTGATACGCACTACATCACGTTTCATTTGTTCCAACAAACCATCAACACCATTATTCTTGGCGATCGCTCGATATTCATTGCGATAACTTTGCACAAGGCTTAATCGTTCAACAGTAAAATCATACGCAAACCAGATATTCACAAAACGTTTCATTCGGTAAGAGATGGGGATCTCTATATCAGTCTTACCTTTTACTATAATAGTATCGACAGTAGCATAGTCTTCATTGTCGGAATTGACGGAAACATATTCGACACGTTCACCGGCAAACCGTCTTATACGCTCCCAATAGGTATTAAGTAATATTTGTTCGAATAATGACATGAATTCCTTGCGTTGCTTTTCGTCAGCAACGTTCCAATTGGTTGCGAGTATCCGTCTGGACATTTCTTTAAAATTAATACGATCTTTAACCAATTTAAAAACCATCTCTTTTTGCTTTTCTTCATCAAGGTTTTTATCTTTCAAAACAGACAGGACTTGATCAACCGTTTGTTTAACTATTTTACCTGGGGATTCTTCACTAGCTTGCAGTGCAAATGGTAGCAGGGACATAAAATATGTAATAAATACTATTTTTATTAAGTCCATATTAGTTCCTCTAAACAGCTATTGGTGCTGAAATGGATGGATGTGATTGGTAATTTATTAACTCAAAGTCATTATAGTCAAATGAAAAAATATCATTAACAGTAGAATTTATTTTCATTTCTGGAAGAGCAAAAGGTTTACGCGACAATTGTTCTTCAACTTGATCAAAATGGTTTAAATAAATATGTGCATCACCAAAGGTATGTACAAACTCACCAACCTTAAGTCCAGTTACCTGTGCAACCATCATCAATAGCAAAGAGTAAGATGCAATATTGAACGGCACGCCTAGAAAGATATCGGCACTACGTTGATAGAGTTGGCAAGAGAGCTTTCCATCAGCAACATAAAACTGAAATAAGGCATGACAAGGCATCAGCGCCATTTGATCTAGTTCACCCACATTCCAGGCACTGACAATCAAACGTCGAGAGTCTGGATTCTGTTTTATTTGTTCAATGACTTCTGTGATTTGATCGATTGTTTTGTCTGTCGTGTTCCATGATCGCCATTGCGCACCATAGACCGGACCCAAATCACCATTCTCATCGGCCCATTCATCCCAGATTGATACACCATTATCCTTAAGATATTGAATATTAGTATTACCTTGCAAAAACCAGAGCAATTCATAAATAATCGATTTCAGATGACATTTCTTGGTTGTCACTAATGGAAAACCTTTATTTAGATCAAATCGCATTTGATAACCAAAGACACTAATAGTCCCGGTACCCGTACGATCCTCTTTTTTTGTGCCATTTGACTTTACATGACGTAATAAATCCAGATATTGCTGCACTTCTAGTTAATTTCCTTTAGCTCGAAAAGCGATGCCGAATAATATGATGCCGAATAATATCATAGGAGTTGAAAGCAACATGCCCATAGTTACAAAATCAAAGGCAAGATAGCCAATATGAGAATCGGGTACCCGGACAAATTCAACCATAAACCTGAAAACGCCATATCCAAGCAGAAACAAACCTGAAATTGCCATGGCCGGTCTGGGTTTGGATGAAAACCACCAGAGGATAATAAACAATAACAAACCTTCCAGTAATGCTTCATAAAGCTGAGAAGGGTGTCGAGAAATCCCGCCAGCCACAGGGTCTGGAAAAATCATCGCCCAAGGCAAATCACTTGGACCGCCCCAAAGTTCTCCATTAATAAAGTTACCAATCCGGCCTGCTCCTAATCCAATAGGCACCACAGGGGCGATAAAATCAGTAACATTAAAGAAGCGCTTATTAAATTTATGGGAAAAGAACCAAACCGCAGCAAACACACCTAGTAGACCGCCATGAAAGGACATGCCTCCCTGCTGAAGATAAATAATCTCTAGCGGGTGCTGAAGATAATAAGGCAGGTTATAAAAAATAACCGACCCTAGCCGACCACCAATAATAATACCCAGCATGGCATAGAAGATAAGATCTGAAACCTGTTCTGAACTATACCCCCACTGATCTTGAATGCCACGTAACCGTAATAACCACCAAGCAGCTAAAATTCCAAGCACATAACTTATTCCATACCAATGTATCTTCAAAAACCCAAAGTTTAAGGCGACAGGATCAATATCAGGATAAGCAATCATAGTTAGTGGGTCTTAATAATCAGGTATTCGATAAAATTAAAATTCACAGATATTTGTCTAATAAAAAAGTAAAAAATAAGTTAAGTAATTAAGCATTGCGGCCGTTAATTGTCATTAACGTCTCATATTATAGTTAAGCAATCATGGATGCCAATATGACAGGAAGCCAGACGATATCAAGTGTGAGGTTGGAAATTCAAAAAATCGACCATTTACCCGCTATGCCCTCTATAGCGCAAGAGATTCTTATTGCCTCAAATGATGTCAGCAGTGGCTTAGATGATATTGCAAAAATCATCAAAAAAGACCCGGCCCTGACAGCAAAAATAATCGGCATATCTAATTCTGCATTTTTTGGTTTCGGGCGAAAAGTCACAACACTGGAACAAGCCATTATTAATGTTCCCGGCTTGGACTTAGTAAAAGGTTTTGCACTAAGCCTGGCGATGAGCAGCGTATTTAACCCGGAAAAGTGCACACAGTTTGATATAAAAAAATATTGGTTGAGTGCCTTTTTAACCGCAGAGCTCGCTTCTGGCTTTGTAAACCTTCTTAAGTCGGACCAAACCCTCGACCCTAACCAACTCTACTTGAATGGCTTGTTACACAATATAGGCATTCTGGTCTTGGTCGATCGATTTCCAAATATTATGTCTGAGTTATTTGCTACTGCATCAGAGAATAGAGAGAAGCGTTTGATCGATTATGAGACAGAAACTATTGATTTCAACCATCATGAAGCAGGTGCCTGGTTAGCACATAGATGGAAACTCCCTTTTGAGATGATCGATATTATCGCTCATCACCACGACTTAACTTATCAAGAAAGAAACGCCGACGCTGTCATATTAATAGGCCTATGTTCAAGAATTTCACGCCAATGGATCCTGCAAACGAACTACGATCCTATGCAAGAAATTGAGGCTATCAATTCACTTAACATCGATAAAAGTGCTTTAGAAAAATATATATCTAAATTATATAAAAAACTTGAAAACATAAACCAGCTTGTTGATGAGATTGCGAGATAAGACTATGGAACCAATAAAAGACATCATGGGTAAAATTGAAATACCGGCTGTTATTAATGCCCAGTTTATGCAATTACTAAACTCTTTATCTGGTCTGAGAATTATCTCGAATTTAGGCAATCAACAGCTTAACCGAGAAGATTTAATCGACGCCATGATGCACGCAATCTTTGAACATCTTGAAACAGAAGAAGTGTCACTTTATTTACTTGAAGAAGGTTCACTCAATTGCGTTGCAAACTTAGATGGGGATGGGTTTACTAAAAATAGACCTTCAATTAATA
>JBLHKL010000147.1:0-4672 GCA_047618295.1 Gammaproteobacteria bacterium | reverse complement strand
TCACCATCAATGCCTTGTTCTACAATATTAAGGACTTTTCAATCGTTGATTATGTTGGTGGTGTTAAAGATCTTGAAGCAGGTCAATTAAGGTTGATTGGTGACCCGGCGCAACGTTATATAGAAGACCCTGTACGAATGCTTCGTGCCATCCGCTTTTCATCTAAGCTGGGTTTGGATATTCATCCGGAAGCAGAAAAACCCATTGGTGAGTATGCGGCGTTACTAAAAGATATTCCGGCGGCTCGTTTATTTGAAGAAATGCTTAAGTTATTTATGGGTGGTAGTGCCCTGCAAACTTTCGAGTCGCTGCGACATTACAATTTATTTCAGTATCTGTTTCCACAGACAGATAAATTACTAGATACGCAGGAACGCGATTATCCGCATACTTTTATTATGCAGGCATTAAAAAACACAGACCAAAGGATCAATGAAGGTAATACAGTTGCGCCTGGTTTTTTATTAGCAGCCTTATTATGGGAACCAATGCGGGTTATTGCTGATGAACATATTGCTAATGGACTATCAGAAATTGAAGCAGTTCAGCTGGCTGGCGATACTGTGATTTCAAGACAAATTTTAAGTACTGCGATGCCGCGTCGATTTACACATATGGCGCGTGATATTTGGACCTTACAAGTCAGGTTAAAAAAGACTAAAAAACGCGCAATCCGCGTACTAATGCATCCAAAATTTCGAGCTGCTTATGACTTTCTATTGTTACGTACTCAGGCGGGTGAGCCGCTAGGTGAATTTGTCGATTATTGGACAAAAGAGCAATTAGAAGAACCACTGGTCGGTAAAGAGAAAATAAAGTCTGGATACCATAAACCACGATCGCGACGACGCCCGGGTAAAAACCGAAATAATAATTCTACTGATTCATGATCATTGTTTATATCGGCCTGGGTAGTAACCTGGGAGGAGATCTCGCATCACCAAAGCAGAATATTGCCTCTGCCATAGATACGCTTGGCGAGATACAAGCTACACGAGTGATTAGTGCATCCTCCTTTTATGAAAGTAAACCAGTTGGTCCGCAAGATCAGGGTGATTATATCAATGCGGTTGTGAAGCTCGAAACGGATCTTGATGCGACAGGGTTGCTGGATAGTTTGCAAGCGATTGAAAATGATCATGGTCGGGAACGTAGGCAGCACTGGGGTCCAAGAACACTGGATCTAGATATATTATTGTTTGGTGATCAAATTATTCATAATGAAAGATTAACGGTTCCTCATTCAGAGATATGTAACCGTCCTTTTGTGTTGGTGCCTCTAGCCGAAATTGAGCCTGATTGTGTTATTCCAGAAAAAGGGCTGGTGGCTGACATGGTCTCGAAAGTAGATAAAGCCGGATTGAAGTTAATACCATGAAGCAGGGACATCCGGACTATATTGTTGTTGAAGGACCAATTGGTGTCGGTAAGACAACACTTGCCAAACGATTAGCAAAAACATTTGATACTGAATTGATGTTGGAACTCGCAGCAGAAAATCCATTTTTACCGCGCTTTTATTCCGATCCAAAATCAGTCGCCTTACCAACGCAACTCTTCTTTTTATTTCAGCGTGCCAAACAACTAGAAGCTTTGCGTCAAACGGATATGTTTAAACCTGTCCAGGTATCTGATTTCTTGATTGAAAAAGATAAGCTGTTTGCCTCGGTTACGCTGGATGATGATGAGCTAGCGCTATATCATCAAGTCTATGACAGGCTAACCTTGGATTCACCTGTTCCTGATCTTGTTATTTATCTACAAGCCCCAATAGATATATTAATGCAACGCATAATTGAACGTGGTCATGACTATGAACGACCAATGAGCCGAAATTATCTTAAAAAGATATCAGAGACTTATGTCGAGTTTTTTTATCATTACAAAACAGCACCATTGCTAATAGTAAACACAAATGATTTTGATCTGTCTGGCAATGATAGAGACTATAATCTTCTACTAGAACACATCAAACATCTTCCCCCGGGCAAGCACTATTTCAATCCGATTGAATTGTGATGCAGAAAGTTACCATATCGATGCTAAAACAAATGAAATCAACAGGCGAGAAAATCGCATGTTTGACTTCATATGATGCCAGTTTTGCAAAACTACAAGACGCAACAGGCGTGGACGTTTTGCTTGTTGGTGACTCTCTCGGCATGGTCTTGCATGGCGATGATACGACCTTAAACGTAACCATGGCCGATATGATTTATCATACTCGTTTGGTCAGCAAGGTATGTCATCGCGCCTTTGTCATAAGCGACATGCCATACAAAAGTTATACTTCACCAACACAGGCGTTAGAAAATGCCAGACGTTTGGTTAGCGAAGCTAATGCCGACATGGTCAAGTTGGAAGGTGGGGCAGAAATGTGCGAAGCCGTTTCACTTATCACTCAAGATGGTATTCCTGTTTGCGGACATCTCGGACTGATGCCGCAGTCTATCCACGAGTTAGGTGGCTATCGGGTACAAGCGAAGACGGAAGTTGAAGCAGAAAAACTTCAACAGGATGCCATTTCATTACAAGCATCTGGTGCCGATTGTTTAGTATTGGAGTGTGTGCCTGTGAAAGTTGCTGGAGATGTCAGTAGTGTATTGGACATCCCGGTCATTGGCATTGGTGCAGGTGTCGATTGTGATGGGCAAGTATTGGTGGTGTATGACATGCTTGGTTTAAGCGATAAGGAATTTAAATTTTCAAAGAACTTTCTTATTGGTAAAGGATCCATAGCCGATGCATTAAAAGATTACATTGCAGCAGTTAAAAATAAGTCTTTTCCGAGTGCTTCGCATTCATACGAATAATGGAACGAATAGAAAAAATTAACGCGCTCCGGGAGAAGTTAGGCTTTGTCCGTAAAGCCGATAAGAAAATTGCTCTGGTTCCTACTATGGGTAATTTACATCAAGGACATCTCTCACTAGTAAAACAAGCACAATCATTAGCAGACTATGTTGTTGTTAGTATCTTTGTAAATCCAACGCAGTTTGTTGCCGGCGAAGATTTTGATAACTATCCACGTACGCTAGACGCCGATCTTGAATATTTGAAACATTTAAATGTCGACCTTGTTTTTATACCGAACATGGATGAGGTTTATCCTGACTATGTTCAGATTACAACAGAAGTGATCGTCCCCGAGCTTGATTCAATTTATTGTGGTGAGTTTCGACCCGGACATTTTAAAGGTGTCGCAACGGTAGTTGCTAAACTATTCAATATCGTCCAACCGGATATTGCTGTGTTTGGTGAAAAGGATTATCAGCAATTATTAGTTATACGTAGTCTGGTAAAAAACCTGAACTTACCAATAGATATTTATGGCGCGGTTACTATGCGTGAAACGGACGGATTGGCAATGAGTTCCCGTAATATGTATCTAACTGAGGCCGAACGCCAAAAAGCACCCTTATTATATAAAGCTATAATGGAGGTA
Source organism: Gammaproteobacteria bacterium (assembly GCA_047618295.1). Taxonomy (GTDB): domain Bacteria; phylum Pseudomonadota; class Gammaproteobacteria; order Eutrophobiales; family Eutrophobiaceae; genus UBA7359. The sequence goes on along the minus strand of JBLHKL010000147.1, from coordinate 1,227 downwards.
GCTGAATCTTTAAAAAGAGGCGAATCAAATTATGAAAATCTCGAAAGAAATGCGATTTCATCACTAAAAGAAGCTGGATTTAAACCGGAATATTTCAGCATATGTGATTCAAAAACACTAAAATCACCTGAAAATCAAAGACTTGTGATTATAGCGGCGGCATGGCTAGGAAAAGCTCGATTAATTGACAATGTTGCAGTGCAATCCTATGATTGACCCCCATTAAATCTTGGGTATTATCCACATTTAAATTGGCAAGCTTACAAATATTATGGAAATAACGGTTTTAAAAACAAAATTACATCAGGCCTGTGTTACACATGCTGAACTTGAATACGATGGGTCTTGTGCTATAGATGGTGTCTTGCTTGATAAAGCCGGAATCCATGAATACGAGCAAATCGATATCTATAACATTACTAATGGTGAGCGTTTCACCACATACGCAATACGTGCTGAAGATAATTCGCGCATTATTTCCGTAAACGGTGCGGCAGCGCATAAAGCCAATCCTGGTGATCGCGTTATTATTTGTGCCTATGGAAGAATAAACGAAAACGAGATAAGCAAGTTCAAACCAACGTTGGTTTATCTTGATGCAGAAAATAATATCTCACGCATAAAAGATCATATCCCTGTACAAGCCGCATAAGGCGGCTTGTACAGTTACATTCCTTTCATTTGAAGTATTGCACTTAAGTAAAAGTGCAAATAGCAGTTATCTATTTCGTATTATCTATTTTACCCAGCGGATGCTTAATCAGATTACCTTCCCCTAAAACACCATCGCCTCTTGCCATGAGGTAAGCATATAGATTGTCCAAATTTTTCATGACACGCTTATTTGTTTTATGTGGCTTCATAAATGTACCTCTGACACCGTTTGTTACGGCATCAACAAAGGTTTCTTTTGGTTTTTGTTTAACACTTTGATCAAGACTTGGTGCGACAGCGCCTTTACCACCTGGGCCATGACAACCACCACAGCCGCCTCCATTATATGTTTTCCATCCCTCAATCGCATTTTCACTAATTTTACCCTCTATTAGTAGATAAGGCTTTTCAGTTTCTGCATTTACAGAAATTGCAGTTAAAGCGATGATTGAACCCATTAGCATTGTTCTGATTTTTTCCCACACAATAGTTTTCCTCGAGTTTATATGATGACTGTAGAATATTTAAATAAGATGCCGGTTTGAAAAATATGACAAAATACTGCTGTTTAGA
>JBLHKL010000146.1:0-4731 GCA_047618295.1 Gammaproteobacteria bacterium | reverse complement strand
GCTTACGGCCTTGTTTAATGCGGATGCCAGAGCAATCTCTTTTCTCTGAGATGGCTTCACCACTTTTGGGCCATTGCCTCCTGAATTATTTCAGACTTTAACCGCTCCTCGGCATACATTTTTTTGAGCCGTCGATTTTTCGTCTTCTAATTCTTTCATTCTGGCCATTAATGACGCATCCATACCGCCATACTTTGCTCGCCATTTGTAAAAAGAAGCACCGCTCATTCTATGTTCTCTGCAGAGTTCGGGAATGGGCACGCCACTTTCAGCTTGCTTGATGATAGCCAAATACTGACCATTATCGATGAAATCTAAAAGCAGTATGCCTATTTATGAACCTTACAAATATCTCAAAATGAAAAAAATTATCCTACAAATGACGATCAAAGCATGTTGATATGGATGCGTTATTAATGCATAAAAAAGAGTCAGAAGAAGAAATAAGGCGCCTTAAGAGCGTCCCTTTTTACCAATTATAACCTTAAAACCCTGTATTATAAATCAGCTTTAGTTGTCACTGATCATTCGTTAATGGGATAGAAATAACAACAGCAGTTCCTTGTCCATCAGGGCCATCAACAATCCTGACATTGCCAGTATGGGCACGGGTAATTGATTTAACAACCGACAAACCAAGACCTGAACCTCCAGTAATACGAGACCTAGACTTTTCTGCTCTCCACCATCGATCAAACACCCTTTCACGATCCTCTTCACAAATCCCTGGGCCTTTATCCAGTACTTTAAGATAACCATTGTTGCCGTTGATACCGGTTTCTACTCGGACATATTTGCCTGGTGAGCCATATTGCTTAGCATTCTCAATAAGGGCATTTAGAGCCTGTCGTATACGAGGCCCATCACCTTTAATATAGGCGGGTTGGAGGTCATATTCAAGCACAACGCCATTAACTTCAATATCTCGTGCCATGCTTGTGACTACCGAAAGAGCAACATCTGCAAGGTTGATCACATCTTCTTGGTACTTAACACCCCCTGAGTCAAGACGAGAGATTGTTTCAAGATCATTGACAATACAAGCCAAAGTGTCTACCTGACCAATTAGAGCCTGAAGTAGATCTTCAGAAGCCTTGAAAGTACCATCAGACATTCCTTGAAGGCGTCCTCGTAGGACGGTTAAGGGTGTTCGCAACTCATGAGTAATTGCTGCAACTGATTCCGTTGCCTCACGTTCAGCAGATTCCAAATACTGTGTCATTTTATTGAATGACAGAAGCAGATCGTGCGCTTCCAGTGATGCTGCCAGCGTCTGGTCTACCTGATAGTTAAACTCACCACTGGCGACCTGTAGAGCAGCATGTGTTACCGATTCTATTGGTTGACTAAGACGTCGCGCCACAATCATTCCTACAAAAATAGCACACACTACCGAAATTAAAACGAAGATCAGCAAAACTGTAACTTCCCTAATGGCATAACCTTCAGCCCATGATATTGAAAACACATTGACTAACGTGGTGAGCGCTTCAGCATCTACATTTTCATTACCAATAAGTGCTTTTAATGTCTCACGGTTATTTACACTCAAGGTCTCAACCCAGCGCTCCTGGACGTAAATGTAAAAACCAAGCATTCCAAATATGAATATTGCCAAAGCAGTAACCGATGTGAGAACCATCGCTATTGAAAATTGAGTGCGCAGGTGCAGCCGTCTTCGGTGAATCATAGGAGTGTCTCCAGACGGTAGCCGACACCTCTTACATTCTGAAGGAATCCCTTAGCTCCAGCAGTTTCTAATTTTTTCCTAGCGTTTGAAACATGACTATCAATAGTCCGTTCCAGCGTCTCTCCCTCTGGTAAACAGGCGTCAATAAGCTCCGAACGACTGTACGCACGCCGCGGTGCAGATGACATGTGTGCGATCAAAGAGAATTCAGTATGTGTTAGAGGAAGGTAGACCTTTTCACCTCCGTTACAGACAAATAACGCATGGGCACTTGAATCTATGTCCAGCACACCTACTCTTACCAAGCCTTTGTCAGCCACAAAGCCTTTGGTGCGGCGTAACACAGCCTTTACTCGTTCGACCATTTCAAGCGTGTTAAATGGTTTTAGAATGTAATCATCGGCCCCAAGCCGCAATGCAGAAATTTTCTCTATATCTTCAGCCATTGCTGTAAGCATGATAATTGGCGTGTTTGAAGTCTTTCTGATGTCTCGCAATACATCGATGCCATCACGTTTGGGAATCTTAATATCAAGAAGAATCAGGTCTGGATTCAATTGCTGGTGCATAGTGGAAGCCATATCGCCATCACCCGCCAGCACTGCACGAAATCCAGCAGCTTCTAGATAGGAAACAATTATCACAGAGATTTCTGGTTCATCTTCGACTACCAGTATTAAGGAATTTTCCATAAATAGTTTATGTCTTCTGACTATTATCTGACGGTTAGATTAACTTTTTCTGAGTATAAAACAACTAGCAAAAACATTTTTTATCTAATTTTTCATTACACTTATTCCTAAACCAAGAAATCTGCTTGGACGACATCTAGTTGTATTACAACAATCAATCTGATTAACCATAATTTTTAACGCTCTCCACAATACCTCCATACTACCTCCATCGTGGCTATGCAAAGCCAGCGTAAACTGCAGTCCTTGAAAATATTAAGGCGCTCCACTGACTAGTTGCACCAACAAATATTAGTCTGAAATATAGTACTGGATCTTTACATGAATGAATTTGACGCTCGCTTAACAGAATATAGTGCTTTTTTTATAGTAATAAGCACTATTGGAATTATTTTTTATTTGCTCACAATTATTGAAACTATCTTTGATTTCTCAACAAAGCATCGCCCAGGGTTTAAGGAGACCATGGCCAACGTTAGCATCGAGTTAGGCAACCGAATTCTTGACAACTCAGTTATTGGTGCCATCTTCATTATTGGATTTTTGTCTGTTGAGCAATTTGCTTTTTTAGAGATACAGGTCACTTGGTGGAGCTGGATACTCGCTGTCATCTGTGTGGATTTCACCTATTATTGGATGCATAGAATTGAGCATGAGCGTCGTATTTTCTGGGCAGTCCACAGCGTCCACCATTCTTCTCAAGAGTATAACTTGACGACCGCGCTTCGACTATCTTGGCTAGAAAGTTTATACGAGTGGATATTTTTTATTCCATTACTCCTAATAGGTTTTGATGCGGTACAAATTCTGGCATCACTATTTATTGTAGTTGTCTACCAAACCTGGATTCACACACAAAAAATAGGGAGTCTGGGATGGTTTGATGGCATTTTTAATACGCCATTAGTACACCGCATTCATCACGCAACCAACCGTGCCTACATTGACAAAAATTATGGTGGCATATTAATTTTGTGGGACAGAATGTTCGGTACTTATCAAACCGAAAATGAAAAACCCGTTTATGGAATAACGCAACAGCTTGGCTCATCTAACCCTTTAATCATCAATTTCCAAGAATTCCGACTGATTTATAACGACGTCATTCAGAATCAAGGTTTATCAAATAAAGTACATTATGTATTTGGCCGCACTGGCTGGAAACCACGCAACACAACTCTAAAAAAGGCTAATGTATAAGCACCTAGAATATTCAGAGTATATGCAGTGTTAGGGAGCCTATCTGGTCTTCAGTAAATATGTTTTTCAACCCAATAAAACGTAAAATAAATTTAAATAGGAAAAACTGTGCGTAAACGTATTTTTTTGCAGCAATACTGCTTACCACTTTATCAGTCAAAACCACCAACGCTGACAGCAATACCCTGTCATTTTTAACTACGATATTTTATCTGAAAACGACGACGTAGGTGATATGGAAGTAACAATCATAGAAATGTCACAAGGTGAATATCAAATGTTAGGGCACACATCAATTCAAGCCAGAGGGGTATGGGGGCAAATAAACCTGAAAACACACACAAATGAGCAATATTCAGCTAAACATAGCCTGTTGAGTGCAGAAAGTAAAACTTATCATAAAACTGGGGGGATTTGGACAAAAATAGATGATCCTGGGGCAGACTTATCAATTCAACTCTGGGCAATAGAGAGCCTGCCAAAAAATGAAAAGAAGGGGCTGTCAAACTGTTGGACACAATAATCCCTAGGGCTTCTTATCACAACACACTAGCCCACTTACCTATATATTGGTCGATTCGGAAACAAACACTACCTACCAAAATTGACCTGCTAGACCCCAAGTCACACTCTGTTTTACAGATGTATATTGAAGACAAGGGAATTGAGGTTAGGGAATTTCGTAATACTAAAATATCAACCAATCACTACACACTAATGTCAGAAAACAATGAGCCCCTCAACATCTGGTTTGTTGTTAATGGAAGTAATACTCCATACTTTTTTCAACTCCAGGGAAAAGACGAACATGGCTTTTTTACTGTAAAACTTAAACCATAACCTTTAATTTTAAGCGTATACAGACAGACCAAAATACGCATCAGGCACATAATCATGAACAACCTTAATCTAATACCTGTTAGTTTTAGCTTACTTCTTAGCACTGCCTTCATAGCCAGTGCACACGCCCAAGAAAATAAACAACAGCAAGACAATATGTGGGGGCTATCTATCGGCCAACTACTAATATCAGCACCAGTGCATACTGGCTCAGACGAGTATGAATTTAATGACTCACCTGTTATCAATGGCTATTTTAATCTCTCTGAACAAAGCACACTATTCATGAGCGAATCTGATATTGGACTG
>JBLHKL010000145.1:0-4756 GCA_047618295.1 Gammaproteobacteria bacterium | reverse complement strand
GCCATGCGTAAACGCACGTGTTCGATTTCGCTTGAGGCTAATCGAGAACGAGTTTGAGCAAGATGATTCTGATACGGAGCATAACCAAATACATAAATCGCGGGAGATACCAAGGCCAATGCGTAACCTGCAACGTGTTTGTCACTATAGTAATTTGTTTTATATTGAAATGTCTTTTGTTCAAGGGCGGAGGCTTGCATATACAGGTCGTTACAGGATCTATTGTCGTAGAGTCCTTCTGTAAATGATTTTTCTGCTCCAGCTAGGTTTAATGCATTAGCTTGAGTGCTCAATAATAATAAAGATATCAATGATATAGTTTTTAAATTTGACATGTCTGCTTACCATTAGATTAGTGTTCTGAAGACTGTATCGGCAGGCCGTACGAAAAATTTATTACTTATACTGTTCTAAATACTCCTTGCTCAGTAGTTCAGCGTGTGTTCGCTCGGTTGGGCTCATTTTTTTTCTCAGATTATCCGCGATATTTTTCGCTAAAAATATGCCATTTTCTGCTGCGAGTGTATACCAGGCGTAGGCTTGTGCGCGGTCGGGATCAACTCCGCGGCCATTTAAATACATATAAGCGAGTGTATCTTGCGCTGGGGCATGACCCAATTTTGCAGCCTGCTCAAACCAAAATAGTGCTTGCCTGTCATCTTGAGAGATGCCTTCACCGCCGTAAAACATGAATGCGAGATTGTATTGTGCTTCAGCTTCATCGTTTGTAGCCAGAAAGGTAAATTGTTTGTGTGCGGTTTGATAATCGCCAGATTCATAGGCTTCCATGGCGGATGTAATGTCATAGGCCGCCGCTGGTGAACCGATCACCAAGCATAACAACAGCAATAGCTTACGATTAGTCATGATTATTGAAATAATTGTCTAATTATTAATTGTAGACTATATGCAACTAAGTAGATAAATACGACTTCCTGTTTCCATTAATACAATGAATCGACTTGAATATTAAAAGTTAAACCCAATGTAGATGTAAATTAGATAATAAACTTTATGAATACATTAAAAGAAAAAAGAAAACCACTACTAGCCATTCTCGGCGTAATCATCTTGATTATGCTGTTTTTAATGTTTTATTGGGATACTGAGTCGGATGTCTTCGATGTACAGAAGCAAAGCCAATATCGAAATCAGGGCAGTACAGACTATGTAACAGGTTTTGTAACGACTGCAACGATGATCGAAGTCGCTGAAACGTTGTTATATAAACGTGGCGGTTATCTTAGTAATGACATAATGCCACCCAGTGTCTTTATGGATAATATTCCTTCTTGGGAATTTGGTGTTTTAACACAGATACGTGATTTGGCAAGATCAATGCGTAATGACTTTAGTCGTTCCCAGACACAATCTGTAGAAGATAACGATCTTATGACGGCTGATCCACAGTTTCATTTTGATTCAGAGTCCTGGATTTTACCTGCAACAGAACGTGAATATCAAAAGGGTATTGATGGGCTTACCCATTATCTAAATCGGTTGTCTGATCCGAACGAACAAGACGCACAGTTCTTTGCGCGTGCAGATAACCTGCGTGACTGGCTGGCAATCCTTGAAAAACGTCTGGGTAGCTTATCGCAACGCTTAAGTGCCAGTGTTGGGCAAGCACGGGTTAATACCGATCTTGAAGGCGATTCTGAAGCAACACATTCAACAGTTAAACCTGAGTTAATGGAAGTCAAAACACCCTGGCTAGAGATCGATGATGTTTTTTATGAAGCACGAGGAACATGTTGGGCTTTAATACATTTTATGCATGCCATTGAATATGATTTACATGATGTATTACAAAAGAAAAATGCACTAGTGAGTCTGCGGCAGATCATTCGCGAGTTAGAAGGAACTCAAGATGCAATCTGGAGTCCGATGATCATGAATGGAACTGGTTTTGGTTTCCTTGCGAATCACTCATTGGTAATGGCATCTTATATATCACGAGCTAACTCAGCGGTGATTGATCTCAGGAATTTACTAGAGCAAGGTTGAATTTAATCTTGCAAGCTTGATTGAGCCACCAACTGATTTGTTACTGATTACTGTAATACTCATCAATTTTTTCTTTCAGCTCATTAAGGTTTTTGATTGTTAACGTTGGTTCTATACCCCATGGATCAAAGACCTTATTTTCAAAACGTTTGACCCAGACAGCTTTCATCCCGGCAGAAATAGCACCAATAACATCAAAAGGGTTACTTGAAACAAGCCATGCCTGGTCACTAACCGCAGCCGATTCGCTTATAAAATGATGATATACGGCCGGGTCAGGTTTAAATGATTTAACACCATCGACACTAACAATGCCGAGGAAATAGTCTCTAATGCCGGCTGTAGTTAATAATGTTTCTATCATTTCCACACTACCATTTGAGAATGCATATAATCGATAATCGACGTCATTGAATTGTTTTAACGAACTGATGACATCATTAAATGCGGGCAGAGAACTGTAAGCATTAAGTAATTCTTGTTTTTCCTCTTTGGTAAGAGGTTTTTTGTAGTACATGCACGTGTAATCCAGCGCGTCACTCACGCAGACTGAAAAAATCTCATACTTATTCATCAGTGCTCTGCGAAAAGAATACTCCAACTGTTTGTCACGCCAAGTGTGAGAAAACTCAAGGCTCTTATCACCAACAATTTTTTCCAATGTTTTATTTGCACCATAGATATCAAGTAAGGTTCCATAGATATCAAAGGCAAGTGTGATCGACATTCAGCTCTCCATTTAGATGGGATTAACGGTTATATCAAAAATAATATTGCTTGTTTATTCTTTCCAATGCGGCGGGTATGCGTTGTCATAACCTGGAATAGATTCAATTCGTTTACACCAAGCCCCAATGGCGGGATAGTGTTCATCAATTGCTCTCAAATTGCCGCTTACTTCTTCAGTATTCTCTTTTATTGCTGCTCTGGACAAAAAGGGTATCACTGGATAAAGAACAATATCAGCCGCTGACAGTTTATCGGAAGCTAGATAGTCTTTGTTTTTTAAACTTGTATTCAGATTAGTTAATTCGTTTTCAATAGCTTCTCTGGCTGTTATAGCGAGTTGTTTTTTATCCGCTAACTCTCCATAAAATATGGTCCTGGCATAATCTAAAATATTGGGCTCGATATAATTCATGATTTCCATAATGGAGCACCAAATTTTACTGCGCTCTGCCGGGTCGTTGCCGAATAAGACAGGTTCCGATTTCAAATCTTCCAGGTAACGTAATATTGCAATCGATTCGTGCACTGTTACAGCCCCATCTCGAATCGCTGGGACTTTCCCGCGTGGGCTAATGGCTAAATATTCATTCGATTTCAGGTCTTCTTCTGTGAAACTGAGACGTTTACTCTCATAAGGAATCTGTTTGACTTCAAGCGCTAACAATACTCGCCAAGCGTAGGGGCTACCGCTACCCCAATAAACTTCTAATGCCATTATTTTTCTCCAAAAGGATAATTGTATCCGGTATTCATTTTAGGCATAGTTTTAAAATAATAAAAATTTTTCATATGGGGCATAGATAAGATTCAGAAAAGCCAAGCTGGTAATAGTAAAAAATGTTATTTTCATTCCTAATATTCGGCCTCTCAAGTTTTCAGATAAAATGCCTTTACAATGAATGGCACGCCCAACGATGAGTAAAATTCCTGCTAGATGAATAAACCAGATATTAGCGCCATTATATTCCAGGATAAAAAGTAGAATTAATGTAATAGGTATATAATCAACAGCATTAGAATGTGCAGTTCGTGCAATTTGAAGTTCTTCTACATTCCCATCAGCGTATCTAATTTTATTTTTTCTTCGTGCTTTTATGACATTGAATGCCAGACCGCACATTAACAAGGCCAATATTGATGCATAGATTGCAGTAATCATTTAATACTCCAAGAGCATGAATAATCTATATGCTTGGTATATTAGCAAGTAATGATTAATGATTGGAAATGAATTCCCCATAAGCTCGACATCCATCTTCAGTTTCTATTTCGTCAATTACTTTTAAGGAATTAATATCGATAACGGATACAAGGTTATCAAACCAGTTGGCAACATAGAGTCGATTTTTATCGGGATGTAAGCCAATACCTTCCGGATACTCACCTACATCAATAGTGTTAACGGTTGCCATCTCTTTTAGATTGACAACTGAAACCGTATTGGAACGTTGATTGGTTACAAATAAACGGTCATGCTGAACATCAATGGCGATGGCATATGGAAAATCATCTACCTTGATGTGCTTGATCGGTTTTTGTTGATTTATATCAACAATACTAATATCACCTGATTGCACATTAGCGCTATAGAGTTCTTTTCTGACAGGATCAAATGCAAGGCCAAAAGGAGCTTTTCCAACTTTAACTGTATTTAGGATAGTATTTTCAATTAGGTCAATAATCATGATGGAATTATCATCACGGTTAGCGACGTATAAAAATAATCCATTGGGGTCTGTTACAAGCCCGGAAGGGGAATCGCCAACATTGACTTTTGTTTTTACAGTTAAGGAGTCTGTGTCAATAATGTAAACATTGTCTTCATACCAGTCTGCAACATATACCGATTTATCATCAGGGCTAATTGCAATTGCTAATGGCCCGCCACCTACGTTAACTGTTTTTATAACAGAAAGAGATTCAGTGTCGATAACAGAGACATCGTGGCTTTCCGGGTTGCTGATGTATACACGTTTACTATCATTACTAACAACAACGCCGGCAGGCTTGCTGCCAACCT
>JBLHKL010000144.1:0-4779 GCA_047618295.1 Gammaproteobacteria bacterium | reverse complement strand
ATTTTGTTAAGACGATCAAAAGAATGACATTCACCTTTATACGGTTTTGCCGGGTGAACTGTATATGGATAATGAGGGTGGTTGCCTGCTATAAATGGAGCGCCGGATAAGGCGCAATAAATTCTTGTTCGATCATTTGACTGTAAATCGTATATCCGATCAAATTTATTCTTTCTTATCCAAAAAACAGCTCTTAGTTTATTAATTATCCCTTTACGCTCAAAAGAAATAATCTGTAACCTTTTAAATTGCGAGAATAGAGTGGCAAAGACAGGACTAGTTATCAGGCAGATTTCGTCAGCACCGTGATGCTTAAGAATTTGTTTAATAACAGCTGTAGAAATAATAGCGTCTCCTAAAGCACCTAGTTTTATTATTAGAATTTTCACGTCAGACCATTATATTCATGCTTCTCACGCATGATAAGTTTAGCCTTGAGAAGGCATAGTAATGTCTGACGTTATTGTTCCATAAAATGGCGGAATGGAATGTGTTTTTTTTATTCATAAAGCCTGCTTATCTATAACGCTCTACAATAATATTTAATAGACCGCTGACATAGCCAGTTGCGCTGGCAAACTTAACAATGCTTTTTTCTAGTTTGTCATTATCAAAAGTCATGATAAACACTATAAATGACAAGACTGCGCCAATAGTTTTGCCTAAAATCTTAAATATGTAATGTAGCCATGTTTCAATAATTCCATTATTAAACCTATGTTGGACAACGTTGTTTATTGCTCCTGTGAAATGTCTAAAGAACAAATATTGTTTTGAGGTACGTTCAACTGGAATGGTTTCATAAATAATGGCGTCATTTACCCAAACATGAGAGTTGCCTAAAGCTGAAGATCGATCAAAGAAATCAAAGTCTTCTCCGCCGGTGAAATTTAATTTTAAATCGAACCGTAGACCGCCTGATATAATTAGACTGTTTTTAAATAAAACGTTATTGGTAGAGACCTTTCTTGGTTTTTGTCCGGTTAAATATTTCTCTTCAGTAGAAGAAGTTTGATTTCCGTTTACGTTTAAAGAAACGACAGGGCCGGTGACAACATCTGCATTATACTTTTCTAGAGACCAGAGAAGTGTTGATAGCCAGTCTTGTCTTGGAAACTCATCGTCATCCAAAAATGCTATAAGATCAACATTATAAGATAAGGCTTCATTAAGAAGACGGTTTCTAGCAGAAGCAATCCCTCTTTTTGTTTCTACAAAGTAATAAAGCTGTATCAAAGAATTTGTTGAAGTTTCTTCCGCAACTAATTTCCCAGATTGGGCAATATCATTATCAACAATGATTACTATGAATTTATAACCCTCAGGGCAATCAAGAGATCTAATAGCAGACAAACAGTCTTTTAGCATCGCCGGCCGTTTATAGGTTGCCACACAGATGGCAACAGTTTTGTAGGTGGCTGCCATCTGAATCATGGTCTATATAAAGAGTTATAAATAGAAATAGTTTTATCCAGCATTTCATCGAGTGTGAAACAATCACATTTAGGCACGTTGGTCTTAGATTTATAGAATTGTGAAATCAACGCGACTACATTGTTTGTGCTAAGCGGCTCGGCTTTTCCCTCAGGAAAGATACTGGCAAGTACTTCTGCTGCTCCACCATGGTCATAGGCAATAACCGGCACACCCAGAAACAGCGCTTCTAATGCTGTTCGGCCAAAGGCCTCGGGAATTTTTGCCAGCGATAAAACAATATTTGATATGGACATGACATCTTTCATGTCGTCACGATGGCCGAGAAATGTAAAATGATTAGTCATATTGTTATTTTCAATAATAGACTTCAGTTCTTGTAAATATTTTTCTTTTTTTGGATCAGCGCCACCAGCAATTAAACCATGAACATTTAATCCCTTATTTTTTGCTTTGGTAATAATATCAATAAAATCATTGTGCCCTTTCCACCGGGTGATTCTACCCGGAAGCGTGATGATAAATTTATTATTTAGTTCCGGGTGTTGCGCATTCCAGTTCTTTAGCCATTCATCGGGGGGGGTATATTTATAAGGATAGTCTTTCTTGCTGATGCCTCGATGTACTACATCGATTATTTTTTCATCAACGTTTGGATAATTTACAATAATATAATCTTTAATATATTCAGAGACAGCAATAATGCGTTCACCGGAAGTCATTATCTTGCTATATCGATTCACTGAATACGGACCATGTACTGTAGTGATGAAGATGGGTCTTTTGCCAGTTTCTAGTTTCTTCCAGGCCAGATATGCCAACCATGCAGGAAGCCTGGATCGTGCGTGAATAATATCGATGGGTTGCTCTTTAAACAGTTTATGCAATTTTGGGATTAAAGTCGCAGCACTAAATATAGACTTTTTGCCTACTAGTAAATTAAAGTGCTCACTTCCATCTGACAATAATTGTGGTACAAGTCTGCCCGGCCCTGAGACGACCATAGACCTGTGCCCTCTGCGTACTAGTTCAGCAGCAACATCGATCGTTCCGCGCTCAACGCCGCCACAATCCAGTTCGGGTAAAATTTGTAATACAGTTGGTTTCAAAAAAAGCGTCTCTTAGATCGTCGTGTTGAGTGAAGTCTTATGGATTAATTAATGTCAATGAAGACAATATAATAACTTAATATTAGAAGCCTTTCGCCGTTCAAATTTATCTGATTTAGTTACGATGGGCACAGTAAGGAAGGGCTGGTAGTTTGTCGCCCGTCATTAGCTGAGGCGTTATGTGGATCATGCTTATTTAGAACGACCCTTTTTCAAGCAATAGCCTGGCACATCTATTAGCCTCATTAAAATCGGAACTGCCGGGAGGCAGAGAACGACATTTATCCCATTTACTGAAGGGAGTCAGCTTCTTATCGTTTATTAATGCGCTGATGGTGTTCTTCATTTTCGTGCTGTTTTTATTTTGCAACTCTATCAGGCCTACTGCTGCGCCCGAAGAAAGTGACTCATAAATCATAGAAACACTGTCTTGTGTGATCCAAATGGTCTTTGCGTTGACTATATATTCGCGAATCGCTGTGGCACTAGTTTCAGAATAATCTAAAATTTCCAGATTCTTATCGGCCTTGTTTCGTATCTTTGTTAAAGTTGTCTCGGGCGTCCGAGGGGAGTCTGCAATTGCCCATTTGATGTTTGGATCATCATTAATAATTTTACTAATCTGGCTGTCTATTGATTCATAATCCCATTGGTAATGTTTAGATAGCCCGCCAAGTAGAATCAAGCCGCAGTCAGGTGATTTATTTTTATTAAACTGAATCGGGTTTAATGCCCCGATAGTTGTAATGATATTGTTCTTTTTTGAAATGTGGTCATGTTCGGGGATGATGCAATAATCAAACAATGATAAAGGCAAGCTTGGCTTCATTAATACAATGATTTTCCCTTTACGTGCTTTTCGAGCAGCTAGCATTGAAAGATGGGTTCCATGCCCCGCACCAATTATAAGGTCTGGGTCCGAGAATGTTTTTCCTGCGGGAAATTTGTTTAATAAGAAGTTACCAAAACAACCAAATGTTGAGTTAGCTTGAATATCAAGGCGGGAAACTGTAGTTAATCTTCCGATCGCCTCGCATAGTCCGATGCTTTGAGAGTCGTGGCCGGGTTTACTGTCAGTAAATCGCCAGATATTCAACGCCATGTCTGCCTGATGATTAAATCAACTATTCCTCAAGAATATACTCGGTGCCGCAATAAGGACATTTTGATTTTCCTGTATCTTCAAGAGGAAGAAATACCCGCGGGTGTTGATTCCACAGACTCATTTCAGGCAAAGGACAATGCAATGGCAATTGATCTCTATTTATATGAAACACAGATTCATTACTGGTAGAAACCGTTGCTGATTCCTGGACAGGTTCATTCATAGTATTACCTCGTTATACATAGCTCAACCAATTCTGATATTCGCTCAGTTTTCCTTCGACGCAATCAAAATATCGTTTTTGTAATTTTTCAGTAATGGGGCCTCTTTTTCCATCTCCGATTAGACGATTATCTAGCTCACGGATTGGTGTTACTTCAGCTGCGGTTCCGGTAAAAAACGCTTCTTCAGCAACATACACCTCATCACGGGTTATCCTTTTTTCCTTTACGAGGATATTGTTTTCCTCGGCAAACTGCATAATGGTCTCGCGGGTAATGCCTTCCAGCGCAGAGGTCAAGTCCGGGGTATACATTATCCCGTTTCGTACTATAAAAATATTTTCACCACTTCCTTCGGCGACATAACCCTCATTATCCAACAATAGTGCTTCATCGTAACCATCAGCTAGCGCTTCCTGCAAGGCAAGCATTGAGTTCATGTAGTTGCCGTTCGCTTTCGCCTTACACATGGTGATATTGACATGGTGTCGCGTGAATGAGGATGTTTTGATACGAATTCCTTTTTCCAGCCCCTCATTACCGAGATAAGAGCCCCAAGCCCAAGCAGCGACCATGACATGAACCTTAAGATTATCTGCTCTTAACCCCATGCCTTCCGAACCATAAAAACACATAGGACGGATATAAGCGGACTCTAGGTTATTATTTTTAACAGAATCAAGACATGCTTTATTAATGGTTTCTTTATCGTAAGGCATGGGCATATTCAATATGTGTGCAGAACGAAACAGTCTATCTGTATGCTCATCTAGTCGAAAAATAGCTGTTCCAGTGTCTGTTTTATAGGCTCGAACGCCTTCGAATACACCCATTCCATAGTGAAGGGTGTGTGTCAGCACATGGGTTTTTGCCTCTCTCCACGGCACAAACTCGCCATCAAGCCAAATTA
>JBLHKL010000143.1:0-4813 GCA_047618295.1 Gammaproteobacteria bacterium | reverse complement strand
TTACGGACTCATAAAAACAGCAGATAAGGAATGGGATGACGTTAGGTGTAAATCAATTGATATTGATTCTGATTCACACTCTATATCTTTACTTCAAGAAGAAATATTTTTTGAAGGTCCGTTAGAAACAGGGCTGGTAGGTGAACAGCTTTATCAGTTGTCATTAGAAGAAGAAATGCTAGGTGTAGCGCAATCAGAACAAAGCCTACTCAATGAAAAAGATTTAATCGTTGTCTCGGGTGGTGCGCGTGGTGTAACGGCCGAAGTGGCAATAAAACTCGCAGAGTCCTATCAATGTAATCTTTTATTGTTAGGCCGTAGCTCAGAGCCGGAAGATGAACCTGAATGGTTGACGACATTAACTGAACCAGCAGCGATAAAAAAAGAAATTCTCGATAATTCAGATGAAAAACTTAAACCTGCTGAATTGGAAAAGCGTTATCAATCGATATTAGCCAATCGTGAGATAAAAAGCTCTTTACAACGCATCGAACAAACTGGCGTGAAGGTTCAATACGCATCAGTGGATGTTACCGATAATGATGCCGTTGCCAATGTAATTGATATGGCACGCATTGAGTTAGGTAATGTGACAGGAATCATCCATGCTGCAGGTGTACTGGCTGATCGCTTAATCGAAGACAAGACAGCAGAACAATTTAATACGGTTTATTCAACCAAAGTAGATGGCTTGAAAAGTTTGTTATCCGCTACGCGTGATGATGAATTGAAACTTATGGTGTTATTTTCATCTACAACAGCACGCTTAGGTCGTAAAGGACAAGTGGATTATGCTGCTGCAAATGAAGTTTTAAATAAAATTGCTCAGTCTGAAAACAAAGAAAGATCAGGGTGCAAAGTATTGTCGGTCAATTGGGGTCCATGGGATGGCGGCATGGTCACGCCTGCCTTGAAAAAACTATTTGCCGAAGAGGGTGTCGGCGTTATCGGTTTAAATGCCGGTGCAGATTATCTCATTCAAGAAATAGAATCAGCAGGACCCGTCGAAACGGTTATCCTTGGTGAAACGGATAATATACTAACGACTATACCGTTAAATAAGTCATTGCCTTTAACAGAGCGTGGTGATTTGGCAATCGCATTCGAGCGTGATCTTTCTGTTAGATCAAATGACTTTCTCAATTCGCATGTCATGAACGGGCAAGCAGTATTACCCGTTGCAGTGATCATCGAATGGTTTGCGCATGGCGCATTACATTTAAATCCGGGCATGCAGTTTCATGGCTTTGATGATTTCCGTATATTAAAAGGCATCACCTTAAAAGCTGATGAAAATGTTCATTTAAGAATCCTTGCGGGCGCAATGATTCAACAAGGTAATCTATCACTCGTGCCCGTTGAGTTACGTTCGGATGAATTGTTACACGCCAGTGCCGTCATGATATTGGTAGATGCGTACGAAAAAAATGTACTGCCAAGACTGAAAGCCGTTAAGGGCTTATACCAATATCAACAAGGTGAGTATTATCAAAACGGGCAGTTGTTTCATGGAGAACATTTACACGGTATTCGTGAAGTAACACACTGCAGTGAAAAAGGGATTGTTGCTAATGTAAATTCCGCACCACCTCCGACGGCTTGGATGAAGCAACCAATTCGGTCAAGCTGGTTAACTGATCCGTTAATACTGGATTCAGCATTTCAGATGATGATCTTATGGAGCTTTGAACAAAAAGGCATTGGTTCATTGCCAACATCCATTGCACACTATCGTCAATATCATCGTAGCTATCCAAAAGAGGGTGCTAAGGTGATAGCAGATGTCATCGAGCATACGGATCATCGTGCTAATGCATCAATCGAGTTTGTGGATAATAAAGGTGCTTTAATTGCATTGATGGAAGGCTATGAATGTGTCCGTGATGGTTCATTACAAATAGCATTCAAGGAAAATGAACTGGATAAGGAAGAAAACGTTTGAACCAAGTTTAATATATTTATTGACGAATCCAACTATTTATAGCGTGTTAAGCGACATCATAAACAGGCATTTCTTCAAGCTCACTAGCAAGTTGCTTTTCGACAATCCACAAATCATACGCCTGTTGCATTCTTAACCAGATATCAGCGCCATTACCTAAGACCTTGCCTAAGCGTACAGCAATGTTTGGTGTTATCGGTCTGCTTTCTTCAAGAATACCGTATAAAAGATTTCTGGAGATATGAAGGTCACGCACGAATTGTGAAACACTGACACCTTGTTCTTTTAATGCAGGGATCACATCTTCTCTTAAAATTGCCCCTGGGTGTGTTGGTTGTCTACTCAATGATGTTCTCCTAGCGATAATTTTCTAAATCAACATCTATTGTGCCTTTCTGCCATCCAAATGTAATTCTATAATTAGCACTGACGGTCATCGAATAACGCACTGGTTTACCCTGTAATCTGTGAAAGCCAAAACCAGGCACATGTAGTTCGGATAATGATTCTGCATTTGCGATGAGATCAAGACAACGTAGTGCTTTAGCTTGATATCGGCTTCCTACATGACGACTTGAGCCTGAGCTAAAAAGTTCAGCAAGTCCTTTATGCTTGAATGTTTTAATCACAAATTAAGTGTAGGATTTATTGCTCGATATGTCAACAATAGGTTGACAAAAATGAGGTGAATACAAACTGTATAAACAGTTTATTTAGCCCCGTGACAGAGTTATAGATAAAACCAGTTCTTAAGGTATAGGCTCCAGAGTAATTAATCACGTTATGTGGTTTTATCTGATAAAATACAAATCTTAACCAGACTATAGAAACCTCAATTGATATGACAAAAAGCGCACTAATAACAGGGATAACCGGACAAGATGGATCTTATCTTGCGGAATTTCTACTGAATAAAGGCTATATCGTACACGGTATCAAACGACGTAGTTCCTTAATTAATACCGACCGAATTGATCATTTATATCAAGACCCCCATGTATCAGATAGAAATTTCATCTTGCATTATGGTGACATGACGGATTCCAGTAGTTTGACTCGCATCATTCAGGAATCTCAACCCGATGAAATATACAACCTGGCCGCACAAAGTCATGTGGCGGTGTCATTCGAAGAACCGGAATATACGGCTGATTCGGATGCGTTGGGTGCATTGAGGATATTAGAGGCGATACGCATATTAAACCTGGAAGATAAAACACGCTATTATCAGGCATCGACCTCAGAACTCTATGGCAAGGTACAAGAAGTACCCCAAACAGAAACCACACCGTTTTATCCCCGCTCTCCTTATGCTGTAGCAAAATTATACGCTTACTGGATAACTATTAACTATCGAGAAGCCTATGGAATCTATGCCTGTAACGGTATTTTGTTTAATCACGAATCACCCGTGCGCGGTGAAACATTTGTTACTCGTAAAATAACGATAGCACTCAGCCGGATTAAACAGGGCATGCAAGACAAACTCTATCTAGGCAACCTCGATGCCAAACGCGATTGGGGTCATGCCAGAGATTATGTTGAAATCCAATGGTTAATGTTGCAACAAGACAAGCCAGATGATTTTGTCGTGGCCACCGGGATTCAATATACCGTGAGAGAATTCATTGAGTTTGCGGCAAACGCGATCGATATAAAAATTTCGTGGGAAGGTAAGGGTGTTGATGAAAAAGGCTACGATGAAAGCGGGAATTGCATAGTCGAAGTTGACCCCAACTATTTTCGACCGACAGAGGTCGAAAGTTTATTGGGTGATCCAACAAAGGCAAAAGAAAAACTAGGTTGGACACCAAAGACAAGTTTAGATGAAATGATAACAGAGATGATGCAGGCAGATATGAAAGCCGCTGAAAATGAACTGCTCTTAAAAAATAATAAATGATCTTTGGAATTTTTTCTTTCGTCATTCCCGCATACGCGGGAATGACAAGCTTGATCAAGTATTATGCGTAATCGAGTACAAAACTATGCAAAGTGATTCAAAAATATATGTAGCAGGACATAGCGGTCTGGTCGGTAGTACGATTTGTCGTAAATTAGAATCTGACGGTTATAACAACCGCATAACACGAACACATAAAGAACTCGATTTATGTAATCAAGCAGACGTCAATCAATTCTTTGCAGAGACTAAACCCGAATACGTATTTCTTGCCGCAGCCGTTGTCGGTGGTATCCATGCCAATGATAGCCAGCCAGTTGAGTTCTTAAGAGATAACCTGTTAATTCAAACGAACATCATCGATGCGGCTTATCGCAATGGCGCTAAAAAATTAGCGTTCTTAGGATCAACGTGTATCTATCCTCGGGATTGCCCACAACCGATCAAAGAAGAATATCTCTTAACGGGTCCACTTGAAGAAACGAACCAATGGTATGCCATTGCCAAGATCGCAGGTATCAAATTATGCCAAGCCTATCGCAAGCAATTTGGGTTTAACGCCATCTCACTCATGCCAACGAATCTTTATGGCCCGGGTGATAATTTTGAATTACAAAGTTCACATGTCTTACCCGCATTAATCCGCAAGTTCCATGAAGGTAAAGTCAATAATAAAGAATCAGTTGAGGTCTGGGGTTCAGGCAAACCCTATCGTGAGTTCCTCTATGCTGATGACGCAGCAGATGCTTGCTGCTACTTGATGCAAAATTACGATGATGAATCAATTATTAATATTGGCACGGGTCAGGATATTAGCATTAGAGAATTGGCTGAGTTAATAAAAAGCGTTGTTGGCTATGAAGGCAACATTGTTTTTAATACTTCCCAACCCGATGGAACGCCCAAGAAAGTCACTGATGTGACTAAACTAAACAGCCACGGTTGGCAGAGCAAAACATCCTTACGTA
>JBLHKL010000142.1:0-4815 GCA_047618295.1 Gammaproteobacteria bacterium | reverse complement strand
CTACTCAAGAAAGGGCCTTCTTTATATCGTTTGTCATTTAAATAGAGTTCGATATGACATATTTGCTCAACGATTCTTAATTTTGGACTGTCTTCAGCATCTAATAGCCATATCCCGATCTCAAAATTATTATCAGTTTCCTTGACCATGACAGTCTTACCCAAAAAGTGATGTGTTTCTTTACGCGTAGGAATAGTTACTTCAATAATGCTGCCTGGTTTTTGATACTCATTAGAGGAGAAGGTCAAACCGATATTTGAAGTTTGTGAGACTTCTACTTTTGATAGTTCCCAAAAACGTAAACGTCTAAAATGAAGTGGAAAACGGTCAGGGTGTTTAATAAACCCTACTAGTAATTCATTCTCAAAATTTATCGACTGACCGGATGATAGAGGCGGAGAAACCGACCCAACTCCGGGGTGATAAGAAGTACGACTTAGACTTACATCAGCTAGCATGACGATCTCCTAATTAATCAAGTACTTATAGAATATAGTTTTATGACATTATTAGAGATAAATCAAGTAAAATTTTAAAAATATCAAGTATTTATAGCTATTATCTAGTAATAACATTAAAATTTAAGTTTATAAAAACATTACAAGTATCTGATATATATCATATTATATAGTTAATATAGAAATATTTTAAATATATACAATTTAGCTTTTAACCTAATTCAATGTCTGAATTTTCGTCGATTGAGAACATTTCTAAAGCTGGTTCATCTGCTAATGTGATTTTATTCCATGTATCGACAATTAAATAAATTGTGCCTGATATAACAAGTAGCAAAATGATATCGCTGATTAGATGTCTTTTAATGTAGATAGATAGCTCCATAGCCAAGATCCTCGTTGTTATTTAATTAGAACTTACAACAACTAACGCGCTATAGATGAAGTCGTTGACAAAAACATGAACTGTTCACGATTTTTCACAAGAGATTGTGAACTGTGTCAAAATAGTGCAATTAAATTAATGAGGAAAAGTACATGAAGTCGATGGTAGGTTTGGTGATTGCCATACTGATAATTTTTTTAGCGAATTTGTTCTGGCCATCAAACCAAGCAAGTGATCGCAAGTTGTCATTAATACATGACAGTATAGAGCAGGGTGAAAGTACAGAAGACGCTACTAATAGAGATGTTATTTTATCTTCTGATCTTAATGCGCCGAGCGATGATGAAAAAATAAAGTTGATGACAGCGGAATATGAAATTCTTGAAAAGGAACGAAAAAACCTAAAACGTCGACTCTCACGATTAAAGCATGATATGTGGGGTCAAAAGTTTGCTCCAGAAACGGCAAAGAAGATGAGTGAGATAATGCTGAATTCACATAAGCTGATAAAAAATCTGGATATGTTGGGTGCTTTCTCGAGTGTTAAAGGGATCCAAGATGAGATAGCAAAGATTAAATTTGCAGAGAGTGCAATTGAACGAGTAAGCGAATTGATTGAAGAAAATAAAAAGAGCAGTGTGGCGACTGATTAATCAGCCTTTAATATAAGCTCAGCTACTTAAGTTTCGCCAGCTCCAAAATAAGCTTTGGCATGTCTTTGTGTTTGCCAATAAATGTCGACACATCAAATCGGCAATCTGAATATGTTGCCGCAGCTGTTTCAATAATGCATGGAATATCACGTGTAACATGATTGCCTGAATTTAAAAAATAAGGAAAAACGGTAATGCCAGACGCACCTTCGTGGATGACATTGTCTATACACTGAAGCAGGCTAGGTTCCGCTAGCTCTAGATAAGCATACTCAATAATATCGTATTTATCAGCAGAAATAGCTTTCACTTCTTTGGTAAGTGCTACGATTTCTTCATTGGATTCTTGTCGGCGGCTACCATGGGCCAAAATAATGAGAGCGTTCATATTATTTGGACTCCACTAAACGTTCTTTTAGAGACTGCTCAAATTGCGCATCAACTTTTCCGCCAAGGTTTATTGATTGTTCTAACATTGCTTGAGAATTCGATAAGTCATTTTGTAATAAATAAGACTTTGCCCATGAGTAATAAGCATAGGCTTGTAATGCTTTGTTCTGTGACTGGCTCGATTGCTTATGCAAATCATTTGCATCACTAAATAATTCTTTTTGTAATGGGTTCTCTTTCGTTAAAGCACAGTTTGTTGTTGTATAGGCATAATCTGACAGGAAACCACTTTCATTTAAGCCTTTCTTCTGTGCTTGCATAAACATTGCTACGGCCTTACAGGATTTTTTTTCATTGTTGTAAAGCAAGCCATAACCAAGATAGACATATGCATTATCTGGATTTAATATCCATGCTTGATTAAAACGTTGCATCGCTTTATCGAAATTGTTCTGGCTATACATTTCGAAACCACGTTCAACATATCCTTCAGCAGCGTGTTCGCGACCACTGAATAACCGCGTAGTTTTTACGATAAATTTATTATCTTTTTCCAAAAGATCGGCGTTGTTTTTTCTGTCTTCTCCACCATACATTGGTAGTAAACTACTATCAGTGCTTGCTAGTGAAGAACTTGTGAAAATTAAAAACAGACTTGTTTTTAAAAATAGTTGTTTGATCATAATAATGTGAATAAAAATTATTTTGTATTAATGCTGCAAAAGTGTTTCAAGATGCTTCCCAATGCATAATGGTAAAGCCTGCAAATTATAACCGCCTTCGAGTAAAGAAATAATACGATTCTCACAATGATGATCGGCTTTTTCCATGATACGTTCTGTCATCCAGGAAAATGAGTCTGTAGATAAATTTATATTAGCCAAAGGATCAGCCTGGTGCGCATCAAAACCAGCAGAGATCAGAATAAACTCTGGCTTGAATAAATCTAGTCTAGGTAAAATATCTTGCATAAAGGCTTTTTCATAATCCAGATTAGTAGCACCTACCGGCATTGGGCAGTTTAGTGTTGCTCCGTTACCCCTACCAATCCCTGTCTCAGAATAGTTTCCAGTGCCGGGGTAGAATGGGTATTGGTGTGTACTGATGTATAAAACCGATGGGTCTTCTTCAAATAAATGTTGTGTGCCGTTCCCGTGATGCACGTCCCAATCGATGATGGCTATCTTATCAATGCCATGTGTATTTTGAAGATAACGTGCTAGAACTGCAATGTTGTTAAATAAACAAAAACCCATTGCCATGGACATTTCTGCATGGTGTCCAGGAGGTCTAATTAGGGCAAAGGCATTATCGACAGTTTTATTGATGACGTTATCTGCAAGTTGAATTGAACTACCTGCTGCAAGCAAAGCTATATCGAACGACTCAGTGCATACACTAACATCCATAGAATCCAGATGACTGTTGCCAGAACGACAGACTTCTTCAGCGCGTCTTACATAATCAGTATCATGAACCCTTAATATCTGTTCTAGTTCTGCTGAGTTCGCCTCAACTTGAGTCAAGGATTCGAACCAAGCCTGAGTTTCAAGATATTCCAATGCTACAGATAAACGCGCACTGCATTCAGGGTGACCATCTCCGGTGTCGTGATGCAGAAATCGTGCGTCTTGAACAAAGCCTGTTTTCATTTAAATAAAGTTTTAATGCCTGTCACTAAGTGATTCGCTATTATACTTGTTTTAACACAATAAAAAGACACAATCTGCCTATGTATAAACCCAAAAAACCCGTGTTCACAAAACAAAAGAGAGCTTTTGGTTCCTGGGAATCAACGATCACAACCGACTTGATGCTAAATAGTAGTGTCGGCTTGGGTGAAATCAGTATCTTTGGCGATGACATTTACTGGGTCGAGATGCGAGCCAATGAAGGTGGTCGTTATGTTGTTGTGAAACGAACAAGCGATGGACAGGAATCAGATGCCATTCCTTCTGAATATAACGCGCGTACACGTGTACATGAATACGGCGGTGGCTCATACCTTGTGACAGAACAAGGAGTGGTCTTTACTAACTTCACTGACCAATGTTTGTATTTAGTTGACGCTAATAACAAATGTAAAAAACTCACGGATCAAGAAGACTGTCGCTATGCAGATATGACCTACGATAAACATAGAGAACGATTGATTTGTGTCCGGGAAGACCACTCTGACAAAAACAGAGAAGCGATCAATACAATAGTTGCTGTGCCTTTACTAGAGACTGGAGACGCAACCATTCTTCATAGCGGGGCTGATTTCTATTCTAATCCAAGACTGAGCCACGATGGACTGCAATTGTGTTGGATTAGTTGGTTACACCCCAATATGCCATGGGATAATACCAGTCTATTTGTTGCTGAGATTAATAATGCAGGTGAATCAGGAGAAGCAAAGTTCATAGTCGGCGGCGATGATAATGAGGCTGTTTGCCAACCGTTGTGGAGTCCTGATGACACACTTTATTTTATATCGGATAAAAATAATTGGTGGAATTTATATCGCTTGAATGAAAAGGGTACTGAATGCGTTTTAGAACGTGATGCAGAATTCGCCGTGCCTCAATGGTCATTTCGTGAATGTAATTATGACTTTATCGATAATAATTCAATTATGGCGGTCTACAGAGAACAAGGTTTGGCATATCTTGCGGTGATCAATACGAATGAAAAAAAACTTGAGACCTTATCTCTTCCCTATACCGATATTGAATCGTTAGTCTGTAATCAACATAGCGCCTGTTTTCTGGCAGCATCTCCGAGTGAATTTGCATCGATCATTGAATATGACATTGAACAACAAAGTTTTAATGTCATTCAAAAATCAAATTCCATTCATCTCGATCAAAAATATATTTCTGTTGGAGAAAGCATCAGCTTCCCTGTTGGTGAAGATAAAAATGCACATGCCATTTTTTATCGACCA
>JBLHKL010000141.1:0-4820 GCA_047618295.1 Gammaproteobacteria bacterium | reverse complement strand
AGGACAAAAGATCATTTGTGCATAGTTCTTATTTTGTAAAGTCGCTAGCGCGATCTATATCATCCAGTGAATTTACGTCAAGCCAATGACCATCAATATAATGAACATGGACTGGTTTACCTTGTTGTATCAAATGATTTAATAAATCAGGCAGCGTAAGTTCATTGAAGTTTGCTGCTGACTTCAATTCTGTCAGTGCCGCTTCTATCCATTCTCTGCCTTGTTTTCTGACACGCATCATTCCGATCCAGTAACCAGAAGGATTTTTCTCAGAAGCATCTGCTGAAGAGGATAGCTGTGTTAGCGTAACATCTTGCATGAACGGAGAACGATCATCATCCTTACTGCAATAGGCATAGTCTGGAGAGCCGGTGATATTAGGATTGTCCAGAGCAGAATCAACAATAATGACGACTTCACCATCTGTTTCTATCAAGTCTCTGAGAATATATTCCCGGAACAATAGATCGCTATAAAGGATCAACATGTCGTCATTGAAACTTTCTTCTGCGCAAATCAGTGTTTGTAGTTCGTCACCTTTTTCATAATCTTCATTGATACATTTCTCAATGCCGAGCAGGTCAATGGCCTCTGCTTTATAACCTGCAATGACAGTAGATTTATTGATGCCTGCTTTTTTCAGTCCTTCCATTAATCGGCCCAATAAGGTTTTACCGCCGATGCTGATCATCGCCTTAGGTTTATCGTGTGTTAACTCACGTAATTCACTGCCTCTGCTGGCAGCGAGGATGACAGCATGGATATCTGATTTTTGTACCAGATATCTGTCTTGCGCCTGACTCAATTCAGCAGCGCCTTGTAACTGAAAGATATGATCAACACTGGCAATTTTATCTTCAACATCGGCTAAGGATTCTGAATCAAATATCGCTTTACTGGTTTTTTCCATTTCATGAACAGATGAACGAATTAGATGATTGGCCCAAATAACCAGGTCAATCCCTGCCTTACGAAAGGCATCTGTTGGTGTGCTGTAGTATTTAGTTGGAACAATAACCAGCGGTGAGCGCCCAGCCCATTCTTTTGCAAAAGCGAGAATCTCATCTGGTCTGGAGAGTTTGCTGTGAATTAATATCCCATCAGCACCGGCTTGGCGATACGCTTCTGCCCGTTTTAGTGCTTCATTCAAACCCCAGCCGGCAATCAGTGCTTCAACTCTGGCAACGATACTAAAGTCATCATCGGTCTGACTATCTTTACCCGCTTTAATCTTGCCACAGAATTCATCAATATCGGCCAAGGGTTGTTTGTTACCATCGATAAAGCTATTTGTTTTTGGAAATTGTTTATCCTCTATGCAGACACCAGCGATATCACGTTGTTCTAACTTTACGACAAGCCGACGCATATTGTTGAAGTTTCCATAACCGGTATCACCATCTAACAAGATAGGAATGCTTGTCGCATCAGACATGAACTCGAGCATGTCGACCACCTGAGTCCAGCTTGCTTCATTACTGTCACGCACACCAAATTGTGCCGACATGGCAAGGCCACTACCCCAGATACCTTTAAAACCGGCACTTTCTACAATACTTGCAGAGATACCGTTATGTGCTTCCAGAATAAATTCAAGTTCCTTTGATACAAGCAGAGAGCGTAATTGTTTACACTTGCTTATTACTTTAGGGCTATTTTTAGACATTTTATATTTAAGTACTGATTAATGATTGATAGGTGATAATTTAGGAATTATCTCATTTTGCGCGCGTTCAATATCCTCAGGAAAATCTATTTCAATCCAGGGGATACCAGTGACATCTTCATAGCCAAATTGCTCGGGATATATTAATAATAGATCGCGTATTGCTTCTTCATAGGGCGTATTGTTTTTCCCTTTTGCAAGATAGTCATTTATTCGCCCAAGTAGAGATGCACCTATGAGTTTAGTAAACTTGAAAAACCCGACTGATTCGCCTTGTGTAGCGTAATCAAGTCCTTCAGTGATGTTTTTTCTAAACTCATTTATTTGGCCGTTTTTATCGACACAAATTTTGACAGGTTCATCACCGGGAACAAAATCACGGTCGAGCAACAGGCAATTTTTTATATTTGTATTGATCAGACGAGCAATTATTTCCTGGTCGTACAGAACGTCGGCATCCATCAAAATAAATTCAGATTCATTGAATAGTATTTCTTGTGCACAACCAAGGCTGATGATACTTCCTTCGGTATAACGTTCATTATAAATATAGTTTATTGGCATTGTCTCATCGCGGAGGTGAGCCTTAATCATTTCTGATTCATAGCCGGTGACTATTGTTGTTTCTTCGATATGGTTTGCTGAAAGTATCTCAATATGGCGTTTTAATAGACTTTTTCCTTCAAACTCCAGTAATGATTTAGGTTGATTGGCAGCATGCGTTCCAAGTCGGTTACCAATGCCCGCGGCAAGAATAATGGCCTTCATAATTTTGTTACTTATACCTTTGTGTAATTGTTATCGAACCAAGGGAGGTTTTGTCGCCTATTGGCAACTATCAGGAATATTTGAATTGTAACATTGTTACTAAAAATGTCTTTACTTGGATTTTCAGATAAAAACTCAATTAATCATCAATAATATGTTTTAATAAACCGTCGTAACTCATTATAAGTAATGTATTTAAATCTACAAATGGATATTCCCGAACAATTAGGCAAGTACGAAATAAAAGAACAAGTCGGCCGTGGCAGCATGGGTATCGTCTATAAAGGCTATGATCCGTTTGCTGATCGAGATGTTGCCGTGAAGGTTGCTTTGTCTGAGAACTTAAATGATAAGGAGTCCGGGGAACGATATCGTAAAATGTTTTTTAATGAGGCGCATACTGCCGGAACATTAAGGCACCCTAATATAGTCGAGATCCTTGATGCTGGTGCAGACGGGGGCAACTGTTATATCGTTATGGAGCTAATTGAGGGAGGAAATACGCTTAAGACATATTGCCACCCCAATAAGCTGTTACCGTTTGAGCTTGTTATTGAAATTGTTTTCAAGTGTGCAAAGGCATTGGATTATGCTCATCGTAATGGTGTGATTCACCGCGATATAAAACCAACCAATATATTGATTGACGACAATCAGGATGTGAAGATTGCTGATTTTAGTATCGCGCATATTATGTCCGCTGATACAACTAATACCATGCCTATGGGTTTTGTTGGTTCTCCGCGATACATGTCACCAGAACAAGTACAAGAAGATGTCATATCGAATCAAACCGACCTTTTTTCATTGGGTATTGTCATGTATGAATTATTAACCGGGAAACATCCATTTCCGGCAGACAGTTTTTCTCGTCTGATACACATGATAATTAATGAAAATCATTTGCCCTTGAGTACGCATCGATCGGATGTGCCAGAGATTCTTGAAAAGATTATTCATCATGCCTTGCAGAAAAATCCGGAAAAGCGATACAAGATGGGTTTAAACTTCGCTGCAGATTTAAGTTTGGCATTTGATTATCTTGAACAACCTCAGGAAGATATAGAAGTTCAGGAAAAGTTTATTATCATTCAATCGTTAGAATTTTTTAAAGAATTTCCCGACTCAGAACTATGGGAAATTATACGTGCTTGTATCTGGCAACAATTTAAAGCTGGCTCGGAAATCATTGTTGAAGGTGATATCGATGATTCATTTTATATCATTACCTCAGGTGAAGTAGATGTTTATAAAGACAATGCATTGATCGGGAACTTGCAAACGGGGGATTGTTTCGGAGAGATGAGTTATCTGAGTAAGGCGAAACGAACCGCAACAATTACCGCCAAAAATGATGTTGATTTAATGAAGATAAATGCGACATTGATTGAACAAGCATCGATTGAATGTCAGTTACACTTTAGTCGTGTATTTATGCAAACTCTTGTTAAGCGGCTTTCTGTGACAACTGCAATGTACGTTTCTCGAGAAGTTTAACCTTTACGAGGATTATATTGTTTATATAAGTTAATCAGGTTTTGTGTAGATGGATCTAGTTCTTCCGTTGTCACCGTTTCTTCCATATTGTCATAAATTTCAACAGCAAATTTTTTCCCTAGGTCGACACCGTATTGGTCAAAAGAGTTAATATTCCATAGTAAGCCTTGCACAAATGTTCGGTGTTCAAACATTGCAATTAATGACCCTAGCGTTTGTGGCGTTAGCTCAGAATATAAAATAGTTGTACTCGGTTTATTACCAGGAAAATGTCTGTTTGGATCAGTGTTATTTTCCCCTTGCATTAAGGCTTGACTCTGCGCAAGACAATTAGCAAGTAATTGTGCATGATGTTTTTTGTTTCCTTGCTTTGATAACGGCACAAGAAAATCAATTGGAACGAAATGAGTTCCTTGATGTAGTAATTGAAAAAAAGAATGTTGTGAATTTGTCCCAGTCGATCCCCAGACAATAGGCATGGTCTTGTAATTAACCCGGTGTCCGTTTAAATCGAATGATTTACCATTACTCTCCATGAAGAGTTGTGAAAGATAATCTGGAAACAATTTAAGGGATTCATCATAAGGAATGAATGCATGTGTCTCTGCATCAAAGAAATTGGAATACCAGTAATCAATCAAGGCAAGGGTTACGGGGATGTTTTTTTCTAATGGTGTTTCAGAAAAATGCTCATCCATTTCATGGGCGCCAGCAAGTAAGCCTTCAAAGTTGTCGAAACCAATTGATAGTGCGATAGGTAATCCAATTGAGGACCACAATGAGAATCGCCCACCAACCCAATCCCATACTTCAAAGACATTTTCATCGTTTATACCAAATTCATTCGCCGCAATAAGGTTATTAGAAACAGCTATAAAATGCTTGCTTA
>JBLHKL010000140.1:0-4919 GCA_047618295.1 Gammaproteobacteria bacterium | reverse complement strand
AGATCTATATAATGAGTCTTCATTCAAAAACGTTGAAACGGATGACTAAACATGGCGGCATAGACACCGAACCATCCTGGTCACCGGACGGGCGAAAGCTGGCATTCACTTCAGATCGAAGCGGCGGCCCACAGATCTATGAAGTGGATATTCGCGGCGGCGAACCCAAACGAGTGAGCTTTGAAGGAAAATACAATGCCCGTCCAAGCTATTCACCGGATGGCCGCTATATCACTCTGGTGCATGCCGTTAATGGCTCATACCGAATTGGCCTTCTAGATCTTAGTAACGGCAGCATAAATACTTTAACCGATGCAAAACTTGATGAGTCCCCCAGTTTTGCACCTAATGGAGGCATGATTATTTATGCTACAACCGGTGTTCGTGGCGCACAACTTGCCGCAGTATCAGTTGATGGACGAATTCATCAAAGGCTGGGCTTACAACAGGGTGATGTTCGTGAACCTGCCTGGGGCCCATTTTTAAAATAAGCGGGTTGTATGTCTTATACAGACTCATTTTTGAATGTTATGCTATTTAAATAACAGCATCGTTAAATGCTGATAAGGAGAAAAGGTTATGACTATACGTTTATTACTGGTAATCAGTCTTACAGCACTGCTGTTTGGTTGTAGTTCAGACAAGGTTAAAGATGATACGCCTGCAGCTGTCGAAGACCTCAGTAGTCAGCAAGCAAATGCGGGTGCGACTGATGACAGTAACGCACAAGCCTATGGCGCTGATGACGATTCAACTTCAGGCTTCAGTCAGTTGGATGATCCACAGAGTCCACTCTCCGTCCGAGTTATTTATTTTGAGTATGACAGTAGTGAAATACGTTCGGAATATCGCTCCGCCATTGAGGCGCATTCTGCTTATCTTAACCAGAACTCAGACACCACCATTACCCTCGAAGGTCATGCAGATGAACGTGGTTCACGCGAATACAACCTAGCACTAGGCGAACGCCGAGCACAATCCATTAAACAACAAATGATGATACTGGGAGTATCATCCAGTCAGATCAGATTAGTCAGCTATGGCGAGGAACGCCCAAGTGTTGACGGCCACGATGATGCATCTTGGCAACAAAATCGACGCGTTGAAATTTTATATTAAGGATAAATATTGATGGATTTTAATATGCGCCTTTTTACCTGTATTTTGAGTCTGGTTTTATTTACAGCGGTCTCCGCTGAGGAAACAACGCCTTCTGGTGATAAGGCTCCAGTATTTGAACCTATCACACAAGATCTTAGTGGACGACTGGCTAGAGTAGAAAAGATTCTCGATAACCGAGCTTTACTCGATATGCTCGAGTTACTTGAATCACTAAAAACTGAAGTCAGCGCTTTACGTGGTGATATTGAAGTTCAAACACATACTGTTGAGCAACTTAAACAAAAGCAACGCGACCTATACACCGATATAGATCGACGTTTACAGCGTATTGAATCAAATAAAACCACGGCAAAGACGACACCTGATCTCGAAGTACTCGACAGCGCAGCTAATCAGGCTGATGTAGAGGCGCCCTCTGGAGAGCAAGGACTGGTTGTTGAAACTAGTAGCGATCTCACCTCAGATACTGAAACAGTGATGGAGCCAAAGCCAGTTGACCCACAAAAAGCCGAAGCCGTGTATCAGCGAGCATTTAAACTACTAAAAGAATCTCAGTATGATCAGGCACAAAAAGCCTTTAAAGAATTTTTAAAGGACTATCCTGATTCTACCTTCTCTGACAATGCGCAGTATTGGCTAGGTGAAACCAACTACGTCATGCAAAAGTACGACATTGCAATTAACGAGTACCAAACTTTATTAAATACATTCCCAGATAGTAAAAAAGTGTCTCACGCCTTACTAAAGATTGGTTACAGTTACGCAGAGCTTGGTAATGCCTCCGATGCTGAAAAAACATTAACAGCAGTAATGAAACAATACCCCGGGACAACTGCTGCACGACTCGCAGATGAACGCCTGAGAAAAATAAGTGCTACCAAAGAGTCCAACACTTGAAATGGATCCTGATACACGGGCTGATTCATTAGCACGGCAACACGCGCAACCTGAGTGTCGTATTAATGAAATTTTTTTCTCACTGCAAGGCGAATCAATAAAGGTTGGCCTGCCAACCATATTCATACGTCTTACTGGTTGTCCGCTTCGTTGCAGCTATTGCGATACCGCCTATGCATTTCATGATGGCGAAAAGATGTCGGTCGATGCCATCATCCAGGATATCAGCCAATACCTCACAAAACATGTCACCGTTACTGGTGGTGAACCACTTGCACAAAAATCATGTCATGAGCTATTGGCAAGATTATGTGATGAAGGATATCAAGTCTCATTAGAAACCAGTGGTGCAATTGATGTCGCTAATGTTGATGACCGCGTTATGAAGATAATGGATCTTAAAACTCCCAGCTCGACAGAAGAGGCTAAGAATAATTTTGATAATCTCACTCACATAACAACTAAAGATCAATTGAAATTTGTTATCGGTGATCGACCTGACTATGAGTGGTCAATGAAAAAAATGAATGAATTTAAATTAACGGATCTTTGCGAAGTACTATTTTCACCGGAGCACGAGGCGCTTAGTCCAACCGAATTGGCCAATTGGATACTGGAAGATAAATTGAATGTTCGCATGCAAGTTCAACTGCATAAGTATTTATGGGGCAATGTCCCAGGAAAATAACTTCAAAACCATTCTTTTATCGAATAACTTTGTTGTAATGCTATTTTAAAATACTCATTTATTAGTAATAAACTCCGTCTTTAAAATAGCATCACGCCGCGTTCTTCAATAAAATCTCTGATTTTGAATACTAGTTACAATAAAACTATCTACCCGTGATCAATTTACATTATGACCGATTTTAATAAAGCCATTGTTTTAGTCTCCGGCGGCCTGGATTCAACCACGACATTAGCCATCGCAAAAGACCTTGGTTTTGAGTGCTATGCATTAAGCTTTGATTATGGCCAACGTCATATTGCAGAGCTAGACGCTGCTAGCATTGTCGCAAAAACATTTGATACTAAAGATCACAAGATCATCCGTATCGATCTCGGACAGATTGGTGGTTCTGCATTAACAGATAATGCTATTGACGTCCCTGAGTCTCCTTCAGAAGGCATCCCGGTAACTTATGTGCCAGCTCGCAATACACTTTTCCTGTCTTACGCATTGGCTTGGGCAGAGGTACTCAACGCGAATGATATCTTTATCGGCGTCAATGCCGTTGACTACTCCGGCTACCCAGATTGTAGACCAGAATATATTCAAGCCTATGAACACCTCGCCACACTGGCGACTAAAGCAGGTGTTGAGGGTGCTTCATTTAAAATACACACCCCGCTAATCGATTTGAGTAAAGCAGATATTATTAAGCAAGGTGTATCATTAAACGTTGATTACGCTATGACGGTATCCTGTTACCAAGCCGATGAAGCAGGGCGCGCTTGCGGCGTTTGTGACTCCTGCCGTTTTAGAAAAGAAGGTTTTGAGTCGGCAAAACTTACTGACCCAACTCATTACCAACGCTGATTTTCTTTAAATTACGAAGAGTACAAAGGAATCGTTGTTTATACTAGAATGTGCGTTCACTAATTAATCGAATTAAGGGGGCTACTTTTATGAGTACTAATCACGGGCGTTGTGATTGCGGTGAATTAGAATATGAATTTCAAGACGAACCGATGAATACGGTTTTTTGTTATTGCAAAACCTGTCAGTTGCACACAAATTCCGACAAGTGGTTTGGCGTTTGGGTCGCTGAGGACAAGTTCAAATTTGTTAAAGGTTCACCATCCAGCTTTACGGCACTAGGTGACTCTGGCAAGGACACACATCGTTTGTTTTGTGGCAACTGTGCAACACCGATAGGTCTCAAGTGTGATGGTTTTGATATGTATTCATTATCAGCTAGTACAATTGAAGGTGGCGATAAGCTATTACCGAAGATGCTTATCTATACCTCTGTAGCACCTGACTGGGCTACTTTTCCTGAAGGAATCCCAAAGTATGATATTCTCCCGCCAAGTGATTAAGTCATACATAGTAGTAATTAAATATTCTATCTAATTCAACACAGTAACCAATTATTCAAACCACCCCATTTATTGGGGTGACTCATATGGAATCTACATGATAAAAAAATCAATAACGTATACGGACCTGATAGAAGATTTCGCTAATAGAAATATACCTATCGACACTCCTGGGTTTTACGATCATCCCAATTTTATGAAGATTGAGGAAAAGAATGCCAGTTACCTAAGTAACTACGCAAAGTTTGTTGATTTTCGACCAAGAGAACAATCTTACGATAACTATGTAAAACAAGCCGTGCCGCGTGTCGCAGGTATTTACCATGAGAAGTTCATGGAACATGGTGGTTTAAAACCCGATACGGATATAGCCGCGATGATATCCAAGACCCTGGAAAAAATGAACATCTGGAATTATGTTGTAAAAGGATCGATGACAATAAATTTTCCTGCAGAATCTGAAGTCGATACGCGATACTTTTGGTCTTTAGATCACGATGGCTTCACAACTGCACACGTTTGGCTGGTAGTGCCGCCATTCTATGTCGTTGATGTAACCTTATCGTTACACTCTTTTTCTGCAACTGAAACAAGCTACATGGCACCCCTTATTTGCGCTGAAGCAAATAATATAGTTGAAGCTGAAATAGAGGATGTTATTTCTGAGGGGTATTGTTCACATTTACAAAACATTAATGTGGCACGTTCGGACTATTTTGCTGCGATAAGTCCACAGACAGAAAAATTCATCGACGTATTTCCTGCTAGGGAAGTACTCTTAGAAAGTACAAAAATTAAATACATTCCCGTATCAGTATCCGCGCCTGATGTGCCTTTCGAACAAATGACATCAATTA
>JBLHKL010000139.1:0-4940 GCA_047618295.1 Gammaproteobacteria bacterium | reverse complement strand
TGATTTTTTATAAAGAACAAGATCAGACTTATCATTAGCACCTGTTGACTGCACAACCACAGCATGGGTATTCGGCTGCTTTTGCGCCATCAACGGTAAATGGGACGCAATGTTTGATGACGTCATGGGATAATTTTTAGCCACAGAAAACACAGAGAACACCAGTTATTATTTTTAATTAAAATAAATAAAAATATATTATTCATTTAATATAAATCCATATTTTTTTAGCATTTAGTTCTATTACTAATTAATTTTTTATATTTTCTCTCGACAATTGTTCCAGACATTGTTCTACCTCCCACGTCCATGTGGTCGTGTGACCTCTGTGCTCTCTGTGGCAACAAAAAAATCATTTAATAACATTCTTTTCTAAAAACTGTTCAATTATTGGAATCACTTCATCGCCTGCATCTTCAAGTAGATAATGGCCTGCATCAAACTCATGATATTCAGCATTTGGCATCCGCCTCTTCCATTCATCAAGATAATGTTGATCAAATACAAAATCATTCAAGCCCCAACAAATCAACATCGGCAGCTTTGCAAACTGGTCTAGATTTTTATCTACATTATCTACAACATCAAATGAAACATGATCTTTATCTAGCGGAATATCTTCTACAAAGCGTAACACCGAAAGTCGGTTCGCCCAATTATCATGCGGCGACAAATACGCATTCTTAATATCACTCGTCATCGGCTTCCGTGTGACACACTGTATGACACCTCCGCGACAAAATGCATTTAAGCCCTGTATTAATAACGCGCCTATTAATGGGGTGCGGCTCAGCTTTAGTTGCCAAGGAATTTGTTTGCCGGATGGGATATGAAACCCAGCCGTATTTGATATCACCAGACGTTTAATCTTTTCTGGGAAGCGTGTGGCATAGGCCATACCAATCATGCCGCCCCAGTCATGCACAATTAGCGTTAGATTATTATCGACGCCAAGAGAGGATAACAGCGCATCAAGATCATCAACCCGTTGCTTTAAGGTGAATTCATATTCAGCGTCAGCCGGCTTATCTGATAAACCCATACCAATATGGTCAGGTACGATGCAATGGTATTTATCGATTAACGCAGTAAAAAGATGCCGGTAATAAAAAGACCAGCTCGGGTTACCATGAATCATTACTATAGTTTCAGCATTTCCCTTCCCACCTTCGAGAAAATGCATTTGCCTGTTATTTATCGAGGCATAACAGGAAGACTCTGAGGGGTAATCAGGATATTGCATAAGCTATTGGTTTTACTGTAATAATTATAATTATAGAACGGGATAGTTTACTGAATATTGCCTTATTCACCAAGTTTATATAACAAAGAATTCATCCCAATTACGATAATAACTTGATTATATTTTCACACCTCGCTTCGACCCCATCTAAACCCTTTGGTACAGCAATAATTTTATTCAGCGACACCCACTGCATGGCCATGCCTATAATCGTGCTGTGATGTTGGAATTGAATCTAGGGCTTCATGACTCGTTTTCGATTACCATCTTTCGGGGCAACTTGTTTTAATGGTATGTCGCCCCAAGGAAGTAAGATTAGATAATCATATTTTTTGAGATACTTAATGCATTTCTCTTGAAATCTATCTGTTTATCGATTCTCTGAATGAAATCTTCTCGTAATCCACAGGTTAAATAAGTCGACCGGACATAAATATGATGTACCTGACTCAAATTATTTCTAATTTAATGATTAACGATTCGTTCCATTTTCTGATACACGCGTTTATTTGTGCTTTCTAACTGCCAGAGATTCAAGTTGGTTTGCATGCCTAACCAAAAACGAGGCGTGCTACCTAATACACGGCTTAATCGTATTGCAATATCTTCGGTCACATCACCACGTTCATTAACAACCTTCGACATCGTATTTCGAGCGACACCACAGCGTCTCGCCAATTCACTAATCGTGAGACTTGTTTCAGGCAATATGACATTGCGTATTAACGCACCAGGGTGTGAAGGTTTACGGGTCATTAGTGATAATCCTCTAAATTTAAATCGACTGCATCATTTCCATCCATACGCCATGTGATTCTCCAGTTTCCTGAAACCCGAACGCTGAATTCACGCTTACGTTGTCCTTTCAATTTATGAAAATATAAACCAGTAATGTCCATTTCCTCTGCATTTTCAATAATATCGAGCGCATCCAATATCACTATCAAACGATCTGAAATAGCAGTATTAATACCGCGTTTATCAGTATATCTCGGGTCTTCGAAGAAACGCTTTAATCCCTTGTGACGAAACTTTTTAATCATAGATGGCTTTAAGTGTAATCATTTTGATTACGGATTGCAATCGAAGTGATTACAAGTAAAGTTGTGTCTGACCCCACTATTAATATTTTATAATAAATCCATCTGTTCCGTTTTATCCGTTTGTTCAACGCCCTTTTCTTGTAACTTAGATGTACTTACGCCTAATAGGCGTACCTTGCGTTGGCCTGCTTCTGTGTTTGTTAATAGGGTTTTTACAGTTTCAAAAATATTACTCGCAGACAATGTTGGTTTTTCTATTGTGCGGCTGCGTGTGATTTGTTCAAAATCTGCGTATTTAACTTTTAAGGTTATTGTCTGTGCGGATAACTTTTTATCAAACAATATTCTCGAGACACTATTAGATAGTTCTTCCAGAATAGAAAACATCTCATTGATGTCGCCCATGTCTTTACTAAATGTTGTTTCCTTGCCGACAGATTTTCTTATCCGTTGATTATTAACTGCCCGAAGATCAATGCCGCGTGAGATTGAATAATAAAAATGACCTGCCTTGCCGAATTTCTTGACGAGTTCATTCAGGTCTTTCTGCAAAAGATCTTCGCCTGTATGAATGCCGTATTCCTTCATTCGCTTCTCGGTTGCTTCACCAATGCCATGAAATTGTCGTACGGGTAATGTCTTGATAAACTCAGGGCCTTGTTCAGGAGTGATTAAATATAGACCATCTGGTTTATCCATATCCGAGGCTATCTTCGCTAAAAATTTA
The DNA here is from genome assembly GCA_047618295.1 of Gammaproteobacteria bacterium. Lineage (GTDB taxonomy): Bacteria > Pseudomonadota > Gammaproteobacteria > Eutrophobiales > Eutrophobiaceae > UBA7359. The sequence goes on along the minus strand of JBLHKL010000139.1, from coordinate 1,927 downwards.
TTGTAAGACACTCCAGCAGAGGCATTGAGATCGGTTTTCTCTTTAATTAAACGCTTGATCTCTTTTGCGATTAAGGTTGCCGAACCTGAGTAGTCCTGATTCTGCGTGACATCCAGATAAGCTTCGTCCAAAGATAAGGGCTCGACCAGATCTGTAAATTGGTGAAACACAGCCTGAATTTCTGCAGAAACTTCACGGTACGCAGTAAAACGTGGTTTTAGAAAAATGGCGTGAGGACATCGTTGATGTGCTTGCGTGGCCGACATTGCTGAGTGAATGCCAAACTTGCGTGCCTCATAACTACAGGCAGCGACTACGCCACGTTGTTCTGGCGTTCCACCAACGACGACAGGCTTACCAAGGTATTCTGGGTTATCGCGTTGCTCGACAGAAGCATAGAAGGCATCCATATCGACATGGATGATTTTACGTTGAACTTGATTTTCTTCGGAGTCTTCCGTATTCACGTATCGTTAAGAATACAAAATTTAAATAATTATTAAGAAGAAATTATTAAAATATTTTATTGCTTACCATTCCCAACCAAGCATTAAACAATTCAAGCCACTGCCTATGCCTAGAAAACTAACACGGTCGCCCTTCTTTAAGAACTGTCTTTGATCAGCAATTGCTGCTGTCAATGGCACCGAGACAGTTCCTATATTGCCCAGGTATTTATAGGTACTAAAATCTTTTTCAGGCGCGATACCAAGTTCTCTTAAGATTGTATCGCGGTGGCCTTCGCCGACCTGATGACAAATCACTTTATCAACCTGATCTCTGGCCCAACCCATTCTCGTTAAAAATGTACCCCAGGTTTTTACACCTAAGATGGCACCATGCTTTAAAACTGCAACAGAATCAGTAGACATAAACTCGGATACTGCTGCTGGCAATTTTTCTTTGGGCAACATGCTCGATAAAGCGGGTGGCAATTTATCACTGGACATCACGTCTTTAATTACTGACGGGATGACTTCGGGTTTCATTACCTGATCAATCGCTGCCAATAATTTATCAGGAGAAAATACAAATTCACCGATAGCGACTGGTGATATTGAAACGCCCCAACGACAAAGCTTGTGATATTCTGGTGCAGATTGATTTGCACCACCCAACAAGCGATGTGTTTCTTTATTATCAAACGAGCCATCGGTCAGTAATACTGCAGCAGCTCCCGAACCACCCGTTAGGGTCGCTAGAGAACTGGAAAACATATCAATCGTTTTATCTTTCAACATGCGTTCGATCATGATCTCTACGATTTCACGTGAGGTCTCGCACGATACGACCATACCGGCACGGATCTGCTTTAATTCGATACGATTAGCGATATCGATAATGCCGTTCATGACACCCAAGCAAGCATTGGAAATATCATAGATATTGGCATCATCACTGATACCCAATTGAGCGGCTACTGCACAAGCGGTAGCAGGTTCGAAATTTTCTCGGCAAACACCTGTATAAACAAGAGCTTCAACGTCTTTTGCCTCTACATTTGATTGTTCTAGCGCCTTTCGAGCCGCATTTGCAGCACCATCAGACAAGATATGCCCTTCTTCCCACCAGCGTCGTTCATGAATACCCGTCAAGGCTTCTAATTGCCCAGGCGCTATATGTAGTGCGTCATACATCGGCATTAGCCGTTGCTCCAGGTCATCAGAAGTAATGACTACCGGGGGTAATTCGTAGCCGATGGACTCCATATGTACGCGTGAATATTTCATAGGACAGCTCGCATATTGCATAAGAATACCGGATGGTCGCGCAGAGCAGCTCTTCGATCTGCGTGCTCGTGACTGAATAGGTAGTTATTCATACCTGTGAGGGAGCATGTGCGCAGAGCGAAGAGCTGAACAAGCGAGCTCCGGTATAAGCAATTCGGTAAAAAATAATCGCGATGTAAATTCATTTTAATGGCCAT
>JBLHKL010000138.1:0-4945 GCA_047618295.1 Gammaproteobacteria bacterium | reverse complement strand
TTCGTAATATATATAACCTCTCTTGTGACATTGTTGATAATTTTAATTGTTAATCTAATGGTTATAGTGCCAATAGATTCAATAAACTCTAAACTGAGTGAATATATTAATGATGATGATGATGATGATGATGATTACAGAGATGATGGGGATAAGGGTAGAAGTGAAATTCTTGAGCTGAGTAAAACAATAGGTGCATTGAAACGAAATATCGCACAAAAAAGAGAAAAGGAAGCGCAATTGTTGACGATGCAGATGCGACTTTCTTCCGTGCTGAATACTATTGGTGATGCAATAATAACGATTAATAAAAAGAGTGATATTATAATGGTCAACCCTGCATTTGAAAAAATATGGGGGCATGCTAAAAAGGATGTTATCGGTAAATCATTAGCGAATATGATGCCGGAAAAATATCGCGAAATGCATCAGAAAGGGTTAGATCGATATCTTGCTACAGGTATTGGTAAAGTGATAAATCAGAACCTAGAACTAGAAGGTTTGCATGCTAACGGTAATGTTTTTCCTATTGAAATACATATATCTGAAACTAAAATTAATGATGAAATATATTTTACTGCCGCAATAAGAGATATAACCGAGCGTAAGAAAACAGAGAAAGAGCTGACAGAAGCAAAAGAAAATGTTGAGGAAAAACTGGCAGAAAGGACATCTGATCTGGTGTCGCGTATAAGTGAACTAAATTGTCTCTATGGCTTATCGAAATTGATTGAACAGGGGAGTCGGAATATAAGTTTTATTTTAAAAGAGCTATTAAACTTGTTATCTACATCGTGTAAATACCCAGAGAATATTTCTTGTATCATTAAATACGGAGGGCATGAATACAGAACCAAAAACTATAGACAAACAGAGTGGCGATTAAAGCAAAGTATTGTAATAAAAAATAAAAATAAAGGTTTCATTCATTTATGTTATTTGGAAAAGAATTATCCGGATAGCGAAAATCAATTCTTGAAATATGAAAATAGTATGCTAGATTTAGTCAGTTTGCGGCTGAGTCGATATTTAGAACATCTTGCCGCAGAAAAAGATTTAATAACAACTACGGCAGCGCTACGAGAAACTCAATTACAACTCATTCAAGCAGAAAAGCTCGATACTATCGGCACGCTTTCTGCTGGTGTTGCACATGAGGTTAAAAATCCCCTAGCCGTCATCCAATTGGGTATTGATTATCTAAGTAAGAAATCAAGCGGTGATGATAATATAAAATTAATTATCAATGAGATGGATGAGGCAATCACAAGAGCCGATTCAGTCATTAAAGAGTTAGTTAATTTCTCCGCCTCTGCTGATATGAGCTTTGAAAGTTTGGATGTGAACAAATTGTTAGATGATTCGTTGAGTCTAGTCAGGCACGAGGTGTTGAAAAGTGACGCTAAAATAATAAAAAAATATGGCAACAGCTTGCCCACGATCTTAGGTGATAAACAAAAACTAGGGCAAGTCATAATAAATCTAGTCATGAATGCAATCCATGCTATGGAGAAATCAACTGTAAAGGTTATCACTATCACTACTGATTCTGGCACGACGGACGATTTGGGGTTTGATATTACTGGAAAATTTAGTCTTAATAAGACTATCGTAGCTATTAAAGTGGAAGATACAGGTACTGGCATAGACAAAGATAAACTTAGCAATTTGTTTGAACCATTTTATACAACAAAAATAGCTGGCAAAGGCGCTGGATTAGGTCTGACTGTTTGTCAAAATATTATAAGGTTGCATGGTGGAAAAATACTATTTGAAAATTCTAAATCTGGTGGCGCAATTGCAGAGTTATTACTTCAAACATAACGAGTGAAATATTTATGAGTAAACAAAAAATACTTATTGTTGATGATGAAGTTATCCTAACCAAAATGCTCAAATTAAATTTTGATGAGGATGATATTTATCACACTGAAACACTTAATGACGGCAAAAAGGCTATTGATTATATCAAAGAATATATGCCAGATTTAGTTTTGCTCGATGTGATGATGCCAGGAATTCAGGGAAGTGAAATCGCAGATGCAATTTTAAATGATAATAAACTAAAGCATATAAAAATTATTTTTCTAACGGCTATTGTTACCAAAAATGAAGTGCCTGGAGTCAGCAAGACGATAGGCGGTAGAAAGTTTATAGCAAAACCAGTAAAAGCAGATGAATTGATAGCAGCTATTAAAGCAGAACTCGAATAAATTATGAGTAAAATACCTGTTGTATTACTGGTCGAAGATGACCCCTCTGTAGCAACATTAATTTCACACTATCTCAGTGAAGAACCTTATGCTTTTCAGCATAGCGAAACGGGTAATAAAGCCTTAAAAGTACTTGATGAAATAACCCCTGCGGTAATGATCCTAGATTTAAAACTGCCCGACATGAATGGTCTAGATATATTAAAAAAAATAAATATAGATAATATGCCCATAAATGTAATTGTCATCACTGGACATGGGAATGTGAATGTTGCAGTTGAATCAATGCAATATGGTGCCTATGACTTTCTAGAAAAACCATTCAATGGTGAGAGATTACTTCTCTCTATCAAAAATGCGATAGAACATAATCGTTTGGCAGGAATAGTTGAAGAACTTGAAAACATGGGGCGTTCACGTTTTCAAGGCTTTATAGGTCGTTCTGCGCCAATGCAATCTGTATATAACATCATTGAAAATGTGGCAGAAAGTAAGGCCTCGGTTATGATCTTGGGAGAGAGTGGTACCGGTAAAGAACTCTGTGCAGAAGCAATCCATAAGCTGAGTGATAGGAAAAGTAGTCCTTTTATACCACTAAATTGTGCTGCTATACCGAAAGATTTGGTTGAAAGTGAACTCTTTGGACATGTAAAAGGTGCATTTACAGGAGCATCAAGAGATCGCGAAGGCGCAGTATCACGCGCGGATAATGGCACCTTGTTTCTTGATGAGATCGGGGAAATGAGTGTTGATGTACAAGCAAAATTATTACGCTTTCTACAATCAGGAACATATCAAAAGGTAGGGTCTAATTCTACTGAAAATGTTGATGTAAGAATTCTCTGCGCAACACATCGTGAACCTAAAAAGGAAATCAGAGCCGGACGGTTTCGTGAAGATTTATATTATAGGCTAAATGTGATCCCAATCAATTTACCCCCACTGAGAGCCAGAGGAAAAGATATCAATCAGATTGCCAGGTATTTTTTGGAAATATTTAGCAAAGAAGAAAACAAAGAGTTTCAATCTTTCGCGGCAGATGTCGATAAATATTTTATCCAATATACATGGCCAGGAAATATTAGACAATTACAGAACACTATCAGAAATATAGTTGTATTGAATAATGGAATTACTGTTTCTATTGATATGTTGCCGGAAGAAGTAAAAGAAACGATTCAAAGTGAAGCATTAACGTCTACTCAATTGCAAGAGGGGGCAGATTATAGACCTGATTCTATATTAGGAACGATGGCTGACATTAGACCATTATGGGTTAGTGAAAAAGAAGAAATTACAAAAGCAATAAAACTTTGTGATGGAAACGTACCCAAAGCAGCAGCAATGCTAGATGTTAGTCCCTCGACACTATACAGAAAAAAACAGTCCTGGGACTCTAAATAATTATATTTATTCACATAAATTAATCACAAACTTAACGTAGTCACTACAGCTTTGCTGATACGATAATAAGTCTGTTGGAAAATTAACTTTCTCCTATCTGTCTTCGTAGAAAAATCGTTTGCAATAATAAACTCATTAACATACAAACCGAATCTGCAATCATGATAGAGGACCATTCTATTTTGTGTGCCCACTGAATCTAGATTCTTTAAAGACCAACTGAAAATGAAGGTTTGGAGGCTATGAATATTAAAGATATATAGGCATAGTCAAAAATTAAAGGATAAATAGTATTGACACTTATTTGTTGGGGCATACCTCGTTCCGATTGTGATAGATATCCAGTATTCGGTTTCACAGCTAACTATTCTTTTGCTTCTTAATTATACCCATACAATAAAGTACAAATTAACAGGGCATCCTTAGATAGAATAGTTGCAAATTTATTTATGCTGGAAAGAAATAGGCAAAATGCAATTAATTTTTTGCAAAATGCAATGCAAATAAAAATATTTCAAGCTGTAGTCTGAATTTGCAATGACATATTAAGCCAATTTAAATCAGAACTTTTGAATAAACACACAAGACCTACATCTGCGACAAACAAACAAACAAACAAACAAACAAACAAATAAACAAATAAACAAATAAATTAGCCTTAGGATTCAATAAGATAGGTGCTTTTATGTGCTTGGGCATGTGTTTTTTTAATGTATTTATTCATATACATGCTCTCTTTTCTAACAGATTGGCACATGAATTGCGCTTACTCTTGTAAGAACAAAAAACTTGAACTTCTTACAATAACCACCAGAGGAATAAAAAAATGAAAACAATCAATTTTGCCTGCACAGCAATAGCACTAGGTCTCTTAGGATTAACTTCCTTGAGTACCGTCAATGCAGCCGATGGCGACTTGGATGCAACTAGTGACGCAGACTCAGTCATCACACTAGAAGTTACAGATAATGTTAAAATTGTTGGCTTGGACGCGATTAGCTTTTCAGCATTCGATGCCGATGGGTATGGTGAGGGTGATAACTCAGGCACCGCTGCAAACGATAATTTCTGTGTCTATGTCAACGGCGGAGGCACTTATTCTCTAACTGCAAGCACAGCAGCCGACGGTTATACGCTAACCGGTGGCACAACAGGGGATACAATCAACTATACCGTTGGATTTAACGGTCTGGCTAGTGCTAGCACTACAGCTGTAGCAGTCGATGTCGCAAGCGCAGAATTTACAGGCACTGAAGTGTTAGCCTGTGGTACTGAAAACGCTAATGTCAATATCATGCTTACAGCAGCAGAGCTATTGACAGCGCTAA
>JBLHKL010000137.1:0-4957 GCA_047618295.1 Gammaproteobacteria bacterium | reverse complement strand
GTCTTCTCATTATCACCTTGATAACTTAATAGCGTTAATGAATAGCGCAGACTTTATCAAGCTAAATGATGACGAACTCTATGAAATCGCCAAAGGAATGGGGTGTAAGTATCATTCATTAGAGCAAAACTTAGATTTTATAGCAAAGCAAACAAACACAGAGTTCTTGTGCGTAACGAAAGGAAACCACGGTGCTTTATTATCGATTAAAGGTAAAAATTATTATAATTCAGGCTATCGGATAGATGTTGTAGATACGGTTGGCGCAGGGGATTCATTTTTGGGAGCTTTAATTTATCAACTCTGCACTTATGATGATCCGCAACAGGCGATTGACTTTGCTTGTGCTGCTGGAGCTATGGTGGCTCAGCAACTAGGAGCCACACCAAACATAACATATCAACAAATCCTAGAGTTTATTGAACCATGCTAGCGTATGGCGTTGTGATTAAAATTATACCTATTTTTAATAGAAAAGTTTGTTATTTATATTGAATAGATGTTTTTAAAATGTTAAAAAGACAACGTTGTTTATTTTGCTTGGTGTATTAAGCCAAGTAAAAACGATAAAGAAGATATTTTTTTATCCACAAAAGACAACGTTGTTTAATTGAACGCTGAAATCAACATCAATAAGTAAAATTAAAATGAGGACACACAATGCTCATATTTCACAAAACCAAACTGGCAGTAAGTGTAAGCACTATACTGCTGGGTTGTTCGTTGCCATTAAGTATTTTTGCCGCCGAACAGCAAAAAAATGAAATTATTCCTAATGATGGCATTGAAGTAATTGAAGTTTCATATGGTTATGGAAGTGTTAAAAAACAAGATTTAACAGGTGCAGTAAGTACAGTCGACCTTGAAGATTTAGTAGACCAGCCTTCAGGTAATGTCATGCAAAATTTACAAGGAAGAATACCTGGATTACAAATCACCACCAACGGATCACCAGCGGCGACGGCAACGGTACGTATTCGCGGACAAGGGCTAGGACCTTTAGGTAATAACGACCCCCTTTATGTGATTGATGGAATTCCAACTAAATCGGGAATGCATGAACTCAATAGCCATGATATTGCAGATATACAGGTACTGAGAGACGCAGCAGCTGCAAGTATTTTTGGTGCTCGCTCTGGCAATGGGGTCATTGTTATCACCACCAAAAAAGGGAATGAGGGGCTTGATTTTAATTTTTCTTTCAATCAATCATATGATGATTTTAATTATGAGTTAAACCCATTAAATACTCAGCAAAGGGCACAAGTGGTCTGGCAGGCTGCAGTAAACGACGGGTCAAACCCAAATGCTGCAAGTTCTCTTTATACTTATGATTGGAATAATGATTTTAATAACCCTCAATTAAACAACGTTGTTTTTCCTGAGTTTACGGATGCTGCAAAGGTGCAACGCCCAGCTGACACAAACTGGTTTGATGAAGTTACGCGCTCTGCAAAAGTAACCGATCTTAATTTTTCAGTTTCAGGCGGTTCAGACAAAGCATCGATATACAGCTCACTCGGCTATTACAGCTCAGAAGGTGTCGTTGATGGCTCAGAGTTCGAACGAATAAGCTTTCGCGTTAATTCAGATTATCAATTAACAAATAAACTTAAGATTGGTGAAAACTTTATAGTGACTAACCAAGAGTCAAACTTGGTTAATGATCTGGCCGGTAACATTTTAAACTTGGCTATAGAGCAGCAATCTATCGTTCCTGTGTATAACGAGGAAGGAGGTTGGGGTGGACCTGTCCCTGGTGTAACTGACCGTGATAATCCAGTGCGATTAATTGAAATGAATCGAGACAACGTCAGTAGATTCAATAAATTAATGGGGAATATTTTTGTTGAATATGAAGCCGTAGAGGGTTTAACGTTAAAAAGCGCTATGGGTTTAGATTACGGGCAATATTATTTCAGAAACTATACCCGTGCTTTTCAAGCCGGTTCACTAAATTATGGTGATCAGCTTTCAGTCACAGATAATTGGAGTAGTAGTTTTAGTTGGACTAATACCGCCGAATATAAGCTTGATTTAGACGAAAATCACTTTACGTTTTTGCTCGGTACAGAACAAATAGATTATGAGTATGAAGGGGCTGTTGGTTTTGGTTCAGGCTTTGCATCTGATGATCGTGACTATGCCCATTTATCGCAAGCAACGGGCGATGTTCGTGTGGAAGGAGATGGTGATAAATGGTCTCTTAATTCTTATTTTGCGCGAATGGATTATAACTTTGATGACCGCTACTTAGCAGGCTTAACAATACGCCGTGATGGCTCATCTCGTTTTGGTAGTAATAACAATTATGGAAATTTCCCTGCCATTTCTGCGGGTTGGGTGATCAGCAACGAATCCTTCTATGATATTGAGTTTTTATCTACCTTGAAGCTTCGCGCTAGCTGGGGCAAAACAGGTAATCAAGAAATCCCTACCGATGCAACGTACACAACGTACTTAAGTCGTTATGCAACACAATCACTATTCACTGATCAGCAAGATGAAGGGACCGCTTATGATATAGGCGGTGCAAATGGCGGCACGCTTCCTTCTGGGTTTGTAAAAGCACAAACAGGGAATGACGACCTAAAGTGGGAAACATCAACACAAACAAACATTGGTCTTGATTTTGGTATGCGTTACGAAACCATATACGGCAGCATCGATTGGTTTGAAAAAACCACTGAAGATATTTTAACGTTAACCAATCCACTGGCAACATTAGGTGAAGGCGCTCAGCAATGGGTTAATGGTGGCACAATTGAAAACGCTGGTTTTGAGTTCCTTATTGGGTACGCCGATTACCTTACTTTTGATAGCTTAGATGGTGATATTGATGTTGATATTAGCTTTAACATTTCTTCTGCTAAAAATAAGGTGGTCTCATTACCTGAAGACGTTGTGAACTCATTTGGTGGTAATGGCGCTGATAAAACAATTGTTGGTCATTCAGTTAACTCAGTTTATGGCTATGTTGCCGATGGGTTATTTCAAAACCAAGATGAAATAGATGCTCATGCAGCACAATCGGGTGCGGGTTTAGGTCGAGTTCGTTGGAAAGACTTAGATGGTAATGGCGTGATTGATGAGAACGACCAAAGCTTTTTCGCAGATACCGATCCTGATTTTATGTATGGCTTGAATATGAATTTCAAATACAAAAATTGGGACTTCAACATGTTTTGGCAAGGTGTTGAAGGTGGTCAAATACGCAATGGCTGGCGTGGATTTACTGACTTCACATCGTTAAATATAGGTTCTAACTATGGCGATCGCGTTCTTGATGCATGGTCGGTTAACAATACTGACAGTAATGTGCCTGCATTAACTTTAATCGATAACAATGGTGAAGGCCGTCAATCAAGTTTGTTTTGGGAAGATGGCAGCTATCTCAAGCTTCGCAACTTATCTATCGGTTATACACCTGACGAGCAGTGGTTAAATCAATACGGTATTAGTTCTGCACGAATATATTTGCAGGGAAGTAACTTATTGACCATTACGCCATCAGGGACGCTAAGCCAGGATCCTGAAACTCCAAACGGTAATTTTCCAATTCCAAAACGTATCACGTTAGGCGTGAACCTTTCTTTTTGATTTATTAAAACGACAACGATACGAGCACATTTTATGAATAAAATTAAAACACTATTTACAGCCGCTACACTCGCGCTTTCTTTAGCATCGTGTGGTGGTTCTGACCTTGATGTTGCCCCTTCAGGGGTATTAACCGAAGAGCAAGTTTCTAACAGTGAAAATGTAGATGCGTTGATTATTGCTGCCTACTCTTATCTAGGCAATGATCATTATACCGCGCCTAACTTTTTATGGCCGACAGGAAACTTACGCGCCGGAGACGCCCACAAAGGCGGTAATGGACCTGGTGATATTTTTGCTTATCATGCCTTGTCTTTATATCAGCCTATAGTGCCTGATATGGAGTCTTTCCCGCCAGATTTGATTGATTTGAACAACAAAAAATGGGTACGAAATTACACCGGTATTTCAAGAGCAAACTCAGCATTAGCGGTAATCGCAAATGCGCCAGATGCCATTGAAAACAGTGCGGAGAAACAATCCGAACTACGGTTTATTCGCAGTATTTTCTACTTTGATTTAAAAATACATCATAAGCATATCCCGTGGATTGATGAAACAATGACACAAGATCAAATTCTTACCACTACCAATAGTGAGCTGAGCGATCAAGAACTATGGGATAAAATTGCCGCAGATTTTGAGTTTGCTGCAAACAACTTACCACAAACCCAAGAAGATGTAGGGCGCGCTTCAGCGTTATCAGCTAAGGCATATTTAGCTAAAACATTGCTCTACCAAGCGTATGAGCAGAATGAGCTGCATGAAGTTATCAATATTGATAAAGATAAACTTATAAAAGTAGTGGCCCTAGTTGATGAAATTGAAGAAGCCGGCGTCTATGGCTTATTTGATGATTACGCGAATAACTTTTTGTTTGAAAGTGAGAATGGTAAAGAGTCAGTTTTTGCTATTCAGCGCTCTCTAAATGACGGCTCTCCAGATGGACGTGGTAGCTGGCCGAGTGCATTAAATGCGCCAATGGCTGGTGGTTTTGGCTGTTGTGGTTTTCATGTACCAACAGAAAATTTCGTTAATGCGTTTAAAACAGACCAACAAGGTTTGCCGTTATTCGACTCTTTTAACGACTTTAACTACGACATGACGACAGACTCAGTTGACCCTCGCCTAGATCACACAGTGGCAATGGAAGGTAAACCATTTAAGTATGACGAAAACTTAATTCATGGCGGTGATAGCTGGGCACGTGCCCCTGGTATTTATGGCAACTTTACGGCAATGAAAGATCTTGAACATCCTGACTGTAGTTGTCGTGGTGAGAATGGCCCTTTTCCTATCTTTTCATTAAATACACCACTCATTCGTTACGCTGAAGTATTGCTTTGGAAAGCAGAAG
>JBLHKL010000136.1:0-4989 GCA_047618295.1 Gammaproteobacteria bacterium | reverse complement strand
GACTACTAAGTCAACGCTGTTCAATCGACTTATTGGTTCTCGTAATGGACCTGCAGGCAAGCACCTTCCATTACCAAAGCGGCGTTGGCCATCAATAACCGCAATTTCAATATCTCTACCCAGTGAATAGTGTTGCATACCGTCATCACAGAGGATTAGATCGCAATCACAATATTCAATCAAGTCCTCTGCGGCTCGCCTCCTTTGTACAGCGATGGCGACGGGGCAATTAGTTCTTTTGGCAATCAATACTGGCTCATCACCAACTAACTCCGGATTACTGTCTGGTCTCACTTGTTGGCTCTTGCCAGAGAGCTTGCCACCATAACCACGACTGATAATTCCGGGGTTAAAACCTTTTTTCTTGAAGTATTCTGCAAGCCAAATAACTAGCGGTGTCTTTCCTGTACCTCCAACTGAAATATTACCGACAATGATAACCGGCACATCTATTTGATTGACCGCGATCAGACCTGATTGATAGCACAGTCGTCGTAGAATGATAATCAGACTGTAGAGCCAGCTTAAGGGTAAGAGGACGATGCCAAGCGGATGTTTGGTATACCAAATATTTTCTATGGATTCTTTCGTCAACATAGTTAGCTGTACGTTGTCAAAATTGATTTAAAATAAACCACATCTCTTGAAGCACCGTTTATTCATCCTTTAATTCTTGCGTTGCAAATGTAATCTTCACCAAACCTAATTGGCGAGCGGCATCCATGACCCTGACAACTGATTGATGCGTAGCATCTGAATCTGCACTGATAATAATAGGAGGTTCATTTAACCCTACTAAGGCATCGGACAAGGCCGCTTTAATCGTTTCAATCTGGGCATTTACCAGTGATTTATCATTGATATAGACATTGCCTTGCGCATCCAAGCCAACATTCACAGCATCAGGTTTTGCTTCTGTAATCTCTTTCGATGAACTAGGTAAGGTGATATTAATTTCCGAATTGTGTTCAAACGTCGTTGAGACCATAAAAAATATTAATAATAAAAACACCACATCGATCAATGGTGTTATATCCAGATCTACTTCATCGCGCCTTTCAGATCGGAAATTCATTATTTAGGTACTGCTTCAGTTTCACTTTCACGAATTCCGTGCATGACTTCAACCATTTTTAATGCTTCTTGTTCCATCGTAATGATTAAACCGTCGATCTTTCCGCGAAAAAACCTATGAAACATCAAGCTTGGTATTGCCACAGACAGGCCTGCTGCTGTTGTTATCAAGGCTTCAGAAATACCTTCAGATAAAATACTAGGGTCACCTACCCCCAGAGAAGTGATCACGGTAAATACTTTAATCATGCCGATTACCGTTCCTAATAATCCTAATAACGGACTTATAGAGGCAATTGTTCCCAGTGTATTTAGAAAACGTTCCAGATCGTGAGCAACATGGCGACCTGTTTCTTCAATACTTTCCTTCATGATTTCGCGCGAGTGATTGCGATTGACCAATCCCGCCGCCAAGACCTTACCCAAAGGAGAACTATCCCGAAGGTCCTGGAATCGTTTTTTATCAAGATGCCCGGCCTTTTGCCATTGCCAAACCCTAGCAACCAGGTTTTTTGGTGCAATTTTTAATTCTCTAAGGGACCAAAATCGCTCCCCAATAATGGCCATTGCTATGATTGAACACAATATAATCGGCCACATAAGTAACCCACCGGCCTTGATTAATTCAAGCACGTTATCTCACTCCAAATTTTTATTATTAATTACGAACTCGTTTAGAAGAATCTGCATGGTAACATCTCAATGATGCCAGAAACGCCGATTTTTTGATCTAAATTGTTCAATTATCAAGCCAGCTGCACTAAATTTCATAGAAATCTCGCCAGTCATAAAAGTTACCAACGTTTTAACCCCATGGGCTTCATAGCGAGACATTATATCCTGTTTCGGGAAACCAAATCGATTCCTATATCCTGCCGAAATTACCGCATATTCAGGCGCTATTGTAGCGATTAATTCATTACTCGACGAGGTTTTGCTACCATGATGAGGAGCCAACAATATATCAACTTTGATTTGTTCAGGCATGTTGTTTATGAGGCTTTTCTCAGCCGCTTGCTCGATATCACCAGTTAAAAGCACCGATCCATGCTGTGATGATACTTTGAGAACGCATGATGCATTATTACCAGTAAAATCACTTTCTATAGACGGATGCAGCACTTCAAATTCAACACCGTCCCATAGCCATTTTTGTCCTGCATGACAACGTTCAGCGTGACTAATAGATAGTTTTTCTGGAACACTACTTAATACCCTATCGATTCTAAATTGTTCAATTATGCTATATGCCCCACCGATATGATCATTGTCACCGTGGCTGATCATTAACATATCTAATTGTGTGATTCCCTTGTGTCGAAGATACGGTTTTATGACTGCATCACCGATATTGAAACGCTCTGAAAATCTAGCGCCGGCATCATAAACAAGCATCTTTTGACTAGTTTGTATAACAGCAGACAGCCCCTGCCCCACATCTAATAGGCTAAATTTAAATTCACCTGGCCTTAAACTAGTCGTTATTGGAAATAGCAATGGCAATAAAAATAATAGTCCCAGCCACCTCCCCGGCAGCCCTTTAGGCATCAACAAAATCACAATTCCAATGATTGCTATTATTAGTGAAGCCTTATTAGTAGCTGCAACAGGAATGATTGCACTATTTTGCTGTGACAAAAAATCAAGGTACGACCAATGAAGATTGCTTATCTTGCCGACAAAATCATAAATAAATTCTGCGCCACGAGGAAATGTTAATAACAAAACCATCGCCAGCAGCACCAAAGGAACGATAATAAAACCAATAATGGGTATAGCGAGTAAATTAGCAAAAATACTGTATAGCGGGAACTGTTTAAACCAGAATATTAAAAACGGAGTCAAGCCTAGACTTAGCAAACATTGTAATTGTAGCCAGCGACGCAAAGGGCTCTGATCACTATGCCTATATCGCGTTATATAAAGTATTAGAGTTACTGCTGTGAATGAAAGCCAAAAGTCAGCTGCCAATATTGAAAATGGGTCTAGCAATAATATTAAAAAAATCGCGATACAAACAACATTAGAGACCAGCAATCTTCTAGACGATAACAAACCTAGCAAAAAGACAGCAATCATAATCAATGCTCGTTGCGTAGGCAGTGAAAACCCGGCCAAAGCTGCATAAATAAATGCACCCGCAAAAGCTAGTATTGAAGCAATTATCGGTGCTGGAATGATTTGCGTAGCAAAATAAAACTGACGCCAGATCGTTTGTGATAAAAAATAAATTAGTCCGGCTATTAATCCTAGATGCAAACCAGATATTGCAATCAAATGATTTGTGCCCGTGTGGGTTAATGCCCGCCATTGATTTGGATCGAGCTGACTACGGTCACCCAGACTCAATGCCAACACCAAACCACGCAATGGCTTATCTATTTTATTTTTAATTTCTTGAGATAGCTTATAACGTAATCTTTGCATGAAGAATCCATTACTTTCTCTTAGCATTTGATTAGTTTTGCTTTTCTTTACATAGCCTGTCGCTTTTATTCCTTGTCTCATCATCCATGTTTCATAATCGAAACCACCCGAATTCATAAAACTATAAGGACGCTTTAATTTTGCACTTAATAACCATGTTTCACCCGGCGCCGGTATTACTTTGGTTTTATACCAATTCAAGCGAATTATGCCTGGCGATGTAAAATGGTGTTTTTGATTGTCGACGACATCATTCACATCAAACAAAAACTGAACATGGTCATCATAAATCACTGGCAATGAAATCATGTTGCCCGTTAACTGAACCACCTTGCTCTCAAGATCAGGATTGAGCGAATGACTGACATCACTTCCTATACGTAATAAAGCCCAGCTAAAACCAAGGCAAAATAACAATATCAATCTAAAAGCTGAAAAATATCGATTCAGGAGAAATAATAAGGGTAAAATAAGAAGAACCCACAAACTGGGTATAGTTGAAAATTGCAGCAGGCAATAGATACCTGTGGCAAATGCTAGCGTCCATGCGAGCATAAATATTAACTCCCTGTAATAATTATTGGGCTATAATAGCGCGCTTTTTTTGAGCAATACAAAATATTAGGAATAATGAGCTTACGGAATTTTTTCAAACGCTATCTGCCGCAGAAGGAGCACATCCATAAGCATGGCGGAATGCATCTATTTTCTGATTACCTGCATGATCCCAATATTTGGCATCTACATCGTCGTTCATCGGCAGGTGGCGCTGCTATTGGAATGTTTTGCGCGTTTATTCCTTTACCAATTCAAACAATAGTATCAGCTGCATTTGCAATTCTATTTAGGGTTAATCTGCCTATGGCGGTTGTTTTTTCTTTATTTAGCAACCCGATCACTATTCCTCCACTATTTTTCTTCGCTTATCAATTAGGCGCCATGCTATTAGGTTTAGAAGAGAAACATGTTGATTTTTCTTTTTCATGGGAATGGATAAACACGACTCTCATACCTATATGGGAACCGTTGGTACTCGGTTGTTTTATATTGGGAGCAATAAGCTCACTAATGACTTACTTTATTATTCGATTGGTTTGGCGCATTAGTGCGGTTAACAAATGGGAAAACAGGCGTCGAACAAAAGAGTAAACTACGAAGCTTGTAAGATCCCTTCTTTTAATTCTAAAACTCGGTCCACACGCCGTGAAAGCTCCATATTATGGGTAACCATGATTAAGCTGGTGCCTAAACTTTGATTTAATTCCAGGATCAGATCAAATACCTGATCAGCCGTCTTTTCATCCAGGTTACCCGTTGGCTCATCCGCCAAAATACAGGCAGGCTCGGTGACTAATGCCCTGGCAATAGCAGCACGTTGGCGTTCACCACCAGATAATTCACCAGGTTTATGTAAAACACGTTCAGATAAACCCACCTTTTCTAATAGGTTTGCCGCCTTCTCTAGTGCTTCTTTTTTATTGCCACGTC
>JBLHKL010000135.1:0-5012 GCA_047618295.1 Gammaproteobacteria bacterium | reverse complement strand
ACCCTCGCCTTGTTCAGGACTCATATAATGAGGTGTTCCTAATATCTGCCCCATTGTCGTAATGTCATTCACCTCATCTATTTTTTTTGATATACCAAAATCAGCCAGCGCAAGACTGTCATCTCCACGAAACATAATATTGGCCGGTTTAAGATCTCTATGTACAACATTAATGGCATGAATTTGTGCAAGGCCATAGGCAATATGAGTAGCATAGATAACCGCTATCTCATGATTTAAACCCATCTCGGCACGTTGTTTTAAATCACCGCGAGAAAAGAACTCCATTGCGATATATCCGTAATCTTCAGTTATTCCATGCTCAAAAATCTTAACGACGAATGGTGAGTTTAAGCTGGCTATTAAATTCGCTTCCTGGATAAAACGCGTCACTAATTTAGGTTCATGTACTCGCGTCAAATCAAGTACTTTTAAGACAACCGTCATTTTGTCTGTCACGCGTTCTGCCAAATAAACTTTTGACATGGCCCCTTCTCCAATCATACGAACAAATTTATAGCCAATATCTAAGCTAGTATCTGGTACCGCATCTTTCTTATGTGCCTTTCTGATTATCTGGGTGGCATCATGTATTTCATTTTCTTGATCTGTATTAGAACGTTTTGAAAATTCGGTGGCTTCATCAACCATTTCAGCAATGCGCTTAGGCTTGATATCAACCTTATTGATATAATCCGCTGCACCTAACTTTATCGCTTTAACAGCGATATATTCATCACCTTCAGCAGTGAGAACAATCGTCGGTGGGAATCCGGGCTTATCTCTGAACTCTTTAAGCCACTGTAACCCATCTTCATGAGGCCCCAATTTATAGTCCAAGAATAATATGTCGTATTGGAACCACTGATAATTATCTGGTGGCTTACCCAGTTTATCAAAATCATATTCGATGATTTCAACATCCTTGAGCTCTTTGTTCAGATACAACCTAAGCAAGGCTCTAAAATCGCTCGAATCATCGATTATTAAAATTTTCATATGAATTTTTATTGTTTGAATAACATGTGTCAGTTACGACAAAAAATGATTTTATTTAAAAAATAGTTTTAAATCAATTAATTATCGCATTTTAGTCATGCAATTTATTAAAAAGGAAACACAGAAAACCTTACTTTTTGAGCAATACTGGTTAATTCTTTAATTTAAAAGCCACTAGTCTGCTCATATAGATATTATAGTCATTTCTCGATAATTCTTTGATTTAAATCAGGTTCCCGGATTATTACTTATTAAAACGGCCAAATTTCAACATGACGGCCGGCATGATGAGCAGATTAAGTATAGTTGATGATGCCAATCCCCCAATAATGATTGCCGCCATCGGTCCCATGATTTCGCGACCAGGATTATCGCTATTAATGGCTATGGGCAACATTGCCAATGCGGTTACCAATGCCGTCATCAATATTGACGGTAACCTTTCCTTTGCACCTTGAATAGCCACCTCAAGATTCCAGGGCAAACCTTCTTCCTGAACCAGATACTGATAATGAGAAACCAACATTATCGAATTACGAATGGTGATTCCAAAGAGCGTAACAAACCCCACTAGAGAACCAACTGATAGTCCCCCGCCGGTAATCAAAACGGCAATCACCCCCCCAACTAATGCAAATGGTAAATTGATTAACATCAATAACATATGCCTAAAACTGCCAATGGCGATGTAAATTAACATCATCACGATAGCCAGCACTAAACTCGACAGTACAATCAATTCCTCTTTTGCCTTAGCTTGCTCAATTGCAGCACCGGTGAACTCTGGATAAATTTCAGCGCTAAACTCAACCTGTGCAAATACGGTCTCTTCAAGATCATCCATAAAGCTAACAATATCGCGATTAACAACATTGCTAGTTATGCTTTGTAAACGTTGTCCATCCTGATGCAAAATATTGTATCGACCACTCTGTTGTCGAATATCCGCAAATTCTGCCAGGGGCAACAATAATCCTCCGGCAGTTTTTATGGGCAATTGACGAACATCATCAGGTGTTTGACGTTTGTTTTCAGGAAGGCTGACCACGACATTAAAAATACGATTGTCTTCCTGATATTTCGCAACGGATAACCCTTCGAAAGCAGTTTTGACACTATTCACAATTTCAAGCGGAGCAAGGCCGTGCTCTTTTAATTTATCCAGACGTAATGCAATCTGTAATAGTGGCGTCGGACTGGAAGACTGCACTTGCACGCTGCTTGCACCTTCGATTGTTTTCATCACTGCAGCAACTTCAGTCGCTTTTTTATCTAGCGCATCAAGATCATTACCATAGATATTAACCACTATAGGCGTGGTATATCCCGAAATAGTTTCGTGTATACGTTCAGATAAAAAATTATGTGCTTCGTAGCGTAAACCAGGAAAATTGTTCAATGTATCACGTATGCTATCTAATACTTGCTGTTGTTCTGAACCGCTTAAACTGGTATCTAAATCAACTTCAAATTCACTGTAGTGACTTCCAAATGTATCTGCACCGCGCTCTGCCCTACCTGACCAGAGAGAGACAGAAACCACCCCCGGTATATCCATAAACAATTTTGAGACTTGATTCCCTGAACGAATCGATTCTTGTAATGACGTCCCCGAAATACTTGAGGTATGAACAATATAATGCCCTTCTCTAAGATTAGGAATAAATTGCCCTCCAACACCCGGCAACACTGATAAACCAGACAAGCAAAAGAGTATTGTCGAAATAATCACCAAATAGGGCGAACGAGAAATTAGCGTTAGTGATTTTTCATAATACGGCTGCAGCATATTGATTAGTGGTGGCTCAATATTTTTCAATTTGTCTTTCGCCAAGAGTAGATAACACAATGCAGGCGTTACCGTTAATGCAACTAATAATGACATCATGATTGACAGTATGTAGGCCATTCCCAGTGGAGCAAACAATCTCCCGGTAATACCACTGAGGTGCAATAGAGGAACAAAAACTAAAGCCACAATAAAGCTGGCATAAACAACTGAACCGCGCACTTCCATTGACGCGTTGTAGACAACTTCTTTCATTGGCAATGGATTACTTAAAAGTTTGTTTTGTCTTAATCGTCGAAATATATTTTCAGTATCAATGATCGCATCATCAACAACCTCGCCTAATGCAATAGCCAAACCACCAATCACCATAATATTCAAGTTCACGCCAAGTTCTAATAAAACCAGAATGGCCGTCAATAACGACAAAGGAATCGCCATCACTGAAATAAATGCCGTTCTGAAATTGAATAAAAAAATCGCAAGTACTGCAACAACAAATAAACCGCCTATCAATAGATGTCCGGTAATACTGCTCACCGAACGTTCTATATAATTAGCTGGGCGAAATAAAGTAGGATGAAGTTTGATATCGTTTTCAGAAAATATCTTATCGAGACCTTGAATGGCTGCTTCAACAGCATTCGATACATTCAAGGTATTTGCACCATATTGACCGATGACCATCAGAACAATACCTTCTTTACCCAATATTGACCCAGCGCCAAAGCTAGGCTCTGCACCGTAATCAATATTAGCAACATCACCAAGTGTAATACTCACACCATCACTATGTTTGACGACTACCTGTGCAAGTTCATCAATTTGTTCAGGCAAGCCGGTTAAACTTAAACTCAAACGTTGATTACTATTCTCAATGAACCCAGCACCAAAGATCCCTGTTGCTTGTTTCGCTGCATCAGCAACCTCATTGATTCCGATGTCATATTGTCGAAGTTTATTTTCATCGATCTGAATTTGTAACTGCTTTATATCACCACCAAAGACATTCACATCTGCCACACCCGGCACACTTAATATCGTTGGCACCAGATTCCAATCAACCATGCTGCGCAATTCCATCATATCTTTGCTCGATGAAGTCACACCCATGGTTAAAATTGTTGCCGACGATGAAGCCATAGGCACAGGAACAGCTGGTCCAACACCCTCTGGTAACAAATTAATTAATCCAGCAAGTCTTTCCGATACAAGTTGGCGATTACGATAGATGTCCGTGTCTTCATCGAAATAAATATTAACTATCGACAAACCTTGTATTGATTCTGATCGAACATGATCGATACCAATAAGGCCAGACAAGGTAGTTTCTATTGGTCGCGTAACAAGAATTTCAACTTGCTCAGTTGAATATCCAGGAGCTTCTGTTTGTATGACAATCAGATTCGGAGAAAACTCAGGAAAGATATCAAGACCTGCACGAGACAATTGATAGAGGCTATAAATCATTAGTAGCATGGCAATCGCTATTACCACACCTCGATAATTAATAGAAAACCTGACGAGCGTTGCTAACATGATAATGCTTTATAATTAATCATCATTCTCGTCGGGGATAGCCCACTTAAATTCTTCCGACAATAAGGTCTGTCCACCTTCAGTAACCACTAAATCATCACCAACGAGCATCTTGTCTTCCAATAACCAGCCATTATCAATCTTTTTAGCCTTGCCCAAAGGTTTTCTTATAAATAATTCTTCTCCATGTTTGACATATATCCACGGTTCATTGGCATACCAAACTACAGCTTTATCCGTAATAAAATAACCTTCGCTAATATTGCCGCTCTCTTCTACCCATGCGAATAAACGCATTCCCGTCCTTACTTTCTGTGAATCAAGTAAATAAAAATAACTCTCACCATATAGCGGATTATTAACCATCTTTGCTTGATCAAGATAAGCGACTTTTTGTGCTGATTCTCTTTTGTTTACACCACTGACAAATACTGTGTGATTCTGATAATCCAGCGACTCACTTTTCGGTAAAGACAATAATATAAGTGCTTTTTGTTGCGTGGCTATTTCATTGAATGCATCCTGCTGTTCTTTATCAAGAATAAGTTTAGATATTATGTCTCCCCAGTTAGATTTGACCTTGAAAACAAAACCACTCACACGTGTATTGGTCGCATTTAGTTCGGATGCCTTTTGATCACGTTCAAAACGACTCTTCTCCAAGTCTCTTGTTGAAAGACTTTTT
>JBLHKL010000134.1:0-5056 GCA_047618295.1 Gammaproteobacteria bacterium | reverse complement strand
TTTTAAAGGGTATGTGAAACGAGCAAAATATCTAAAACGCAAGGAAGTATCATCAACACCCTCGAGGAAACGTTGTTCAAAGCGCAAGCGATGCACAAGTATGGCATCACGAGTCAAAGATTGTTTTGCAAGCAACTCTTGAAATGAACGATGTTCAACTTTATCCGGATCATATGTAGGAATAATGGCATAACCTTGATAGATACCAATATTTGGTTTGAGTTGATAACCCAACGCACCTCTGATCAATACTGTATCGAGAGCCCCATTATCACCTCCAGGAACATCATCAGCCGTAAAACGTGGCTGAATATCTAAGAAACCTCGATATTGTTCAGTAAACTGAAACCGATTGAGCGACATTAACCATAAGCTTGATTTGGTTTCTGTATCTGCAAAAACAATTGAGGGCAACAACAAAACAACAGCAGCAAAAGCACACAAATACTGCCCCATGTTACGTGATCCGAAACATATCAACCGCCCAGCTATAAATCTCATTTACCATTACCTTTTGTGAAGACGCCCTTGCTTGCGTGACTGTTTATTCAAAGTGTCTTTAGGAGGCACTTCGGTGTGTAGCAAGATTTTCTTGCGCATGACGACAATCGCTAAATACCGTACGCCTTTAAAGGCGTTTGCGTTGAGTGTCTACTTCACTGTATTTGTATAAAAGCTTAGGCTCTGCATCTTTATCTTCTTGCTCGGCTTTTGCCATGCTTGAACCTAAAAGCAATAGTAATGCTAAGTAAATTAGTGAAATGCCCCTTATGGAAATTTTCATAACGAACCCCTTTATACACATTCTGCTTACATGTTTATTCTCGAACATGTGCGAGCTGAATGACGAAACTTTTTACTTAGTTATTTTGTTGATCAAGAAATGATAGGCCGCCACCATTTCCGGAGGATGTTCTAGCGCCATCCCTTGGATAGAGAAGTCACTAATTTTACCCAAAGCAAGACCCGATCCAAGAGCGCTTCCATTTCTTACCATGCCGCGCTTTACGTTAAACAGCGCATTGCCTTCACCTTTGCTCGCACCATCTTTGATAACACCATTGTCTATATGGCCAAGTGCATTGCCTTCACCTAAGGTCGCGCCATCTCTAATAATACCGCTAATAATATTTCCTAAAGCGTTACCTTCACCAATAGCTTCTCCGTCACGAATAATGCCGTTTTCATAGTTAGCCATTTTAAGTCTCCTCTTTGATTGAACTTAACTTTAAATTTATAAATATTTATTAGTGTGTAGCTTAGTTTTATCTTCTATTTTGGTAACTCTGCAAATGCTGCTTCTAGCGCCTCTTCTCGAGTAGTGTAGTGGGCCGACTCAGAAAAGTGCTTATCAGCCTCAAGTGCTTTCAAAACACCTAGAACCGCGTCATTCATACCGCATTTATAAACGTTACGTTTTGAGTGCTTAGCGTCACCAGCAATGGTTTCGATTGCTAACGCAGCGGAAACATCAAGAGTGGGCATTCGCGTAAAATCGAGAACAATTGCCTGTGCACCACCATCTAATTGACTGCGTGCATGGTGTCCTAAATCAGCTGCGGCACCAAAACTGAGGGGGCCGTCAAAATCGAATACAGTAATAAGATCTTCGGCCTTTTCGAGTATTTCTTTTTCTCGATCCGTCGCTGTATGGAGTATTAGATCTGTCTGCCTTAGGCGTTCCATTTGTGTTTTTGCTATTTGTCTAACAAATGCGATGGAAGCGAGTATTACGCCAACGGCTACTGCGGTAATAAGGTCAACAAAAATAGTCAATCCTAATACAATGACCATCAAGGCTAAATCCCAAGCCGGCCCTTTATGAGAATTTTTCAGATAGTTCCAATCAATAATATCTAAACCAACTTTAACTAGAATACCGGCGAGAACTGCATTCGGTATGTAAGAGGCTTGTGCCCCAAGCCCAAGCACTACTGCCAATAGGAAAAGTGCGTGCACCATGCCAGATATTCTTGTTCGGCCACCGGTTCTAATATTAACTACGGTCCGCATGGTTGCACCGGCACCTGGCGCGCCACCGAACAATCCGGCGAATGTATTTCCAATGCCTTGCCCAATGAGCTCTTTATTCGAATCATGCCTGGTTCGAGTCATATTATCGGCGACCAATGATGTGAGAAGACTATCGATAGCGCCAAGTAGCGCGAGCACAAAAGCTGCTTCAATTATAATAAATAAAGATACTGTCGTGATTTGCGGCAGATGGATTTGTGGCAATCCGCTAGGGATGTTTCCCAAGATTGGAACCGCGCCGATGAATAAACTCAGAATAGTACCTATTAGTAGCGCAGCTAATGGTCCGGGAATATATTTACCCAGCTTTGTAGGCCATTTCATTGCGATAAGCAAAGTCAAAGCACCAAGAAAAAGCGCCATGATGTTCATATCACCGGCTGCTGTCGGTGCATAAAACAGCGCATCGACTGTTCCTGCTGGCGCATCATGCCCGAGCAAAGGGCTTATCTGCAGGATTATGATAATTCCACCTATGCCACTCATAAAACCGCTAATAACCGGGTAAGGCACTAGCCTTATGTAGTCTCCAAGTTTAAAGACACCCATGAAAATCTGAAATACACCGGCCAGCATAATCGCAGTAAAAATCAGGGCGACATTACTATCCAGATCCGGGTGTGCTGCGATACTGGCTACGAGCCCAGCGACAACGACGGTCATTGGACCAGTTGGGCCCGATATCTGTGATTCTGTTCCACCAAATAGTGCAGCAAAAAAACCAACAAAAATTGCACCGTATAAACCGGCCATTGGGCCAAGCCCTGAAGCGACTCCCATAGCTAACGCGAGTGGGAGGGCTACTACACCGGCCGTAAGACCGCCATAAAGATCACCGCGTAAATGGGAAGTGTTTAATTTAATCATGTATAGGATGTCCGTTACTTAAGATAGAAAAATAATAATTTAGATCACGCGTTCTTTTTTTCAGACTTGTAAAATCTATCGTGGTATTTTTGAATTGAGATGAATTCCTGCTGTATAGGGTCGTAACAACTGACCTCTCCATTTGGAATATCGTAAACCCAACCATGAACGTCCAGTTCATCAGATGCCATTTTGGAAGCAACAGAAGGGTGCGTCGCCAGATGTTTTATTTGCATTAAGACATTTTCCTGAGTCATCTCAGCCAAGTGCTCATGACTTAGCTCACCGTTTCTGGCCTTAACTATCGCCAACGCCGCAGAACAGTTGGACAGCCAATTTGAAACATGCGGGAGAGAGGCAACGCTTTCAGGGTTCATTGCGCCTTTCATAGCGCCACAATCGGTATGCCCACAGATGACAATATGCTTAACACCTAAAACCATAACAGCAAATTCGATGGATGCTGTCATTCCGCCAGTAGTTAATGAATGTGGCGGGACGATATTTCCAGCATTACGACAAATAAACAGCTCTCCGGGATCCGTTTGCGTAATTAAATTAGGATCTATTCGTGAATCAGAACAGGTAATGAACAGCGTCTCTGGCTCTTGTTTATTAGCAAGCTCTTTAAAAAGAGCCTTGTTCTTTTGAAAATCGGTTTTTTGAAACTCTGCTAGTCCTGATATTAATTTTTCCATTCTTTATTCCTTTGCCCTCGTTAAGTAATTTTTTAATACGCTTAATAGCTTTGCCTAAATTAGGTGCGACTATATATATAAAGTTTTATTAAATTTTTGTTACTTATGATAGGAAATTCCTTTCATACACCCAGACTCAGGGTTAATATAGTTTGCATGAAGGAATTGAATATCACTCTGAAACAGCTCAGGTATTACTTGGTCGCGGCAAAACATAAAAGTTTGCGTCAAGCAGCAAGAGAGCTAAAAATATCTCAACCATCTCTTAGTGCTCAGATAAAAGGCCTAGAAGAATCGCTTGGTGTGGACTTATTCGAGAGAAACAGAGGCGGCGTTTTACTAACACCCATAGGTAGAGAATTAACCGGCGAAGCGAATCAGGCAATAAATGCGGCTAAATCCATTATTGCTGCCACGAACTATGTGAAAAATGGCCCCTCAGGCACTTTTCGACTCGGCGCAAGCCCTTCGTTGGGTCCCTATAGCTTACCGAGAGTTTTGCCATCGATACGTAAAGAATATAGCGGTGTTAAATTTTTCGTTCGTGAGGAAGTGCCGGCTTTACTTAATGAAGGTCTACTAGTCGGCAAGTATGATTTAATTTTAACAACATTGCCTATTGACGATCATGCTATAACCGTTAAGAGCTTGTTTAGAGAGCCTATCTATTTAGTGGTTCATTCTGAACATCCATTAGCTAAAGGCAAAACAATAACAGCACAACAACTTGAAGGGTTGGAAGTGTTGACTATTGAAGAACATCATCTTTTTTATGCGCAAGTAGAAGAACTGTGTAAAAAGTTTAATGCTAAATTACTGAGAGATTATGAAGGCACGAGTCTTGACTCAATCAGGCAAATGGTTCAAATGGGTATGGGGGTCGCCTTTCTTCCAGCCTTATATGTACGATCGGAAATAAAAAATAAAGATAAGCTGCGCGTGCTTAAGATAGAGGACGAATCCATTTACCGTGATAATGCTTTATGTTGGCGTAACACCTCTCCGTTAAGATCCTTCTACCGAAATTTAAGTATGTTTTTTCAGGATGCTCTTGAAAAAGAATTCAAAGGAGAGATCGAAATTCTTTCATCATGAAGTTGCGCTAGTGCATTGTTGAATTTTATTTGCTCATCTCATATAGAGATTTTTATTCAGTAGCGTTATAAATAACCCAAAACGATGAGTCAGAAACTCATATAAATTACCCAAAATAGGGAATTGTCGACTTCAGCAGCCTAATGCTAGTATCGAGGTGTTTCAAAGGATTACACGACAATACAAATAAGGAGATTCATATGAAACTATTAAATTCTTTACTACTCACTTTGCTGCTTTCACTACCCATTATTGGTTTTGGTGCAGACTCAATTAATATCAATACCGCCGACAAGGAAACCCTGATGTCTGTTATTAAGGGCGTTGGCGAGAAAAAAGCAGAAGCAATTATTGCTTACAGG
>JBLHKL010000133.1:0-5079 GCA_047618295.1 Gammaproteobacteria bacterium | reverse complement strand
CTTTATCAAGAATAAGTTTAGATATTATCTCTCCCCAGTTAGATTTGACCTTGAAAACAAAACCACTCACACGTGTATTGGTCGCATTTAGTTCGGATGCCTTTTGATCACGTTCAAAACGACTCTTCTCCAAGTCTCTTGTTGAAAGACTTTTTACTTTATGCAATGCCTCTGCACGCTCTAAAATTTTGTCATGATTATGTAGATCATTCTGCATTACCTTACGTTCTGCTAACAGATCTTGATGCTCTGCCTTCAAAGATACCAAGGGCTGCACATCAACAACTTCTGCATATGCAATAAATTCTGGTCTGATAGAAATACTTTTTAACGACTCAAATTTCAATCCTGTCGCTTCAGCAACTTCTTCATCCAACTCTATTGCTTTATATCCATCTATGATGGAAATTCTTTCTTCTTCCTCATCCTGTTCATCTGCGATTTCATTTACTATTAAGTCATTTATTAAATCATTGTCTTTATCAATAGTGCGTACAGCCAGAAACGTCGCTAAACTAATAACCACTAAAATAAGGAAGGATTTAATTAACCAATTCATTGTTACTTCTCTCTTCAATTAGTTTTAGCCATGAGGCCAAAACATCATTTATATTTAATTCAGAATGTGAACTTTGTAACAGGTGGTCCATTTCCAGCATGGCATTAATTGCATTATTATAAACAGCAATTTGCTCTTGCCTTGCTTTATAAAAAGCTTTCCTATTTTTTAATAATGCAACACCGTCTATACCGCCGATGTCTATTTGGGTTTGTATTTCGTTCGCACGTAGTTCTATAGAATCAATAATTTCATCGCTCACTTGAATGGCTTTTTTCTGGCGCATTATGGATCGATGTATTTTATATAAGGCACTCAGTAGTTCTTTCTGTAATACAATTATTTTTTGCCGCTTTATTTTACGTTCTTCAAGTGCAGCTAATATATTTAGGTTTTGTTCTGTATTTTCAAAAAGTGGCAAAACCCATGATGCGCCCAAAGACCAGATATTATCGGATTGGTCAAATATAAACCCGGGCGACAACACGATATCGGGGTATTGCTTTTCTATCTTCAATCGGAGGTCTGCTTCTGACAAAGCATATTGATTTAATGCAATTGCCATATCTAAATGATTTTCTAACATTATCTTTTGTAAATCGGCAAATTCAGCTGAAATATATTCCGACTCTTTATATTCCGAATTTGCGAATAACAGCGGCGATATAGTCGCTATATTAATTTCATCTAGTTCTGGATATGCCAAGTGGGTCATTGCCAATAACTCATCCACCCGATCTTGCAAATTATTTTCTTGAACAGTCAACTGAAATACGCCTTGCTGTAATTCTAACTTTGTACTGTTTAATTCAAATTGACTCACTGCACCTAATTCGAACTGCTTTTTCAATTGGGCTAACAATTCTTTTAGAATATTTATTTCATTTCTTAATTCTGAGATAGTTGCCTGCTGAACAATATATTGATGGTATCGCTCTTCAAATAAACCATAGCGCTCTAAAGCAAGTTGTTTGATCTTCAGGCTCGCATTTAATAAAGTCACTTCTGCTTTAGCTTTTCTTGCTTCTTGCTTACTTTTACGCTCGTAAATAAAGCTCAACACTGAACCAATAGTCCATAAATTTGATGTGTCCGTATTATCGCTATGATGTTCAAACGGTAATGAAATTTTTGGATTTATTTTATAGTCGCTATGGTCAACGACAATTTTCGCTTGTTTCCATTTTTTATAAGCCACTTGCATTTCTGGGTCATAAAATAGACCCGTCAAAAATAAACGATTAATAGTAAACACATTACTTATCAATTCATTAGCCAACATTCCATTTTCTTCAAGAAAACGATTTAGCTCAGGATTGTCTATCGTCCAGGAATTGATTTCAGTGAACATCCTAGCAAAATTGACCGGTTCTTCCTGATAAACATGTTTCGCGCAACTCTGTAGACCTATACAAACCATGAATATAATAAAACAATATTTCGTAATCTGAGTCATAGACTTGGGACTTGGGTATAGTGCTAATCGTATTAATTGAAATGGCATATTTAAAAAGAATCAAATTACTTATGTTTATTATTATTTTTCTAAACTCAGCAGCACAAAATGCTACTTTTATTAATTGAATATATTTTTATGTGCATGAATAATATAGTTTTTTACCTGCTTTGTCTGTTGGTTATTCCCGCATCTTCCTATGCGGACCCTGGTTTGTCTGACGAATGCAAAGATTTCAGGTCATTCTCAGAAAAAACAACCGCGAATGTATCGTCAAATCAAACTACACCATTCAAGAAAGGCTTGCTTTGGAAGATAGTAAGTCCTGAGGGAAAGGTTAATTACTTGTTCGGAACCATGCACTCACAGGATTATGCTGTGAGTAAATTCCCCCCCGAGGTACGGCTTGCTCTGGTTAAAAGCAAAACATTGATCCTGGAAACCATTCCAAATGAAGAAGCTAATCAGGCCTTCATAGATATGATGTATTTTAAAGATGGTCAGCGACTGGACAACATGCTCGAAGCAGAATTTTTTAATGAATTAAAAAACTGGATAAAAGACTATGGCGTTGAACCCGAAAAATTGAAGCACCTAAAACCTTGGGCAGCATTTAGTCTAACGGGTAGACCCAAACCCGTTAGAGCACCTAGTTTGGAAAGCAACCTATTACGCTTTGCACAACAGCACAGGCTAAAAGTAAAATCTCTAGAGACGATGCAGGAAATACTTTCAGCGCTAGATAGTTTGCTAATGGAAGACCAGCTCATCATCCTGAAAGACACCATCTGTAATCACAATAAAATAATCCGGGAAACCAAAACTCTGGTCGATCTCTATGTAAATCGAGATCTTGCCGGACTGGTCGCATTCAATAAACAGGCGCATTATGACGAAGCAGTTTTCGATCGCTTCATGCAAAGCGTGCTATACGACCGAAATATAGTAATGCTTGAAAGAATAGAAAAAGCATTCGCCATTGGGAATGCCTTTGTTGCAGTTGGTGCATCTCATCTAGCTGATGAGAAAGGTCTATTGCAGAACTTAAGTAATAAGGGTTATCGAATTACATCTGTTTATTGATTAATCTGGCTTAATTACTTCATCAAATTTTTCCTTTTGCTCTGCACTCGCTTCACTTTGATAGCGGTCTTTCCATTCTGAATACGGCATGCCATATATAATTTCTCGAGCGTTATCATAATCCATCTCGATTTTTTTCTCTTCTGCTGCAGCTAGATACCATTTTGATAAACAATTGCGGCAAAAACTGGCTAAGTTCATAAGATCAATATTTTGCACATCCGTATGCTCTCTTAGATGTTCTACTAAACGGCGAAACGCCGCAGCTTCAAGTTCAATTTTTGTCTGTTCGTCCACTTTAGCTAACCCTCATGATTTTTGATTTATGTGCGATGCAACATCGGTTATCATAACGTTTAATTCCATTATTATATAGATCAGGTCAAGTATGGCGGAGAATAACAAGACACTTCATAGGATTGTTATAGTCGGCGGTGGCGCAGGCGGTCTTGAATTGGCAGCAAGGCTCGGCAAGAAGTTAGGGAAAAAGAAAAAAGCTGAGATCACACTCGTCGATGCCACATTGACTCACTTATGGAAACCGCTTCTTCATGAAGTCGCGGCGGGCACCTTAAATTCCTACGAAGACGAATTGAGTTATCTCGCATTAGCACATAAAAACCACTTCAGATTTAGGCTTGGTCGCATGGACACCCTAGACAGGGAAAGACAAGAGATCAGCCTAACCCCTACCCTTGATAATAAAGGTGTAGAATATATTCCACGACGTACCTTCAAATATGACACGCTGGTGTTTGCTGTTGGCAGTATAACCAATGACTTTGGTATCAAAGGTATAAAAGAACACTGCATGTTTTTAGATACTCGAGTAGAAGCAGACTTGTTCCATCAACATTTTTTCAGAAAGGCTTATACGGCTCATGCACAAACCACAGGGCTGCGTGAAGGTCAGTTGAAGATTGCCATTGCCGGGGCTGGTGCAACGGGAGTTGAGTTATCCGCTGAATTGCATGAAGCCATTAACCAATTAGTCGAATTCGGTCTTGATGGTATCCCTAAAGAGAATGTAAAAATCACAATAATTGAAGCCGCAGAAAGAATACTACCTGCCCTGCCACCAGATTTATCAGAAAAAACGACAAATGCACTCAGTAAAATAGACGTTGAAGTCTTAACAAACCATCGGATTTCTGAAGCAACTGAATTGGGTTATGTTACAGACAAAGGTGGGCTCATCCCCTCTGAAATTAAAGTCTGGGCGGCAGGCATTAAAGCGCCTGAGTTTTTAGCAGAAATAGCTGGCCTTGAAACCAATAGAATTAATCAGCTCGTTGTAAAAGAAACATTAGAAACAACGCGCGATGAGAATATTTTTGCATTGGGTGACTGCGCCGGATGCCCTATGAAAGGCACGGACCAAAACGTACCGCCACGGGCTCAAGCTGCTAATCAGCAAGCAACTATGTTGCTTAAATCAATAATCAATCGCATGAATAATAAACCCCTGCCAATATATACTTATATTGATTATGGTTCATTAATCAATCTAAACCGTTACTCAACTGTTGGCAATATGATGGGAAATCTACTTGGTAAAAAAGCAGGTAGTGTCATGATTGAAGGCGTATTGGCGAGATTTGTTTATTGGTCACTCTATAAAATGCATCAGCTGGTCATTCAGGGAGTTATACGCGTAACACTAACAACTATTGCAAACTTCTTAACGCAAAAGACAAAACCAAGAATGAAGTTGCACTAAATTATTCGTGAGTGTCGCTTCCGTCCATAAGCGGTTATTTAGTATCAACACCTAATGAAGCAATGACTTCATAGTATCCAAAAAAAACGACTACAAAAAAGATTAATATGAGAATCTCGTGTTTATAACCATGCTTATGGAAATATGCTCTATCCTTGTGATGGACTACATCCATTAACTCATCACCAAATCGAATGGAGAGAAAGGTACCAGCCCAGGAAAGTAGAATCACACTCCAATATGGATAAGGATTAGTAAGAA
>JBLHKL010000132.1:0-5098 GCA_047618295.1 Gammaproteobacteria bacterium | reverse complement strand
GACACTATCCTACCTAAAAGATATTGGTGAAGACGCTTGGGTAATTGGGCAAATTACAGCTGATGAAAAAATAAACGGAAGTGTAGAAATCAAGTAAGCAGCACGTCTCAGACTAGGATTTATTATCCTCTTGATTAGAAAGATAGAGTGATTTCTGCATGCCCTTTACAATATAAAGTGGCCTATTTTTAGTTTCGTTAAATACACGTCCTAAATACTCTCCAATTACACCTAGAGCAAGAAGTTGTATGCCTCCAATAAAGGTAATTAAAACAACCAATGATGAATAGCCCGCGACAGGATCACCATAAAGAAATTTCTTTGTGATAATGAGAGCACCGAAAACTATTGCTATAAATGCAGATAGCACACCGACCATAGAAGCTAATCTTAAAGGTAGAACAGAAAAAGAGGTTAAGCCCTCGAATGCCAGATTAACCAAGCCCCAAAAGCCCCATTTTGTATTTCCGGCGTATCGTTCGTCGCGTTCATAGGTAACTTCTACTTGCGAGTAGCCAACCCATGCAAACAGGCCTTTCATATATCGATGTTTTTCCCGCAATTTTAATAACGCATCTAATGCATCACGACTTAGTAATCTAAAATCACCTGTATCTTTTGGAATTTTTATATCACTTAATTGATATAGAAAACGATAATACATATAAGATGTTAATTTTTTAAACCAGCTCTCCCCTTTTCTCTTGAGCCTTTTTGCATTAACAACATCATTGCCCTCAAGCCACTTTGCAACTAACTCGGGGATTAATTCAGGGGGGTCTTGTAGATCGGTATCTATCACTACAGCAGCATCACCTAGCGCATAGTCTAAGCCCGCGGTTAAAGCGATTTCTTTACCAAAATTTCGACTTAAGTCTATTATTGTAATTCTTGGATCATCGCTACGCTGTTTGCACATCAACTCAAGCGTGTCATCCTGACTACCATCATTCACATAGATAATTTCCAGATCCAGGCTCAAATCTTTCGTCGAGATTATTAGTCTTGAATAAAACTCATCTAAGCTGGCAGTCTCGTTATACGCAGGCGCTACAATAGACAGTATTTTTTTTCTGTTTGCTTCTTTGTTATCCATATAAAAATTATTTTTTCTCAGCAACAACAATTATTGACAGGCCGAAAGGAAATGAGAATCTACCCAGAATACAAGCTTCCAGACTAAATATCTTTTCAAACAATAGGTTTATATATCGATTTGGTACAGTTAAACCATCAATTTTTGACGGTGGAAACACTTTATCTTTAAGTCGATCCAACAATGCTAATGGAAATAAAAATGAATTAAAATAGGAAATATAATTCACCTTCCAACCATTATTTTCTATCATTTTTTTCAACTGATCGACTGTATATCTTCTTTTATGATGATGTAAATCATCATGTTTGGTCCACAGAAATTGATATGCGGGGACCGTTATTAATAATGTTGCATTATTCTTTGCCCAGTTTTTTAACATAGATAAACTCTTTTCATCATCATCTATATGCTCCAGTACATCTAACAGCACAATCAAATCATTTTCTTTATTTATGTCTAATGGGAACCCATCAGGCAATTCCCCTTTAACGACCTTACCTATTTGCCTTGATTGTGCCCTTTCCAAGGCACTATCTTCTCTTTCTATTCCGACTAATTCACCATATTTTGATAAGAACTCAAGATTATCGCCATTACCACAGCCAGCATCCATTATTTTAGAATTTGACCCTAGACTTAAACCATCTATGACACTAGCAATTATTTTTCGTCTCGCAACAAAATACCAGTGCTGAGACTCCACTTTATACATTTCATCAAACAATTCATTTTCCATAACTGAAACCCAATCTTTTTATTTTTTTTTCTCTTGAATTTTAGCCAGAAAACCACGCATTATTTTCCATTCACTTTCATCTAATTGTGCTCGATTAAACAAACGTCGCATCCTATGCATCAATCGGCGCGGATAGTTAACATCATGATAACCTATCTCAATCATGCATTCTTCTAGATGATCATAAAACATTTCTATCTTTTCCTGACTTACTAAAGGTACTTTATCTTCTTTAATTACGTCTACGTCCTCGTTCACGTTACGCTTCAGGAATAACTCATAACATATAATCTGGACTGCCGACGCAAGGTTCAGAGAACTATAATCAGCGTTAGTGGGTATTTGTAATACCAAATTACCTAATTCCATTTCTTCGTTACTCAAGCCAGAATTTTCTCTTCCGAAGACGATGGCAACATTTCCTCCGTTTGATTCAGCTGCCTTTGCAGCACACTCCCGAGGAGAAACCATTGGCCACGGAATACTCCTTGTCCTAGCACTAGTGGCTATCACCAGTTCGCAATCTGAAATGGCCGATTTTAAATCATCATGTATACTTGCATTTGCCAATATATCGTCCGCTCCTGCTGCTCGAGCTGTTGCCACGGCAGAGGGAAATTCTTTCGGATTGACCAAATATAGATTATCCTGCGACATTGTTTTCATTGCCCGTGCTGCAGCTCCAATATTGCCCGGATGTGTCGTGCCAACTAGGACAATGCGCACATTACTAATTATCGAATTCATATTTAATTACTACACTCATTTTTTTACTCAACGTAGAATACGTTTTTAATATTTCAAGGATTTAAAACACTTATGCATCCAATGCTCAATATCGCAATACGTGCTGCACGCGCAGCTGGAGATCTAATTGTACGTGAAATGGATCGCGTAGGTGACATTTCAGTTGATATAAAAGGTAAAAATGATTTTGTTACAGAAGTCGACAAACAAGCTGAATTTACAATTATCAATACGATCAAAAAATCATATCCGGATCATGCTTTTTTATGTGAAGAAAGTGGCGCCTCCGGTGAAAGTGACTTCCTTTGGATAATCGACCCACTTGATGGCACTACGAATTTTCTGCATGGGTTTCCTCATTTTGCTGTATCCATTGCACTTCAACACAAAGGACGTCTTGATCAAGCGGTGATTTATGACCCACTAAAACAGGAATTATTTACTGCATCTAAAGGCAAAGGTGCCCAACTCAACAATAAAAAGATTCGTGTTAGCTCACAAAAAACTTTGGATGGAGCTTTGCTTGGCACAGGATTTCCATATGGCGACGCTCATAGCGTTGATGAGTTTATCAACAGTTTCAAATCACTATACCCTGAAATTGCAGGAATCAGACGTGCCGGTGTAGCTTCTCTTGATTTAGCCTATGTTGCTTGTGGTCGTCTGGATGGTTTTTGGGAATACAACCTAAAACCTTGGGATATTGCTGCTGGCGCACTCATCGTACAAGAAGCTGGTGGCATTAATAGTGAAATATCTGGTGGTATAAATTATATGGAATCAGGTGATATTACTTCTAGCAATCCAAAACTACTAAAGAGTATATTGAAAATCATAATGGACCCAAGTCGCTAGTGTCGGACCTTTTTTCTTGACTCCAATTAATTAAACCTTATCAAGGACTGATTAAGCGTAATCGTTCTTGTGCTTTTCTTATATATAATTGCCCATCATTATCAGAATGTGCTACTTCTATTAAGTACTCATAAGTAGATAAGGCATTTTTTATGTCGCCGATTTCTTCCAGAACTTGTCCCTTTAAAAATAAATATTCAGGCTGTACTGCGTAATTAATTGCAGATTCTATTGCAAGCAATGACTCTTCATTTCGATATGCTTGTCTTAAACTAAGAGCAAGATTATATTGAGTCACATGATGGCGGGGAGCAAGCTGAGCAGCAGTACCCAACCATAATATGGCCTGTTCATGCTGATTATCATGAAGGGCAATATAACCCAGCAACTCATATGCATCAGCGTCTTTGGGGTTAATATTAATTAGGCGTAGGGCATAATTTTTCGCTTGTTCAGTTTGTCCCATTTTCAAATAGCCCCAGGCAAATTCCATAGGATTAACAGCTCTATTGCTTGCTTGATTACTATTCCACATTGTTAAAACACCTAAAATCATAGAAAGGGCAATTAAAGCAATAGATTTATTCTTGCCTGTATTTTTCCAGTCAATTATTGCTGTTATGAAAACACCACTACCAACAGCAAATAGAGGTAAGCCGTGAGCACGGAACCGTCCTGCAGCGATAAATATTATAAATGTAGCAAAAACAATACTGGCAGCAATAAGGATGGGCAACGATAAAATATTATTTCGTACTGCAAGTAATATTAGTCCAGGAAAACCAAGTGCAAATAACCAACCAAAAGGGAAAGGAAGAATCTTTAGTAAAGGAGAAAACATGGCCTCGGCATTAATAAAGCGACTGTTTTCAATCTCTGTAAAAGCCATAAACTGTTTTGATTTTCGTATTATATTTTCAATAACCTTGTCGGAGTTTGATGCTATATATGCAATAGCTTGTTTACGCCAAAAACTGCTGACTTCATATATAGACAATTGTTGTTCTAAACGTTTTTCAGCTTCTTTTTTGTATCCTGTTAAAATTGCAGGAGGGCTACTATATGTAACAAAACGAGGAGCAAATTCAACTGAATCGGGATTGTCTGAATTATATAGTTGATGTAATACAATACCGCTATTTGGCGGCAACACTGACCATTGTCCCGTTATATGTTCATTTCTTGCTGCTAACATCAACGCTGGAATGCTAAACCCAAGTATTAGTAAAATCATTTTTTTCTGTAATTCTTTCTTGCCGTTGCTTTTCCAATAGAATAACGGCATAAGAATAAAACTCGACAAGCTCAATAATAACAAATTAGATCTTAACGCAACTCCCAAACCTAAAAATATTCCATACATTATCCAGGCGAATGAACTTTTCATTCTTGGCACTCTAATAGACAATAAGACCCATAACGCAATATAGCTGGCTACCATTGTCGGCTTAAGTAATGTGGCTGTATAAAAAATCGCCGTACTAGTTAGAGAATAAAGAATGGCAGCTATTAAACCCGCCTTGTGATTCCATAGCTCCTTGCCAATTGCATAAACAATCAAAACAGTAAAAACGTCAACGATTATTTGAAATAAATAAAAAACAAAAAGATTCTGTCCTGTTGCCCATATGAAAAACCCTAATAAATAACCATATAGAGGA
>JBLHKL010000131.1:0-5104 GCA_047618295.1 Gammaproteobacteria bacterium | reverse complement strand
ATCCATTTGGGCCGCAGCAAGAAAAACTTTTCGAATACCATCAGGGTTCAAAAATGGCATGAGACCTTCTAATATAAAAACTAACGCAAGTGCAGCTAAGAGATCAGAAAAATTAATATCAAACAATCACTTTCACCATATCGATTTTCATAGAAACAGGCTTATTTATATTTATTAAATAAACCTGTCATCTTTAAAAACCTGAGACTAATTGCCTTTTGAATTATTAAAATATCTAAAGAAATCTGATTTAGGTTCAAGCAGTAATACATCATTACTGTCGCTAAAACTATTCTTATAGGCATCTAGACTACGATAAAACGAATAGAACTCTTCGTCCTTGGTATAGGCCGCCGCATAAATTTCAGTTGCCTGCGCATCACCTTCACCGCGTATCATTTCAGCGTCCCTATAGGCATTTGCTAGGATAATCTCACGTTCACGATCAGCATTAGCACGGATACGCTCCGAAGCTTCAGAACCACGTGCTCGAAAATCTTTAGCGACACGATTACGTTCTGCTCGCATACGCTCATAGACTGAATTACTGACTTCTTTCGGCAAATCAATTCTCTTGGTACGAACATCCACCACTGTAATACCTAATTCTTGAGGCAAGTTTGAAGTGCTTGCAGTAACAACATTAAGAATTTGAGTCCGTTCACCGGCAACAACTTCCTGAACCGTACGTGCACCAAATTCATCTCGTAAAGCCCGATTGATACGCTGCCCTAACAGACCATTTGCATAGAGTACATCACCACGTGTTGCAGTATAAAACTTATCAACATCGGTAATTAGCCACTTTACATAATAATCAACAATCACATCTTTCTTTTCTATCGTTAGAAAGCGCTGTGGTTCTTGATCAAGATTTAATAACCGCTTTTCAAACTTCTTAGCTGCGTTCACAACCGGCATCATGAAATGTAGCCCGGGTTGCTCATCAGATCGAACAATTTCACGAAACTTGAAAACCAGAGCCTGTTCCCATTGGTTCACTGTAAACACAGATGAATAAGCAACGATCGCAATGATAATTAAAGGAATTAAAATTTTAGGATTCAA
This sequence comes from Gammaproteobacteria bacterium, assembly GCA_047618295.1. Lineage (GTDB taxonomy): Bacteria > Pseudomonadota > Gammaproteobacteria > Eutrophobiales > Eutrophobiaceae > UBA7359. The sequence continues at coordinate 4,036 of JBLHKL010000131.1, read as the reverse complement.
AGGCATTAGCGTGCTCCTCTGAGTCGTTCATCAAGTCTTTCCCTAACATCATTCATAGTTGTGGATGATGAATTAGTAGACTCATTAAAATTTTGAATAGCATTATTCGAGCTACTATTTTGTCGTTTATCAATCAATTTATCTATCGGTAAGTACATCAAGCTATTTCCATTATCATTATCAATAAGCACTTTATTGGTATTCCTGAATACGGATTCAATTGCATCCAAATATAACCTTTCACGTGTTACTCCAGGTGCACGCTGATATTCAGCCAACAGCTGTCCAAAACGACTCGCCTCACCTTCAGCCTTGGATATGATTCGTGACTTATAGCCATTTGACTCTTCACGTAATCGAGCTGCACCACCACGAGCCTTTGGCAGGATATCATTCCTATAGGCTTCCGCTTCATTCACCTGGCGCTGCTCATCTTCTCGTGCCTTGATAGCATCATCAAATGCTGCTTTAACTTCTTCTGGTGGTTTCGCTGGTTGCATTTCTGCGGTGGATATATAAATACCTGTTTTATATTCCCCCAGTGTTTCCTGAATTAAGGATTGTATTCTTTCTGCTATTTCACTTCGTCCTTCGGTCAAGACGAAATCCAGTTTACTCTTACCAATCACTTCACGAACTGAACTTTCGGTTACTTGCCTTAATGTTGAGGCTGGAGAGTAAACATTAAACAAATATTCATCTGCATTGCCTATTCGCCACTGAACTGCCACTTCAACATCAACAATATTTTCATCCTGAGTCAGCATCAATGCTTTATGTGTGATTGATCGAACCTGTCCAACATTAACCTTTTGAACTACTTCTACCGGTCTAGGAAAACGAAAGTTTAAACCCGGGTCAAGAGTATCAACGTGTTTACCAAAACGAAGCACAACACCTCGTTCTTGTTGATCTATCAAGTAAGTCGCATCAAAGGCTAACCATCCTAAAAGTAGGATAATGCCAACGGCAAATGGAAACATGGAATTATTGTCACCTATTTTGCTAGGTCGATTACCAAACATTCCGCCTAGGCCTTTTTGCATCTTCTTGATAATTTCGTCTAGATCCGGTGGCCCATCTCCATTGCCCCCATTGCCTTTATTACCCCAGGGGTCTTTACCCTTATCTTTATCAGGTGGTTCATTCCAGCCCATTATGTATTTCTCCGACGAAATTTATGGGTATTTAATAAATACCCTTGTGTAAAATATAAAAAATGAATTTGTGTGCGATCTTAATAGCCAGCAGGCTCTGTCTGCAACTGCGATATATCCAAGCTGGCTTCTTCACAAAGCTTATTTAGTCTGAATTCTTCCAACTCAACTTCCATTATCCAGCCGCCTTTCTCGTTCTCATCATCCTGTCTAACGGCCCCAAGATCAAATAATTTTGCCCTTAACTGACCTGCTGTAACGGGTAAATTCAGATAATGCGGCTTTCTGTCTTGTCGTAATTGCTGCTCAATGCCTTCTCGTAACAGTTCCAGGCCTTCTCCCGTCTGTGAAGACAACCATATCCTTATATGTGGGTAATTATCCGCCAGTTCAATTCGAGCTGTTTGCTCAGCATATTTATCTATCTTGTTATAGACCTCTATTTGAGGAACATTTTCTGCACCAATTAACTCGATAACCTTATTAACCTCATCAATTCGCTGCTGACGTTGTTCATGATCAACATCGATGACATGTATTAGTAGATCTGCTTCTCGAACTTCTTCCAATGTCGCCTGAAAGGACTCAACTAGATCATGCGGTAAATCTCGAATAAATCCTACCGTATCCGTTAAAATAATATTTCTTCCAGAATCCATCTCAACTCGTCTTAATGTCGGGTCGAGGGTCGCAAATAATTGATTCGCAGTTCTGACATCAGCTCCAGTCATACGATTAAACAGAGTTGATTTTCCTGCATTGGTATAGCCAACCAGAGAAATAACGGGCACATCATTTTTCTTACGCTGTTGCCTACTCAAATATCGTTGCTTGTGAACCTTTTCCAAACGCTGATTAATCAATTTAATTCTGAAGCCTACCAAGCGGCGATCAGTTTCAAGCTGGGTTTCACCCGGGCCACGTAACCCTATACCGCCTTTTTGACGCTCTAGATGCGTCCAGCCTCTTATTAATCGGGTCGACAAATGCTGCAATTGAGCCAATTCAACCTGCAATTTACCTTCATAACTACGCGCACGCTGGGCAAATATATCCAGAATCAAACCAATTCTGTCTATGACACGAACTTTGATGTGGTTCTCGAGGTTTCTTTCCTGTGCCGGTGTCAGCGGATGGTTAAATATCACTACATCAGCATTCAATTGTTCAGCTTGCATGGTGATTTCGTCGGCCTTTCCTTTACCAACAAAGAGTTTAGCATCTGGAAATTGACGCGGGGCTTTAATAGATCCAATAACATCTAAGCCAGCGGAGTCGACTAATTGAACAAATTCACTAAATGCATCATCAGCCGTAGATTTATAAAAATCGACGTAAACGATTAAGGCACGCTGAATGTCAGCGGATTTTGATTCCAAATGCTTACCAAACTAGATTAATTGAGGTCACGCTTCTTCGCCAGAATCCTCATCAGCACGAGGGAGTTTGACGTTTCTCGCCGGCACAATTGTTGAAACGGCATGTTTATACACCAATTGGCTCACCGTATTTTTAAGCAATATGACAAATTGATCGAAAGATTCTACCTGTCCTTGTAACTTTATCCCATTGACCAAAAAGATGGATACAGGAATGCGCTCTTTCCTTAATGCATTTAAAAAAGGATCCTGCAATGAGTGCCCCTTACTCATAATAATTCTCCTTTGAATCTAATTATTCTTATTTTATCAGCCGTTTATTTAGAACCACGACCATTTCTGCTTATTATCCGATAAGTATATTACAAATGAGAGAAATATATGGCTAATTATCCAGATTTTTCAAAATTTCAGAGAAAATGCCAGTTTTGTATGGATCATGCCATTGAGCATTATGTTCTGATCGACACCAGGTGATCTGTCTCTTGGCAAGTTGCCGTGTAGCAATAATGGCAAAATCCTGCATTTCCTCGTAGCTGCACTCTCCATTTAAATAACGCCAAACCTGTCTATAACCAACCAAGCGCATAGACGGTAGGTCTAATGATAAGTCACCACGGCGATATAAGGCCTCGACCTCATCGACGAACCCAGACTTCAGCATGTCTAAAAATCGGTGTTTAACCCGGTCGTGAAGCTCTGAACGGTTTTCAGGTGATAAGATGATTTTTTTGATCGGGTATGGAAACGGCTCTTTATGCTCAGCAGATATTAATGATGTTAATGTTTTTCCTGTTATTTCATAAACTTCTAATGCTCTTTGAATACGTTGCGGATCATTTTCGTTAATTCGAGTCGCCGCTTCCGAATCGATTTCTTTCAATCTGCTATGCAGACTATGCCAACCGTCAGCAACCGCCTCTGCTTCGATCCTGGCACGTATCTGCGAATTGGCTTCTGGTAATTCCGCCATACCTTGCTCAAGAGCACGGAAATAGAGTCCTGTGCCGCCAACAAGCACAGGCGTTTTATCTCTAGCCAAGATCTCTTCGATAGCCGAATTTGCATCTTCTCTGAATTGTCCCGCTGAATACGATTCCAATGGGTCGCATATATCAATCAATCGATGTGGCGCCTTCGCTAATAGTTCTTTATCAGGTTTTGCTGTACCTATGTCCATTCCCTTATAAACCATGGCCGAATCTACACTGATGAGCTCACTATCGATATTTTCAGTTAAGTAAACGGCTAGATCTGTTTTACCAGTTGCCGTCGGTCCCATAATAAAAATGACTCGTGGGGAATCAATCATGATTTCAGAAGTGTTGATAAGGTTTCAGAATCAAGTTTACGCCATGGTAATGAACTTGATTCATGCGACAGATTTTCAAACATGGAAATATCATTAATTAATTGTATTGTGTTGTTAGCATCCAACGTTGTGCCTGAATCATTGACGTGCTGTGCCAGTTTATTAGAAGTAACTTCAGCCGCCTCATT
>JBLHKL010000130.1:0-5137 GCA_047618295.1 Gammaproteobacteria bacterium | reverse complement strand
TTGCAAGAAGATTAAACGAACGCCCAAGAAAAACGTTAGACTATAAAACACCAGCAGAACGTTTTAATGCATGTGTTGCATCGACCGGTTGAAACCGCAGCCATAAGTGGCAATTACAATTAATATTTATTCTATTTCCTGAAAGCAGTCATTAACGCCGCAATTACCGAATTAATATGTTGAATTAGGAGTATTCTCGGGGTTTATTTCTCCATAAACCTCATCGGGATCAACGTCATTAGTCAATAAAACTTTTCTAACTGTTTCAATGTGCTCTAATACTTTTTGGTAGCTATCACCATAATCATATTTAGTTACTTCTATTGATTTCGGCATATAAGTAAAAGCAATTTTCAATGCGTTTAAAGTAGATTGATTAATTTGTTCACTCATTTCAATACTCACTATTTAATTGTTAATTTTTTTAGTACGCGCCCTGTGAATAAGTCAATTCATAGCTATGTGAATAAACCTCGAAGATGAGACCAAAGGGATCTTCAACGTAGCACATCTTGAAGGGCTTCTCACCAGGGTAATATTCGCGGATAGGCATGCGCTGTTTACCACCGTGTTCCACGATCTTTTTAACCAAGCCTTCAATGTCCGGGTCCTGAACACAAAAGTGAAAGGTGCCCGTTTTCCAGTATTCAAAGTCTTTAGGAGTTTCATTGTTTTTGAACTCGAACATTTCAACGCCGATTTTATCGCCAGTAGACATGTGAGCTATTTTAAAAGACCCCCATCCTTTGCCAAAGACATCAATACACATTTGTCCAATTGGTGTATCTGACTCTTCATCTATGATTGTGGGTTCCATTATCTGATACCAACCCATAACATTACTGTAAAACTCTACTGCCTTCTCAACATCAGGGACCGATATGCCAATGTGCGAAAATGTTCTTGGATATGTACTCATGATTATTCCTTGTTATGAAGTTAACTCTACTTTATTGGGCACTTTGTCCGCTTAGGATAATTCTCATTTTTGCTCTTCATTCGGCCAGAAGCAGTCAGTTTATCAAATTACTATTTGCTGCTGCTAGATACTGAAAGCGGACATCGTCTAAACCACGTATCTCTTTAGTCACTCATGACACATGCACAAACGAAATTAATTTTTAGATGGATCCTCTATACATGTCCCAGAAATAAGCATGCCTACAGCTGTTTGATAGGCATATGGTTTTTCATCACTCTTAACATTTTCATATATCCGAAGAGATGAAAACTGACCTTTATCTTCAAAAAGTGTTACCACTTTGTATGACGCTTTCTCATCAGCATTATGAAGTACTTTTGGACTGTGAGTTTTATCAAAATTCGTTAGACGAGCCTTTAATGCAGTAGTGCCAGTTACTTTTCCTGTCTCGCGATTAACAAAGAATTTCCTGTTCAGATAATTAGCTACCCACCCGTGAGCTTTATATTGCCCAACATCATTCAGTTCTAAAACAGCTTGCATTGAACATGCATATTCCGAAGCAAACACAGGCAATGGATAAATTAGAATCAAGTTAAATAAAATAATCATTTTTGAAATAAATTTTGTTTTACTCATCACTATTTTCCTGTTTATTATGATTTACACGTCAAGTTCTCAATAAAATGATCGTTAAGACGTTAAATGATATTTAATGATATGTCTACTTGGCCAAAAACAGAAGGTTAATAATTTCTAACAAAATGTCCGCTTACGTTGGATAGTGAAGCCAATGATAATTAATCTGGGGATCTGCTTTGGGTCGGTAGCTGAATATATTTATCATAACGATATTTTGACAGCAGACATAAATATTATTCTAATCATCTTTTTAGATGATTAATTTTTATTTTAAACATGCCTCGAATAGATTAGTCAGAAGCCTGTCATCTTTGACTAATAAATAAACCACATATGACAGCTTCGTGTCGGTAGTGACAGTTCACTATTCTAACTTCAACGGTGGTTATTAGTAAAAATAAGAGCTAATTGAACGGGCACTATCTTAATAGGGAGTGAATCGTTTTTTGTAATTCAGGTAGATTCTTTTTTACAAACCATGGGTTCTTTTTTAACCAGATATTATTTCTGGGGGAAGGGTGGGGGAGTACAAAGTAATCAGGTAAATAATTCTGATAATTTTTAACCGTTTCAGTTAGTGTTTTCTTTTTTGTGTCTTTTAAAAAGTATTTTTGCGAATACTGTCCAATTAATAAAACGAGACTTTGGCTTTCTAGCGTTTTTAGGATTTTATCCATCCAAAGCTCAGCACATTCTGGTCGTGGTGGTAGATCTCCTTTTCCATTATTGCCGGGATAACAAAAACCCATAGGCACAATTGCAAAGTTACTCGGATCATAGAATTCATCAGTTGAAACACCTAACCATTCTCTTAATCTTTCACCGCTGGGATCATTCCAGGGGATGCCACTTTCTTGCACTCTCAGGCCAGGTGCTTGCCCAATGATAACAATGCGTGATTTCTTGGAAAAGTTAAGTACGGGCTTGGGTGCATAAGGTAGAAAATCTTTACACGCTGTACATTGGCGTATTTCTTTTAGAAGAGCTTCTGACATGATGATGAGTTTAGCGTAAAAGTAAGGGCCTGTTATGCTCAGGCCCTGTTTACTTGTTGCTGATTAAAGTTCAGAAGCTGGCGTGTTTTTGATCTTTGACCATTTTGCATCTGCAGTTTTGATACGTCCAGGTACATCCTTTAGCCATTGGACCTGGATTCCTGCATCAAGATTTAGATACAATTTTCCATCTACAATTCTCCAGACTTCTGGGTCACCAATAAACTTCTTACCAACTGAGGCACCAAAGGCACAATAGCCACCATAAGCGGGAACGTATTTAGCCGGGTTTGCTTCAAATGTTTTTTGATTATCGGCATTAGCAAATAAATAATTAACACCATCGTGAGCTGCTACATAATTACCATTGCCTCTGAGTGGTTTCTTAGCGTTTTGATAAGAAACGACATCATAGCCACTTACGCCTGTTAGGCTGTGTGAATCACTGGCCGCAGATGCAGATAGTGATGCGAATGAAAGTCCTGTAACAAGTAATAATGTGAATAACGTTTTTATGTGTTTCATGATTTTAAATCTCCTTTGTTAAATTAAGCTGCTTTCGCAACGTTTGATGTACTGACGACCGGGAAATCGATCTCGGTTTGTGCAATACGGTTAAAATAGTTGGTGAAGGTGTTGATGGCGATATGTGCGATGATTTCGATGACGGCATCATCTTGAAATCCTGCTTCACGCAGTGCGCTTAGTTCGCTGTCACTGATACCACCGCGATTTTCCACTACGGTTTGGCTGAACGTTAATGCGGCTTGTGTCTTTGCATTGTCAGAGTCGCCTTGTAGATTTCGCTGTAGCTCGTGGCTATCTACGCCTGCACCTTTACCCATGACGGTATGCGCTGATGCACAGTAATCACATTCGTTTTTGCCCGCGACTGTCAGTGCTATTTGCTCGCGTAGCGAAGGTGCTAATACGCCTTGGCCTAGTGCCGTGTTGAAATTTAAGAGTGCTTCTAAAGTGGCGGGTGATTGCGCCATGGTGCTAAAGATATTCGGTATACCGCCCATTTGGATTTTTATTGCCTTGAACAGATCTGCTGTTTTACCTGTAGCTGTTTCTACACTGACTGCATTTATTCTAGTCATCTCATTGCTCCTATTTAGTTAGTTAAATCCAAAGTAGACAGGTTGGTCTACTTTGTCAACATAAATAACAAACCATAAGAGATCTCCTATTTATATGTATTTATTGTATATATTATTAATTAAGGCTGTTTTATCTAAAAAATAATTGATAAATTCATTAGAATAAGTAGACTGAATAGTCTATTATCTAGTGATTATGTCAGTAAAACGTGAAAAATTAATACAAACAGCCCTTGAGCTATTCGCCAAGAATGGGTTCCATGCGACGGGTATTGATACCATTCTTGCAAAGGCCGGTGTTGCTAAAAAAACGCTCTATACTCATTTTCGAACTAAAGACGAATTGATCCTTGCTGCTTTACGTCAGCATGATGGTGAATTTCGTAATTATTTTATGAAAAATGTAGAAGCGTTAGCGGATACACCAGAAGAAAGGTTACTTGCTGTATTTGATGTTGCCGAAGCATGGTTTTCCCATAATAATTTTTATGGTTGCATGTTCATCAATGCCATCGGTGAATATTCAGAAGAAGGCACAGCGATTCGTGAAGTGTGTAAGGAGTTTAAACGCCTTATGCATAGCTACCTGAAGAGTTTGGCCGAGCAGTCTGGCATTAAAGAAGCTGATGAATTGGCAAGTGAACTAGCTCTATTATTAGAAGGTTCGATTGTTACCGCTCAGGTTTCTGAACAGAGAGGTAAAGCTGCAAAAACTGCAAAACGCGTGGCTAAGAGTTTAATTGCAGAGGCATTAGAAAATAAGAGAAACTAATAGCTTTATTATTGAGTAGCGCCTATTTTTTTGGCTCTTTCACATATTAACGCTAAATCTTCAGTCTTTAGATCCCAGCCCTGACAATGCGTCTGGATAAGTTTACAAATGACATCAATGTGCTCATCTGAATCATTCAGTGCCGGAATATAGGAGAACTCTTCTCCACCTGCTTCAGTGAAAAAATCACGGTTCTGCATATCAATCTCTTCTATTGTTTCGAGGCAATCTGCAGAGAAGCCGGGGCATATTATTTGTACACTCTTTGTGCCGTTAGCTGCGAGTTCTTTTAATGTAATATCAGTATAGGGCTGTAACCATTCTCTGGGGCCGAAACGTGATTGAAAAGTGAGTTGCCACTCGTCTTCCTGTAATTCTAACTTTTCAGCGACAAGCCGGGCTGTTTTGTGGCATTCACAATGGTAGGGATCACCCGCAAGAAAGTAATCCTTTGGTAATCCATGAAACGAGAAGAGTAACTTTTCAGGTTTAGTGTGTGTCTGCCAATATGCTTTTATACTGTTTGCCAAAGCAGTGATGTAATCAGGGTTGTCATGATAATGGTTGATCATTCTGATCTCAGGGATCCAACGCCATTTCTTTAATACATCGCTAACAGCATCAAATGTAGAGGCTGTTGTCGCTGCAGAATATTGTGGGTAGAGAGGTAAGATTAATACGCGTTTTGCGTTTGCTTCACGTA
>JBLHKL010000129.1:0-5249 GCA_047618295.1 Gammaproteobacteria bacterium | reverse complement strand
ACGTATGGCAGGGTTTCCCGCTATGGCATGATCGCCTTTGCATCAAGTCTTGATCAAGGTGGACCGATGACGCAGACCGCTGAAGACGCAGCCCTTATGATGAATGTGATCGCTGGTTTTGATGAACGCGACTCAACCTCTGCCGAACATCCAGTAGATGATTACACGGCAAGATTAAACGACTCGATAGAAGGCCTGAAGATTGGTCTTCCAAAAGAATATTTTGGTGAAGGACTAGATAGCAATATTGCCAAGTTAGTTGAAGAAGGCATTAAGGAGTTAGAAAAACTTGGTGCCACTTGTAAAGAAATAGAATTACCGAATACAGAATTATCGATTCCTGCTTATTATGTTGTTGCGCCCGCAGAGTGTTCATCAAACTTGTCACGTTTTGATGGCGTTCGTTATGGACATCGTTGTGAAGATCCAAAAGATCTTTCTGATCTATATTGCCGTAGTCGTGGTGAAGGCTTTGGTAAAGAAGTAAAGCGTCGCATTATGATCGGCGCATATGTTTTATCTGCCGGTTATTACGATGCATATTATTTAAAGGCTCAACAAATTCGACACCTCATTCGTGATGATTTTCAAAATGCACTTAAAGATGTTGATGTCATTGCTGGGCCAACGGCAACAGGCACTGCATTCAAATTAAATGAAATGATAGATGACCCTGTCAGTATGTATCTCTCCGATCTCTATACGGTCTCGGTCAATCTTGCAGGTCTACCTGCGATCTCAGTACCCGCTGGTTTTGTAAACAACCTCCCAGTCGGTATGCAACTGATCGGAAATTATTTTGAAGAATCGCGATTACTAAATATCGCTCACAGATATCAACAAGCAACTGATTGGCACCTCCAAATTCCAGGAGGATTTGAGTAATGGAATGGGAAACAGTCATTGGGCTTGAAATCCATGCCCAATTAGCGACCAAGAGCAAGATCTTCTCTGGAGCCGCCACTGCCTATGGCGCTGAACCCAATACACAGGCCTGTGCAGTAGATCTGGGTCTACCCGGCGTCTTACCCGTGCTCAATGAACAAGTGGTATTGATGGCTATCAAATTTGGTTTGGCGATTGATGCTGAAATACCTGAACGCTCGATATTTGCCAGAAAAAATTACTTCTACCCTGACCTACCGAAGGGCTACCAAATTAGCCAATTTGAATTACCTATCGTAAGTCGCGGCTATCTTGAAATACAACTAGAAGATGGCACTACAAAAACAGTAGGCGTCACGCGCGCACATCTGGAAGAAGATGCCGGGAAATCCATGCACGAAGGTTTTGGTGATCAAACAGGGATTGACCTAAACCGTGCGGGTACACCCTTACTCGAAATCGTCTCTGAACCGGATATGCGCAGCGCTAAAGAAGCGGTTGCCTATATGAAGAAGATCCATTCGATAGTGCGCTATCTGGAAATCTGTGATGGCAATATGCAAGAAGGATCATTCCGTTGTGATGCAAACGTATCCATGCGACCGAAAGGTCAGGAAGAATATGGCACACGTACAGAACTAAAGAACATCAACTCATTTCGTTTTGTCGAACAAGCGATCAATATCGAGATAGAAAGACAAATAGATATTCTTGAGGATGGCGGCAAGATAACTCAAGAAACGCGCTTATACGATCCTAATAAAAACGAAACGCGTTCTATGCGCAGCAAGGAAGAAGCAAATGACTATCGCTACTTTCCTGACCCAGATCTGCTGCCCGTTCAAATCGAACCTGAACTCATTGAAAAGATCCGCAGTGAATTACCTGAACTACCCAACGCTAAAAAACAACGCTTCATAGATCAATTCAAACTATCCGACTATGACAGTGGTGTATTAACCGCACAAAAAGAAATGGCCGATTATTTTGAAACCTGCGTGAAGACAGCCGAAGGTGAAGCCAAACTCAGCGCTAACTGGATAGCAGGTGATTTGTCCGCTTCCTTAAACAAGGACAACAAAGATATTACAGAAAGCCCAGTCTCTGCAGAAATGCTTGGCGGTATGATTAAGCGCATCAAAGACGACACTATCTCCGGCAAGATTGCAAAACAAGTCTTCGAAGCCATGTGGAATGGTGAAGGCGATGCAGACTCAATAATTGAAAACAAAGGTTTAAAACAAGTTACCGATACCGGCGCCATCGAAAAACTGGTCGATGATGTCATTACCAATAGCCCAGACCAGGTTACACAATACCAAGCTGCCCCAGAAGAGAAACAAGGCAAACTCATTGGCTACTTTGTCGGTCAGATAATGAAGCAATCACAAGGTAAGGCTAACCCTAAACAAGTTAATGAATTATTGAGGGAAAAGCTAAAAACTTAATGTTGTTTATTGTCTGCAAGCGCAACTCAAAGCAGACAATTAACCTATAACCTTTAGTTAGGTGGAATCAAAATAGAATGGTATCCCATACTAAACTATACAGACGACTCGACGCACTTGAATCCGAGTTGAAAGAAAAACTTATACTGCATTTAAAGCATGCTGCAAACGGAAATAACGATTTAGTATTTTGTGCTGAAGGTTACAATCAATTTTTAGAATTGAAACATAAAACCGATAAGACCACAGAAGAATTAATCGACATCGGAAGACAGATATTATCGTTGAAAACAAAACTAAACGAATCATCTGTGGGTTCAATTGCAGAACGAATTTGTTGGTACTGCAATGAATGGGGAAGTTCTTCGAATCATCATCGTAATTCCGCCCAAACTATGGCTAGGGAATTTTTGGGCGAGATAGAAAACAATTAAAGTTTTGAGCTACCCCGCCATAACACGGGGCTTATATTCAGTTACATGAACAGGCTGAGTGTCATCAGCGCATTAAGTACCACAAAATGTCTGAGTAACTATTTCCCCAGGTAAAGGCGGGAGTTGAAACTCTTCGTTATCTGAAGAAACTTCAAATGGATTTACCAGTGATTTTGCAAAACGTTTGAAAAGACTAAAATCACCATTATCTTCAGCCGCTCTTATCGCTTTTTCAACTTGATGATTACGCGCGATAAATATAGGGTTTGCTCGTCGCATAGCGATTTGTATCTCGGGGTTATCTGACTTTAATTGTCGCCATTCAGTTAACCACGCTATACCTTTGTCTCGACCTGAAAATAATTCTAGTAATGGCTCATCAGCATCGCCTTTATGTACATTCGTTAGATAATTAAAAAATAATGTAAAATCAATTTCCTGCTCTGACAGCATCGTTAACGAATCACTGATAAATTCTGAATGCTTATCAACAGGTTGATAAAAACCAAACTTTTTAAACATGCCCTGCTGTAAAGAAAAATTAAATTTAGGTGTGAATTCAGCTAACTGTTCCTCAAGTACCGCCACTGCACTTTCCGTTTCGAGATCTAATAGGGGTAATAATGTCTCAGCAAGGCGGCTTAAATTCCAAACAGCGATATTAGCTTGTTGGTCCCATGCATAACGACTATGCCGGTCAATCGAGCTAAAAACCTTATTGGGTTTAAACGTGTCCATAAACGCACACGGCCCATAATCTATTGTTTCACTAACAATCGACATATTATCTGTATTCATCACACCATGAATAAAGCCAACCAGCATCCATTGTGCTATGAGTTCCGCTTGTTGCTTAACAACTTCACTCAATAGTGCTAGATATTTATCATTATGTTGTTCTAATTCTGGAAAGTGTTGATTGATAACAAAATCGGCTAATGCCTTAATTACGCTTATATCTTGCGTAGCGGACGCATATTGAAAAGTACCAACACGGATATGACTGGCAGCAGTTCTAACTAAAATAGCACCCGCTGTAATGCTTTCTCGCTGGACCGTATCTCCAGTTTTTACGATGGCAAGCGATCGTGTGGTAGGAATACCTAAACCGGCCATTGCTTCGCTAATTAAATATTCTCGGAGTACTGATCCCAACGTTGCACGACCATCACCACCGCGAGAATAGTGTGTACGACCTGAGCCTTTTAATTGCACATCTATCAATGAGCCAACATTGGTTTTCATTTGACCGAGCATATGTGCGCGCCCATCACCAAGAACAGGTACCCAATGGGCAAACTGGTGACCTGAATAAGCCATAGCAATAGGAGAGTTACTTGGGTCTGCATTATTACCCGCCAGAGTCATTAATCCTTTATCGCTTTTAAACCAATCACTATCTATTCCATATTGCTTGAGTAGGTTTTCATTAAGTTTGATTAGCGATGGAGCAGTAGATGCTGCGATGTTTGACTCAGAAAACATTGTAATAGGAAGATCACGATAGCGTTGCTGTGTTATAGGGCTATCGTTTAATAGGAGGATATCCACTTCTTAACTCCATATTTTTAAAATAATTATTTTTAATTTGGGACAAACAGTATTGGTAAAATAGTCAGAATAACTTAAATAAGAATGGCTAAAGGGTCACCTATCGACAGACTCAGTGAGTCTGAAGCACTGGCTTCGTTAACAGCGATTTCAATTAGACCATTTGAGTTTACATACCAAAAAGCTTGTCCTGATGCTACATTCGAAAAAGTTTCTGCACTGCTAACTTCCTCCTCAGAGATTTTAAATATCGTTTTCTTATTTAGAACATCACCACGGATACCCGTCATACAATTTCCAAAGTGATCTATGTAAATCACTTCATTAAGATCATCTGGCCATTGATGCTTATCTGTCCATCCGACTCTATCACCGGGGATCTGTTCTTTATTTTCTAACATGGCACAAACAGGTGCATATAAATCTCGCCCATGAAAACTGCTCGATAATGTTTCCGGGTTCCATGTGATATGCCATGCCAATATTTCTTTTGCATACTTTGCAACAATATCAAACAAACCATTATCCGGGCCAACAAACCAACGCCCATCTATCTTTATGGCAGAAGGCTTGTCCTTATCGGAACCCACAGCCGGATCGACAACACTGAATATAATCGAGCTTATCGGAATTTGATCTATCAACGATGCAAGCAAATAAGCGCTGGCCTTAGGGTTATTACGTGGCGCATCTGTCATCAGGTTAATGACTTTTGCATTTGGCGCATTTTGATACAATACCGACTCAACCTGACCGATATACGGCCCTTCTAGGCCATAGTCTGTAAATAGGAATATCATGTGAACAGTCTAGATTTTATGAGATAAAGATCAATCTATTCGATGCAGGAAACGGTACTACATACATCATTTACTGGATTCCCGCCTCGGTCTCTGTTCCAGACTCGACTCTACCACCTACATCCCTGTAG
>JBLHKL010000128.1:2500-5275 GCA_047618295.1 Gammaproteobacteria bacterium | reverse complement strand
GTGGGTTTCGATGGACACCATTAACTCTGAATTCATAATGCAGGTGTGGTCCTGTGGCTAATCCGCTCTTGCCAACGTAGCCAATAACTTGTCCTTGCTTCACCCGTTTGCCTGTTCTGACGCCTCGGGCATATTTATGCAGGTGTGCATAAAGAGTGCTATATTTTCCACCATGTTTCAAAACTATAGTTCTGCCATAACCGCCTTTTTTGCCGGCCAAGGCAACAGTACCATCGCCCGTTGCTCTAATTGGTGTACCGATAGACGCAGCATAATCGACACCTTTATGTGCCCTTATTCTGTTCAGAATGGGATGTTTTCTTTTTAAATTAAACCGTGAACTGATTCTAGCTAATTCAACCGGAGTCCTGAGGAACGCCTTACGCATTGCATCGCCGTTTTCAGCATAATAATCATGACGCCCATCTTCGTGAGTATAGCGAAGGGCTCTTAATGGTGTGCCACGATTTATAAATTCAGCCGCTATGATTGGCCCATCTGCAACTTTAACTCCATCCTTATATTGTTCTTCATAGATAAGCGTAAAAGAATCGCCTTCACGAATATCAAGCGCAAAGTCGATATCCCAGCCGTATATAGAGACCAATTGCATGATCAATTTATCTGATAAACCTGCACGTTTACCGGAGAGGAAAAGCGAATCATTGATTATTGCCTTCGCATGTTTCACCAGCGGTTCAAGTTCTTCGTGTATTAACTCGGCTTGAAACTTCCCGTCTTGTTTTGTGATCAAGAGGCTGTTAGTTAGATTGACCTCATACTCAAGCTTGTCTAATTCATTTTCATTAATATGAAAATTTAATATTTGTCCAGGTCGTAGTTTCTTTAAACGAGACACCTCTTTACCTAGAGACATAATGTTATAGAGTGATCTTGGGCTTAATCCTAGCCTTGAAAATATTAAAGCTAGGCTATCCCCTGTCTTTACAGTAATAGTCTGCAATGATTTATTTGTTTGTTGTTCAATAGATTCCGATAAAGGTTCATCTACAGCTAAATTTTCTGAATCAGGAGCTATTACATGGGGTGTTATTTCAATAACATCATTTAACTCGGAATCATTAACCGCGCTTTCTTCTATTACGTTTGGGATATCAAGCTTTACGGAATCAGCGGTATATTCAATTGCCGATTCTTGCAGAATCGTTGGAATATCTGCTTTTGGGATGTCGCTAGCCAAGCCATCTGCGGGATTATTCTCAGGCGTAGATAAGATTAGCCAAGCCGATATTAGTATCAGGCTGATGCCAGACAGAAATATAAGCAAAGACCGGTGCGAGCGTACTTGTGACGTTACTGCCCCAGTCTTATAGTCTTTCATTATATAGACTCTGTAAGTCACCGTTTATCCTGATTAAATTTTCGTTACAATAACTTTTGAATTTACATGCGTCAATGGTTGAATTGCCCACTGCGTAGCAGTTAACGACATGATAAGCTACGCGCGTTTTAAAATGACTCTGAGGAAGGTATGACAAAGGTACAAGAAGCGATGGATTTGATAGCCCGAGGCGCTAATGAAATCCTCGTTGAAGCTGAGCTTAAGAAGAAATTAGAGACTGGAAAACCTCTTCGGATCAAGGCCGGTTTTGATCCTACCGCTCCGGATCTACATCTTGGCCACACAGTGCTTATCAATAAACTGCGGCAATTTCAGCAACTTGGCCATAAAGTGGTTTTTCTGATTGGTGATTTTACCGGCATGATTGGTGATCCTTCGGGCAAAAGCGCGACAAGGCCAGCACTCACGCGAGAACAAATCAAAGAAAACTCAGAAACATACCAACAACAAATATTTAAGATACTTGATCCAGACGAGACAGAGGTGGCATTCAATTCCACCTGGATGGATAAGATGGGTGCAGCCGACGTCATCAGGTTGGCATCAAACTATACGGTTGCGCGAATGCTTGAGCGTGATGATTTTAATAAACGCTACAAATCGAATCAGTCGATAGCGATCCATGAATTTCTGTACCCACTTGTACAGGGATATGATTCTGTTGCTTTGGATGCAGATGTTGAATTGGGCGGTACTGATCAAAAGTTTAATTTGCTCGTCGGTCGACAACTTCAGGAAACACATGGTAAGGCACCACAAGTCGTTCTAACAATGCCGATATTAGAAGGATTAGATGGTGTACAAAAAATGTCCAAATCCTTGGGGAATTACATCGGTATCGATGAACCGGCGAATGAGATGTTTGGCAAGATTATGTCGGTTTCTGATGATTTGATGTGGCGCTACTTTGAGTTATTGAGTTTTAGATCAATAGATGAAATAAATGGATTTAAACAGAAAATAGACCAAGGTGAGAATCCCAGAGACATAAAATTTTTGTTGGCAGAAGAAATTATTACTCGTTTTCATGATGCAAAGGCTGCAGAAGCAGCACAAGCTGATTTTATAAATCGCTTTAGTAACAATGCGATACCCGATGATATGCCGGAGATAAATATCATTGTGGCTACAGATGGGATGGCTATTGCTAACGTGTTGAAAGAGTCTGGTCTCGTCAATAGCACATCAGATGCGCATCGTATGATTAAACAAGGTGCAGTAAAGATCGATGGTGAACGCGTGGAAGATAGTAAGCAAGCGTTGAAAGCTGGTTTTTCGGCAGTTCTGCAAGTCGGAAAGAGAAAATTTGCAAGAGTTACACTAAACAACGAATAATATTCTATTATTATTTCGGTTAGTTGCGACAAAGAGGTTTCTCAATGTCAAAAGATGAAAAAGAAATAATAAATGAA
>JBLHKL010000127.1:0-5357 GCA_047618295.1 Gammaproteobacteria bacterium | reverse complement strand
AAGGCCATAACGTTCCGCTATGTCTATTCCTCGCTCGTGTGTTTCTTCAATCACCGGGCTAACCTTACAAACTCTTCGTATCGGTTCAAGCACCTCGCGAATCTCGACCCAAGACATTTGTAGCTTACGTGAGGCAACGGAAGCAAATTCATTTAACACTTGCACGCTTATGATGCCACCACCCGCAATTAACTCTTCAGCACGATCTGCTTTTACGACATCTTCCGAAAGTAAATAAAGTAAAATATTCGTATCAAAAAATTGTTTAGTGTCGGTCATTTGCTTCTAATCGGCTAAACTTAAAATCAGCTGGCAAGCGGCCACGATATTTTCTTAATCGAGCTAAAAGCTCACGAGATTCAACCGATTTGCTGATCTCAAAATGCTTTGCTGTTACAACATCAATCTCAATATCATCTCCTTCTTTGAGATTAAGCGCCTCAACAATGACTGCAGGAAGACGCACCGCCAAACTATTACCCCATTTAGATATTTGCATTTTTAAACTCCTAAGGAAGCATGATATACATACGAATATTGTATATCTACTTCACTCCATTTGCGAACGATATCCTTTCTTCACTTGTCTATGGACAGGCTTAAGGCAGTCCCTGAATCATCAGAAATGAGCTAGAGTAAACCATGTAAATTCTTTCTTAAACCTGAGATCGGTTTAACTACGGAACACTTAGCACAATGAAAGGGTAGCATCCCCTTTTTTGGCTGACGTTTTTAATAGTATCAATTCTATCTATTACAGATGAGTTCATGCAATTGGGCGTGCCCGGTCGAGTAGGCAGCGAAGAAGATGTCTTGGCAGGGATGGTTGGTGTGATTATCGTATTAATCACATCAAGCTTAATAAAGACTATCGCGATTAGAAAAAAGCAACGCTAGCTTTTATGCATAGCGCTTAAAAGCGAATAATATCCCTTTCTTTAAGATAGCTAACAATCGCCTCAATGCACTCTTCTATTGATAGCTTTGCTGTATCGAGAACAATCTCAGCATTTTTTGGTGCTTCATAAGGCGAAGAGATACCGGTGAAATCAGAAATCTCGCCGGCACGCGCTTTTTTGTATAAGCCTTTTGTATCGCGGGATTCACATACCTCCAACGCAGCAGCACAATACACTTCGATAAATTCACCCTCAGGAACCAACTCTCTGACTCTCTGACTATCTTTCTATCCTTAATAAAGGGGGAAATAAAGGCTGTTAATACAATCACACCGGCTTCCATCATCAGTTTACTCACAGCACCAATGCGCCTGATACGCCTACAAGGATGTAGGTGGTAGAACTGCGCTTGGAGCAAGCAGTCGAAGACCACCATCTAAAACGTAGGTCCTTACTTTATTCTTATGTAAGACATCTTCCAATGCACGATTACAAGGATGTAATCGGTAGAGTCGCGTCAGGAACGAAGACCGAGAGTGACAAACTTGATTTACCTGCACCAGACAAACCGGTAAACCAAATGATGACACTCTTATGTCCATTCATTTCTTCTCGGTCTGTTCGATAAACCGAAGGTTCATGCCAGACTGTGTTTTGATTAGTTATTCTATTCATAAATATTTTTTAATTAGATATTAAAGGGACGTTAGCTTCTACTAAGCTACCAAATAGTTTTAACGTGTTCGTATTGAATAATTTTCTCATCCGCAGTAATAAGAGGAACAGCTAGTTTTCTTGCCGTCGCGACTATCAAGCGATCTGCTGGATCTTTATGAAATTCACCCGGTAACATTGTTGATTTAATACTTATTTCATTGTCAACGGGTATAAAGCGTACTCCATCAATTTGAGACACTTCATCAAGCCAATTTTCCACATCCATACTAAGGACTAAGCGACCTTTCTTTATCAACATCGCTATCTCCCAAGCGGAGATAGAAGAGATAATCACTTCACCATCACTACCCAAAGTATCCTTAATAAGTTTACTCGCTGCGGTGGATAATGAATCAGAACCATTGGCCCACCAAACTAGGACATGGGTATCGATAACAATCATCAAGCATTTTCCCAATCATCATCAGCAACCGGCTGTGTGGCAGTTTCGTATTTAACCACCGTCCCTTTCAACACCACCAAAGGATTCTCTTGTCGTTGCCTCAACTTTTTAATTTCAAGTGTCGGCCTGCCATGATCCGTTATCGTACGTGATTCACCGCTTTGTTCGATATTCCGCAATATCTCCAGAGCACGAGCTTTAAACTCAGTCTTTGAAATTGGTTCCATTTAGCACCTCTAAAATATAACTAGTAACTATAGTCATTATAGTTATAAATGACTATGTAGTATAGTCATAACTAATATCCTCACTACATTCTTAAGATATCTTCCTAGGTATAAAGCGATAATTATTGATAGAGACAACTATCTACTCGAGGTAGTTCGGTATGTGTTACTGAACACAGTAAGGGCACAGATGGTAAAGACTGCTGGATAATATCCCTGGAGCAGTTATCGAGCGATGATTAATAAAGTCATTGCTCCTGATTGGCTAGCAAAGTACGAAATACTGGCGCATTTTGGCGAACGTGAAGTAATAGCACAGAAACACTTTATCAAGTTTATCCGTGATGCAAAAAAGCAATCACCCTTATGGGAGCAATTACGACAACAACTTTATTTGGGTGATGAACAGTTTGTGCAACAGCAACAAAAGAAACAAGCTAGTGATAAAGACCTATCAGAAATTCCAAAGATACAAAAAATACAAACAACAAAACCACTAGATGTCTATGTCAAGAAATACAGCCAACGTAACGATGCCATCTATGCTGCATATGAAAGTGGTCGTTATCGACAGAAAGAAATTGCAGATTATTTTGAACTGCATTACAGCAGTGTAAGCAAAATTATTAAACAGTATGAGAGAGAAAAGAAGGCGGCAACATGACCGCATTCAAGACCTGACCCTGACGGACGTCTATCATTAAATATGATTAGCGGTTAATTTTGACTGCCATATTTCATACATGCGTTTACCTATTTCATCAAACTCTGGGAGATGACTTCGGTATTGATTAATCTCTTCTTTAGATTCGCTTACAGCTTGGCGGCATTCATCAAATAAATCATCAGTACCTTTTTTATTGAGAGAACCAAATTCACTAACGAAGTGCTTTAATTGATCTTCGGGCCAATCTGATTTTGAATAATAACTTTCACTCAGAGCCAATGCTGGAATGTCATTTGGGATATAAGCTTTTGTACAAATAACATCGTAAAAAGGAGACAAACTCACATTGTTGGCGCTTTCATATAACACACCAAAGTTTTTAAGATGGGCATCTCCATTGCCTATCATCCAGTTTAATACAAGTGACTTAAGTAGTTTAATTGTAATATCTAAAGGGTTATCTGCATCAATAAAATCTTCCAGACATGAAATCATAGAACCATAATCTCGATGATATTTTGATTCAGAAGTTTCGCCCATCAGAGATGCAACTTCTTCAAAGCCCTTATAATTCATAACGTCAGAATTCGAATCATCGATAATATCGAATCGCTTAACGAGTAATAGACTGCCATCTTCGCTCATAGTGACATCCGGCGTATCGAGACCCGCTTTGTCATAAACATTTAGAGAAAGGTATTCGTTAACACCTAAGAAAGGATATTTTTCTGTGGATGTTTTCAGAATATAATCACTTCCCGATAAACTCCTATCATTTGATAAAGAGGGAGATATTGTCCCAGTTATAGCTTGACCACGGCCGAGTATCTTTGGCATCACACCCGCAATACCCTGGTTTTCATTAAATGTATTAACCAGTTCTTTAAATAAGGAGCGACCGTCCTCGCAACCTTTAATAATGGCTGGCTCAGGAATAACAGGTATTCGAATATTTTCATTTCCTTTAGAAATAAAACGAACTCTGTTTATTGCATTACCACCAACAAAAAAGAGTAATGAAAAAGGATCGGTATCTACAATTTTCCTAAAAGCTTGAATTCGAGTTCGGCGTTCACCTTCTGGCAAAATCATATCGAATGCAGGTGGAAAAATATTAAACGGATATTCAGAATTCTCAACGGGCATGGTTAATGAGACCAAATCATTTACCGAAGTCTTATCATGATAAATAAACCGATAGGTCGTGTGACCGTCACTTTGTAATTCAGCAGAAAACTGACCCACAGGCGTTGCATTCACATAAACCGTTAATTCTTTCAGCATAGCCATTAAGAACTCATAGAATGATTTTCAGCATTACGTTTTTCATACTCAGCCTTTTCTTTCAAAATAGCGTGAATATCTTTTTTCTTAGAGGGCCCTATTGTTAATTCAAGATTGAGTAAACGAGTTAGTTTAATAAAGGTATCGATTGATAGATTAGGGTTCTCGCCTCTTTCAAAACCTGACAATGTATGTCGACTAATACCCGCCCGCTTCGCTAACACCTCTTGAGAGATTTTCTTTTCTTTACGTGCAGCAGCAATCACCCCTCCTAATGAAAGACAGTTTCGAACAGCTATAATGACAGGTATATTCGTCATAATAACGATATTATAGGCAAAATAATCTATATTGGAAGATATATCTTACATTTCTGTATTTATCTACAACATTCGGGTCGGACCTAGATAAGTTATTGATATTATTCAATATACTTCCCATAGAAAGCTATTATTTAAGCTTAAATCCTCTTTTTGGGCATTAAAATGGGTATTATAAGATGCCGACATTTCACGAAGCACATGTTTATCTCCGGTTGCTTTAACGACACGATGATTAGCTTTGATTCCTAATAAATTTTGAACATGATTTACAAATGCTTCATTACCGACAGCCAGACTTTCTGTCCAATTAGCGTCACGCAAAGTGCTATCCAGATTAATTTCATCTTCAATCCATTGGCGATGTTGTTGTTGCAAGATATATAAGTCATCAATGTTCACGAATGACTGTAAACTTGAAATATCAATAATGCGATAGCGCTTTCGTGGATGTTGAATTTCTTGGTAACCGCCGTGTGGCCATAATGAAGGATGTTTAACAACGCCTGTTCTTACCATATTCAAGTCAATATAAATAAGGCATTTTAGAAAGTGCTCATCTGATGCAACAATAGTGGCGTGATAACGATCTTCCCAATAAGCACCTTTACGTTTTTTACGTTGATTGTATTCTTGTGCCGTTCGCCCAGCGATTAACTGTAAACTTTTAGCAATAACATGTTCACCCGTGTCTTTTACTAATAAGTGAATATGATTAGATGTAACGACATAGTTTAAAACACAAAGGCCGTAACGTTTTTTCGCTTCAAATAGCCACCTTATCCAACATTCACGGTCTCGGGAAAATTTAAGCAGAAACTCTTTCTTATGACAACGATG
>JBLHKL010000126.1:0-5397 GCA_047618295.1 Gammaproteobacteria bacterium | reverse complement strand
TTTAATCAACATACGCGAGGCGTCTGGTGTAATAATCTTATTTATAATATCCATCTGTTAACGGGCAAGATCTCAACACCGGGTAACAGTCCTTTCTCTTTAACGGGACAGCCATCTGCTTGTGGCACCGCGCGTGAAGTTGGCACCTTCTCTCATCGACTACCAGCGGATCTGGTTGTCATGAAGAAAGAACATCGTGATATAGCAGAAAAAATCTGGAAGCTACCTGAAGGGATTATTCCAGGGAAACCGGGTTATCACGCGGTCTTACAAAACCGGATGTTAAAAGACGGCAAACTCAATGCCTATTGGGTACAAGTCAATAACAACATACAGGCTGGAGCGAATATCAATGAAGAAGGGTTACCCGGTTATCGTAACCCCGAAAATTTTATCGTGGTCTCCGATGCCTATCCGACAGTTACGGCACAGGCAGCTGACTTAGTCTTGCCTACCGCGATGTGGGTAGAGAAAGAGGGCGCTTATGGTAATGCCGAACGTCGCACACAATTCTGGCATGAAATGGTGGATGCCCCGGGTGAATCAAAATCAGATATGTGGCAGGTAGTGGAATTCTCCAAACGTTTTAAAACGGAAGATGTATGGCCACAAGATATCCTTGATGCAAACCCTGAATACAAAGGAAAAACCTTGTATGAAGTCTTGTATAAGAATGGAGAGGTCGACAAGTTTCCTTTATCCGATATCGAAGAAGGTTACGCTAATCATGAATCTGAAGACTTCGGTTTTTATATTCAAAAAGGATTGTTTGAAGAATATGCCCAGTTTGGTCGGGGACATGCTCATGACTTGGCAGACTTTGATACCTATCACAAAGAACATGGTCTACGTTGGCCGGTAGTAGACGGCAAGGAAACACGCTGGCGTTTTAAAGAGGGTAGTGATCCATATGTAAAAGCGGGCACCGATTATCAGTTCTACGGAAATAAAGATAACAAAGCGAATATCTTTGCCTTGCCATATGAACCAGCTGCTGAATCACCCGATGATGAATATCCCTTTTGGTTGTCGACAGGTCGTGTGCTAGAGCATTGGCATTCCGGTTCCATGACACAACGTGTGCCAGAACTGTACAAGGCCTTTCCTGATGCGGTTGCCTTTATGCATCCTGATGATGCAAGTGACCTTGGTGTACGCCGTGGTAGTGAAATCATTGTGGCATCCAGACGCGGAAATATTCGAACCCGAGTAGAAACGCGCGGACGTAATAAACCGCCACGTGGATTGATCTTTGTTCCATGGTTTGATGCAAGCCAATTGATCAACAAAGTAACACTGGATGCGACTGACCCAATTTCAAAACAAACTGACTTTAAAAAATGTGCAGTAAAGATAACGCCTGCTTGAGGGGTTTATGATGAAACCATTATACTTTATTTTATTACTTATGCCGTTTCTTGTTATTGTTGAGCAAGCTTTGGCGGAACAAAATATTGCCACCTTACGTGCTGCGGAAATTGCCATAGAGCCCGAGGCACCACGCTTGGGTAATGAAGAAAACAAAGATATAAAGCGAAAACGTAATTACCCGATGCAACCACCGACGATTCCACACAAGACCGCCAGTTATCGTATCGATCTGAACAGTAATAAATGCCTTTCTTGTCATAGCAGAAGGCAAGTTGATGAGTCACAAGCGCCGATGGTAAGTGTCACCCATTATATGGATCGTGATGGTAACTTTTTGGCTGAGGTATCACCGCGGCGTTATTTTTGTAATCAATGTCATGTACCACAGGGCGATCTTAAACCGCTGGTAGAGAATACCTTTCAAGACATTGATACTATTTTAGATAACAAAAAGAAAAAAGAATAATTCATGCTAAATAAAATCAAAGAACTTTGGGGGACAATTAGCTCACCCAGTCGCTATTTTAGTTTAGGTATTTTAATCATTGCCGGTTTTGTCGCTGGGGTTATCTTTTGGGGCGGCTTTAATACAGTCCTTGAAGCGACAAATACTGAGACCTTTTGTATTAGTTGTCATGAGATGAATGCCAATGTGTATCAGGAATTAAAATCCACCATCCATTACAGCAACCGTTCGGGTGTTCGTGCTACTTGTCCTGATTGTCATGTGCCACACGATTGGACTGATAAAATCGCAAGAAAGATGCAGGCATCTAAAGAAGTGTGGGGAAAAATCTTCAAGACGATAAGCACTCGTGAGAAGTTTCTTGCCAAGAGAAAAGAACTAGCACAACACGAATGGGATAGATTTAAAGCCAATGATTCGCTTGAGTGTCGTAATTGCCACGATTTTCAATACATGGATTTCACGCGGCAAGGGAAACGCGCTGAAGCAGCACACTCTACCAGTTTGGCTCAAGGGGAAAAGACCTGTATCGACTGTCATAAAGGGATAGCGCATGAATTACCCGATATGGCCGGAGTTGAAGGTTGGCAATAAGTATTAATAAATGGCTTGCGAGATTCATTTAAACCATTAAGCTAGCGCGTTCCTACACAGGTCCTTAGCGCTCGTAGCTCAACGGACGATGTGCAGGAAGCACAAGTGTCGCGTTAGGCAGGAGCCGATAGCGACGAGAGTAAGCAGTGCATAGCACTGCCAGTGAACTGAAAGATCTCAATGTAATAGGGTTTCCATCACGCGCTCGTAGCTCAACTGGATAGAGTATCGGGCTTCGAACCCGAGGGTTGGGGGTTCGAGTCCCTCCGAGCGCGCCACAAACCAAATATTAGGTGGATATACCACCTTCAATTTGAAAAAATTCAATTAGATTTAAATTAATCACTACCCATCTTTGCAATTTCGTGAAAATCTTCAGAATTTCACAGTTTTGTTCTTCTAATGAGCCGGCACCATATTATCCATTAATTACCGTATATTATCTGAACATGTCTGTATTAAACTCAAAATAATAGCTTGAATCATTATGTGTGCGACTTAGAATAAGTATAATACTCAAGAATTGATTTGGCATAATATGGTAATGCAGAATGAGTGAACCAGCACAGATTATAGATTTTTCCAAAATCAAGGCGACTTGTTCAAACTGCAACTTACAAGAGTTGTGTTTACCTCATGGCCTTCAGGCGGCTGATCTTAAGAAACTGGAAGTTGTGGTCAAAGGCTCACACCCTATAGAGAAAGGTAAACATGTCTATCGTACGGATGATCCCTTTGAGTCTTTTTATGCTGTTCGATCTGGTTCAGTAAAGGTATACGTTATTAATGAGTCCGGCGAAGAACAAATAATCGGCTTTTATTTTCCCGGTGAAATTATCGGTTTTGACGGGATAGAACATCATAAACATCTTAGTTCGGCAGTCGCACTAGAGACAACGACATTCTGTTCACTCCCCTATGACAAGATCAATGACATTTGTATGGAAATCCCTGATCTTCAAAATCAAATGTTTCGATTATTGAGTCGTGAAATATCAAATGAAAATCAATTATTATTAACAATCAATAAACGTAGTGCGGAAGAGCGGGTGGCAACCTTCTTAATTAGTCTTTCATCACGCTTTAAAAAGCTGGGTTATTCCGCAAAAGAATATAACCTGCCGATGTCACGCCAGGAGATTGGGAATTATCTTGGCCTTACGATTGAAACAGTTAGTCGTTTATTTTCAAAATTCCAGAGGAATGGTCTGGTAAAAATAAATCGAAAAGCTATTAGTCTGGAAAATCTGCCAGCTATCCATGCAATTTGTGATGGCTTTCCTGAAAAACCAAAAGATAATAAAAGCTCCAGCGCTTAAACCGTCAAGGTTTATCATTCAGCTACGTCATGCTTGTTACATTCATTATTGCTTTTAATCTTGGTCTTGTGAGTACGGCGCATTGTGTTGGAATGTGCGGCGGCATCTTAACTACTCTGATGCTAGGTTCGCCTGAAGGCGAAAATAAATCAAAACTCAAAGTCTTCAATCGAAGTCTTGCATACAATCTGGGCCGCATAAGTAGTTATTCCATAGGCGGTCTATTCGCAGGTTTATTAGGCTCACAATTTCTTGGCCTATCGCAAAACATTAATGCCCATTTAATCTTGCAGAGTATTGCCGCGTTGGTACTCATTGGTTTGGCATTAAATATTCTGGGTTTTTCTCCACTTAATAAAATCACAGAAGCTATAGGCATGAGGTTGTGGAAAAAAATTCAACCATTAGGCAAACATCTATATCCCATTAACTCGCTCTGGCGCGCGTTACTGTTTGGTATGCTTTGGGGATGGTTGCCCTGTGGCTTGGTATATTCTGCTTTGTTATTGAGCCTAAGCACCGGGACTGTGCCTGAAGGCATGCTGACCATGTTGTTTTTTGGGATAGGAACATTACCGGGTATGTTGACCGTTGGTTATTTTTCAGACTATTTGAACCAATTAAAAACAAATAGTAAATTTCGTTGGATAACAGCAAGCTTGATGATCGTGATAGCAATCAGCTTGCCAGCATCAACGATTTATTTTTCTAAGCACTATAACCATGGTGATTCAAATTTGTCATCGCATAAACACCATTGAGATGTAATGTTTTATTAGGATAACGTTCAGACATTTAAGATTGCGGTGTGTTTTCATCTTCTGTCTTAACATCGTCATCATCCATCAGGATTTGATGCCCATGGCCTTCTAGGTCATCAAACTGCCCAGAACGTATCGCCCAAAATAGTACCCCGGCCAGTATTGCTACAAACACTAAGGATACAATGATGAGTAAGAATATTATTTCCATATCAAATTTGGTCTAAGAATAATCAGCCGTTGTTATTTTGGTGGCATTGATAACGACAATCAATGAGCTTAATGACATGCCCAACGCAGCCATCCAGGGCGTTATAAATCCAGCAATGGCAAAAGGCAATGCGATAATGTTGTACGCAAGGGCCCAGGTAAAATTCATGTGAATGGTGCGATTTGTTTTTGTGACAATCTTCAGCATTGTTTTGAGTGACTCTATCTTATTATTCAATAACAGTACGTCAGCATTGAGTTTGGTAATATCGCTTGCATCTGTCATGGCAATCGCTACATCAGCTTGTGCAAAAGCAGGCGCATCGTTGATACCATCACCAATCATGCATACTTGATACCCTTGTTCTTGTAGATTAGCAATATTGTTTAGTTTATCTACAGGTTTCAATTCTGCCTGATGTTCCTCAATTCCAAGATTGTTAGCGACCAGGTCTACGATAGATCGATGATCGCCACTCATTAAAATAATTTTCTTTCCTTGATTCTTCAAGTATTGAATTAACATTTTACTGTTATCGCGCAGTTCATCATTAAAATACAAGGTCGCTATTACAGATGTACTATTTGCTAAAATTATTTTCCTTAAAGAATTGGGCGTGTCTTGTTGTGGAGTAACTTTTTCTGAACAGTGTTCATTAGTGAATTGTTCCGTTCC
>JBLHKL010000125.1:0-5429 GCA_047618295.1 Gammaproteobacteria bacterium | reverse complement strand
GCCATTAAAAGCAACTGTTCTGGAAAACGGGTTATTCTACATGACTGACATTTGTTCAGTCATTAATTTAAGTGGTAAAGCCCTTCGGCCTCGATTCTGAGACAGTGTCAATTAAGTGCCAGAAGCGGTCATTCGTTTAGCCGTTCCTTAGATCTGTTAAACACTTTTTAGACTTACCACTACCCATCATCATGTTCTCAAAACCTAAAGAGTAAAATAATTAGCAGAACTGACACAAGGCTCGATAAAACTGTCCTGAATGAGTTCCATTGATTCCAACGCTGTTCGAAACCTTCACGTGCTACTTTTAGCTCTGTTTCATTCATTGTGTCGACGTCCAGAGTCTGTAATTTGTTATTCAAAGGTACATTGATTGTGATTGTTGGCAACTGCACCCCTAGAAGGTATGTGAGTGTAACGAAGCATATAAGAGAAACCTCAATTCCATCCAAGCGCCCTATGCCAAGCACAGCCGAACTTATCAAAACTACTGAAGAACCAACCCAGACCAACATAAAAATAGGTTGATTATTCTGGATAACGCGATCCGTAACCTGAAAAGCTCTAATAAACTCTCTGTCGTTTAAACTTCTTATGCCAGGCATCACGACTATTGCATAAGCAAAAAGAAAGCCCGCGACCAGCGAACAAAGAAAAGTAGCTAAGATCAATAGAGCTTGAAAGACTTCCATAGTTTCCACCTAATTATCCGTGTTTAATTGATAGATCTAACAGACTGATTATCAAACCAATAATTCCAACTTTTTATTGAAAAATCAATTTTTAAACATGGAATACTAAACCTAAGATATTGTTACAAACAATCGACTGACTGCTTTGGGTCGTTAGCTGTCATTTTTTCCACTATTAGCAGTTAGTTTAGCTATAAGTGCAATTGTAATAATAATCCAACCGTATGGATACGGAAAATATCCGATGAAAAATGCTAACAATGTTGCTATAAGTAATGTAACTAGCAGGGTTGAAAGCCAATCAATTTTAATATTTGTCTCCTTTGTGCCAATAGCGGTCAATAATTCTGTGTTTTAATGTGCCTATCTATTTTCAATGACAGACATTTATTATATGACCCGACAGAACTAAACCCAGAATCACAATAGACTTTCAAATGTCAAAGCATATCGAAGTCGTTAATGCTTGA
Organism: Gammaproteobacteria bacterium; assembly: GCA_047618295.1. GTDB lineage: Bacteria > Pseudomonadota > Gammaproteobacteria > Eutrophobiales > Eutrophobiaceae > UBA7359. The sequence continues at coordinate 4,267 of JBLHKL010000125.1, read as the reverse complement.
TTGCTTAAATTATAGATACGCTGGGCGATACTAATCAGCATGAGCCAATACAACCAAACAAAACCAAAACTAAATCCTCACAGGTGCTGCCTGAATATCGTTACTTATTTCTCTCCATACCAAATAGGTGAAGTATAAGCTCGTTCCTGATGCTTCAGCAGAGTGCCTTCGGGCATTGTGAACCCGTAAAACTTAGCATCGTGCGCCTGCCAGGTTGGAGTAGGAATTTCTAAGACTCTAGCGTAATAAACAGCAGATAAACTAGGATCAAAATCTGGATCAGTCCAAACAGCTCTTAACTCAACAGCACCAATCGAGTTGGAGTATGTTGCAGCTTCTATATTGACTGTATCACCAACAGGTATTTTGCAACGACCATCGGCATCAATTTTTCTGTCATCTGAAACTGCCACATCGTAAATTCGTTCTTGACGCTCTCCTTTACCATCGACCCAGCCTTTAACAACCTGAACTCTATCAAGGTTAGCCGCATTAGGATCTTTCATCGCTGCGACCATAAACACTGGAGTTTTATTAGCTGATACAGCCCTAGGTAAATCGCCGCCCATTGGAACACCTTTTTGATAGCCAATATCAGCCATGTCAGCCTGATATACATCTGTTTGTTGATAGTCCCAGCCACCAAAGAAACGAACGGTAATACGGGTTCCAGTTGTACCATAGGTTTCTTTATTTTCCATTGCTTCATACAAATCTGAACGTGTATTATCTCGCGCCCAAACTGCCGCTAAGCCCGATGCAATAGTGTCTGATTCATAGGTCGATAATTCTTCAACTGTTCCTAGTATTTTATGCGTATAGCGATCAGCTGCTGCTTCACCTCGAGGGGTTTTTCCCCAATAATTATCTTCGCGTGTGGATACCATTGAGGTATGCGAATCAGTACCTCCAATAAGTCCTATTTTAAAGGGGTTAACGCCGAGCTTGTCTTCTTGTTGAAGCCCAATTTGTAATGCCGATCGCGCATACTCATAGGGAAGCATTTCATCGGTTTTTGGGATAAGTCCAGCAATATCCGCTTTATCCCAAGTACCATAATCCGCAAACTCATCATTGGGTGAAATAAACGGATGTGCTTCGCCATCACCTTTAATTTGGGTCACTTCGTAAAGAGGTTCCCATTTCATTCGGCGTTCAGCATAAGCTTTATCAATTGGCTCACCATTCAAGCGCTCGATAGCGAACATAAGTCCATTTGATAAGTTGCCGTTGTGTGGGATAGCTAATACCTTTCCGCCTGTTTTCTTCTCGTATTCTTCCATGTAAGTCCAGAGATCTTCTGGATCATAAGAGTCAAATAAGCTGTAAGGTAATACTTGTTTGGTTTTATCGGCATCATCTTTAAACAACACGACACGGTGCAAATTACTCGGAACTTCAGGGGTGTTAATCGATGTCCACTCAAAAGCAATAAAAGCAGTGAACCGACCAGGGTCATTGTATTTATCGGCAAGATCAATGGATTCTTCCCAAACATTCTTTGCCATTATGGGATTATCAATCAGATCTGTGTTTTTTGACATTCCTTCTTTAATCCACAAGAGAAATGCCTCATGACCTTTTCCATCCTTTACTAAGTCATGCAATATTTTACCGTATTTTGTTTTAAGTAGTTCAGGGTCAGAATTAGCGATTAGAGGTGAAAGACCAAGATTTTCCGCGTGATCTGAAATAACCAAAAAATCGAGGGGACGAATTAGTCGTGCTGGTTGACCGCTACTCGTTTCTATTTCATGACCTAATGCAAAACGATAGGCTACTTCAGGACCTAATGTATTGCCTACCATTCCAGCATCAGCAGAATATGATGTGTGCAAATGAGTGTCGCCCCAATAAACTTGTGAGGCATTTTCCCTAACGACAAAAGGGGAATATATATTGTCACTTTTAGCCTCTTCAGCTTGTAAAGGAGAATAGAGACAAATGGCTGCTAATGATCCAAGTAAGATATAGCTAAAATTTAGCATAATTGATTCCTTTTATTTTTTTGTAAAAGAGCCTTCTACTTTTTATAGCCTTTAAAGTCTTCTCCAGGTTTGATATTTGGATATTTTTTCATACTTCCATTTACCGCTGTCAAGATCTTCATCACCGGCCCCATCACCCAAGCATGGACATAGCCTTCATTACCCCAAAGTTCATAGCTTTCCTTCGGGTCTTCCTTGATATCGAAAACCTGGGGGAACGTATACTTTTGAACAACAGAGTGAGTCCCCTCTGTGGCGAAGAAGTGCACCTTCATGTTGCGCCATTTAACGGCAGACACTTCGTTTCCTACGAAAGTAACTACATGTTCGCGGTTCGACTTCTCCTGCTTGCCGAGTAGGAAATCTTTCTGGCTGATACCATCAATGGGGCGATCAGTCGGGATGCGTTTTTGTTCGCCGATGAGGTTTGCAATCGTTGGGTACATGTCTAGGTCAGCCATGATTTCATCGGAAACCTTACCAGCAGGAATGTTACCGGGCCAACGGATCATAGCCGGTGTACGCATGCCACCTTCATAAGCTGTGCTGAGACCTCCGCGCCAGGGACCATTAGAACCACCGACCTCACCTGTAACAATTCCCGGAGAAGGATAATTGGCAGCACCATTATCGCCGGTCAAGATGACAATGGTATTTTTCTCGATACCAGATTTTTTAATGCCATCCAGAATCTGGCCAATGTTGTAATCTACTTCCATTTTGGTATCGGCATAAATACCGGCCTTAGACTTATTCACAAAGTCAGGATGCACACCCCATGGCGGATGAAAGTGGGTAAAACCAACATAGGTGAAAAATGGTTTGCTTGCCTTAGCATTCTTGTTGATAAACGCAATAGTTCTCTCAGTTGTTTCTCTATCCAAAGCGTTCTTGGCTTCTTGATCGAAAACTCTGACCTTCGTTGATTTCTTCCCTTTTACGCCTTGCCAGATATGCGGTATCTCGGCGACCTCTGGATCGAATTGAGGAGTGCTAGTATAGCCCGCCGCCTGTGATCCTTCGTTGATCCCCCACCATTCGTCGTAGCCCTGGTCATTGGGCATATAGCCCACTTTGGAGCCGATGTGCCATTTACCATTTAGCGCGGTGGCATAACCTGCATCCGAGAGCAACTCGGCAATGGTGTATTCCCATGGAGCTAGACCATCTGGCTCACCTGGTGCGGGAACCTTTTGTGTCCCAGAGCGAATCGGTAGTCGCCCGGTGTGCAGCGCTGAGCGAGTCGGCGTACATTGATTCTGCACGTTGAAATTTGTTAGGCGAAGTCCTTCCGATGCCAACTTGTCTATCTGGGGTGTACGAACGGCACCACCTTGAATACTGAGATCCCCCCATCCCCAGTTGTCTACAAGTATATAAATGATGTTGGGTCTGTCTTGTGCGGTAGCTATAGACGCAAAGAAAAACAATGGAATCAATATGAATAATGTTTTCATTATTTTGTTTGGAAATGTTATTGCCAAGGGTAATGCTAATTCCATGAGTGAAAAATCTCCTTTTCTTCAATCCATTGAGCTGCTTATACGTGTAGGTTGTCATTTAGTCGACGAACTATATTGACCTACTTATAGTAGGTGAATGTTTCATACTTTTTAACAATAAGCAATATATTAGGATATTAAATGACGTTGATATTGTTCCAACTAATCGACGGACTGCTTTGGGTCGGAAATAGCCTCTTAACAACCAATGGGGCCAGACTCGATTGATTTAAAGAAGTTCATTTCCTAATTCCATAGGTTCTATATCGACATTAGCTACGAGGTGCGAAAGTTGGTCCAAACCCACGGGGGGCGTTTCTAGCCAAGGTACAATGAATGTGCGACCGGCCAGGCGGTCCTCGGCGATTCGGCGGATTTGGTTGCGTTCGTTCTGGACTCTCGCAGTCAGCAACGGATCGGTTGTACCAGCGGCCAGTACGCTACGGTTAATGACCCATGCGTAAGGCTCAATTTTTGCCCGACGCAGGTCATTCTGTAGCGCCGACGCCTGCGACACGGGGGTCGTTTCGGGTAGCGTGACCAGAATGATACGTGTGTAGCTAGGGTCTTGGAGATGCATGAGTGGCGTGACGATGCGCAGCTTGGCCTCGGCATCGAATCCTCGTGTAACCTGTCGATGGTATGCACCCGTTGCGTCCATCAGTAGGAGCGTGTGTCCCGTTGGTGCGGTATCGAGGACCACGAAGGTGCTACGTGCCTCTTGTACGATATGTGCAAACGCATGGAATACGGCTACTTCTTCTGTGCAAGGCGAAC
>JBLHKL010000124.1:0-5436 GCA_047618295.1 Gammaproteobacteria bacterium | reverse complement strand
TACAATTATATACCCCTTTAGTAATGTTGAAGGGGTGAGGCACACAGAGTTTTCATATGGATGTGAATACTACTCAAAATTATATCGATTGGTTGTCACTTACGCAGGCGACAGGTATTGGGCCTGCAACCTGTAATAAATTATTAATCGAATTCAAAACTCCTAAGGCTATATTGTCGAGTAATCAGAATACTCTTAGACAATTTGGTTTAAATGACACCTCAATAATTTCTCTGCTTGAACCAGATCAGAGACAAATAAGCACAACCCTTGAATGGTTGAATCAGCCAAATCATCATTTAATAACCTATCTTGATGACGATTACCCAGAACTACTAAAGACAATACACTCTCCGCCTATGGTTTTGTTTGCTATAGGGCAGCGGCAGGCATTGAGCTTTCTACATTTTGCTATCGTAGGTAGCAGAAATCCGACGGCTGGAGGGAAAAGGTTGGCCGAAGATTTCGCCTCTGAATTGTCAAGGGCAGGCCTGACTATATGCAGTGGTCTTGCATTGGGTATTGATTACCACAGTCATTTAGGTGCCTTAAAAGCAGTTGGTTCAACAATAGCGGTTTTAGGTAATGGTTTAAATAGTATTTATCCAGCGCGGCATAAAAAAATTGCCCACCAAATCATTGAGAATGGTTTACTCCTTTCAGAGTATCTTCCGAACACAAAACCTAATCCGGGGAATTTCCCCAGACGTAACCGAATTATTAGTGGCATGAGCCTGGGTGTTCTGGTGGTCGAAGCTGCAAAAAGAAGTGGTTCATTGATTACAGCGAATTATGCGCTAGAGCAGGGTAGAGATGTCTTTGCGATACCAGGCTCAATACATAACCCACTCGCACGTGGGACTCATAGTCTAATCAAGCAAGGTGCAAAATTAGTTGAGACGGTAGATGATATTCTTGAAGAGCTAACCCCGATGGCGAATGTTGTGATGAATATGCCCAGCACACAAGATGCTGGCTGGAATAGGTATAGCGACTTGGAACCGGATTACAAGTTGCTACTAGAGATTATGGGTTACGAAATAGTATCAGTAGATAGGCTTGTTGAATTAACAGGATTGACGGCAGATGTAGTTTCCTCCATGCTGTTAATATTGGAACTTCAAGGAATGATTGAATCCCAACATGGTGGTAAGTATAGTCGCTGTTCTTAAGAGATTGGCCAAATAGAAGATTACAATTTATGAAAGAAACTGTTTTAGATGTACTCATATATTTATTTGATCATTACGTCGAGGAAGAACTCGAAATAAATCCCGATCAACAAGATCTGAAAACCCAATTAGTTCAGGCTGGTTTTGCCGATCTACAAGTTGATAAAGCAATTGATTGGTTAGAGGGATTAGCGACTCAAAAGGATGTTTTGAATACCAGTGTGCTGCGTTCACGATCAATAAGAGTTTTTAACGATATAGAGAATGAAAAGCTTGATGTTGAATGTAAGGGCTTTTTGTTGTTCCTCGAGCAATCTGGTGTACTTGATTCGGAAGATCGTGAGCTAGTGATCGATAGAGTAATGGCACTTGAAACTGACACTATAGAATTACAGCAACTAAAGTGGGTTGTGCTGATGGTATTATTTAATCGACCTGGCAAGGAAGCTGCGTTCGCCTGGATGGAAGATATTATAATGGATGAAGTTAGTGCTGTTGTGCATTAATGTATTTTATTAGTAGTGATATCTTCATCACATTAAATTTTTTATCTTTTTTTTCATTAATCAGAAAGTGATATTGTTTAGCAAATATGAGTAGTTCTCTTGTAATTGTTGAGTCTCCCGCCAAATGTAAAACCCTTGAAAGTTATCTTGGTAAGGATTTCAAGGTTTTGGCATCGTATGGTCACGTCCGTGATCTTTTGCCTAAAACAGGCGCGGTTGACCCAGAAAATAATTTTTCAATGCGTTATGAAGCCATTGAAAAAAATGCAAAAGCGGTTGCTACCATTTCAAAAGCTTTAAAGAATGCGGATACATTATACCTAGCAACTGACCCTGATAGAGAAGGAGAAGCCATCTCATGGCATCTTCATGAATTATTAAAAGAAAAAGGCGAACTGAAAGACAAAAAGGTTCATAGAGTTGTATTTCATGAAGTCACCAAGAGTGCAATTCAGGATGCAATAAAACATCCTCGAGAATTAGCTTCAAATTTAATTGATGCACAGCAAGCTCGTCGTGCACTTGATTATCTAGTTGGTTTTAATCTTTCTCCATTACTCTGGAAAAAAATTCAAAGAGGATTATCTGCCGGTCGTGTTCAGTCGCCAGCTCTGAGGATGATTGCTGAACGTGAAAAAGAAATACAAGCATTTGAGCCAAGAGAATATTGGACCATTGAAGCTGATCTAGAACATAAAGAAAGTAATTTTCTTGGCAAACTTACGCAGTTTGAAAATGAAAAAATAAAACAATTCACTATACAGAAAACTGATCATGCAGCAGCAGTTAAAGCTACTCTGGATAAAGCAGCCGGTGGTGAGTTGTTGGTTGAAACCGTCACTAAGAAACAACGTAAACGCCAACCCGCAGCGCCATTTATAACTTCAACCTTACAACAAGAAGCAGTACGCAAGTTAGGGTTCACAGCACAACGGGCCATGCGAACAGCACAACAACTTTATGAAGGTATTGATGTTGGAGAAGGTGCGGTTGGTCTTATTACCTATATGCGAACAGATTCAGTGAATCTCGCTCAAGAAGCAATTGTTGAAATACGCGATTTCATATCTTCTAGATACGGCAAACAATCTTTGCCCGACGAGCCTAGAGTTTTTAAAACAAAATCTAAAAACGCGCAAGAGGCACATGAAGCCGTTCGTCCAACGTCAGTAACCAGAGTGCCGCAGGAAATTAAAAGTAGTTTAAGTGCAGAACAATTCAAGCTCTATGAATTGATCTGGAAAAGAACAATGGCGAGTCAAATGACGCACGCTACGATAGATACTGTCGCGGTTGATATGTCATGTGGTGCAGGAAATTTGTTTCGAGCCAATGGTTCAGCCATTGCCGATGCGGGGTTTATGGCAGTCTACCTTGAAGGCAAAGATGATTCTAAAGGGGATGATGATGAAAAAATGTTACCCCAGATAGAAGAAGGCGAAAAAATAAAATTAAAAGAGATTCGCGATGAACAGCATTTTACTGAACCACCGCCTCGTTATTCTGAAGCGAGTTTGGTGAAATCACTCGAAGAATATGGAATTGGTCGTCCATCAACATATGCCAATATCATATCAACGCTTAGAAACAGAGAATATGTAGAGGTAGAAAATAAACGTTTTCACCCTACCGATGTGGGCAAAATAGTGAATGATTTTCTGACTAACCATTTCAAGGACTATGTGGATTATGAATTTACTGCCAAGCTTGAAGATGAATTAGATGCGATTTCCAGAGGTGAGAAAGACTGGATCCCATTGCTGCAAGATTTTTGGACGCCCTTCCATACTCGAGTTTTAGATATAGACGAGAATGTTAGTCGGAGTGAAGTTGCGCAAGCAAGGGTATTAGGTGCGGATCCAAAATCAGGGAAAGAAGTCTCAGTACGAATTGGTCGATATGGTCCTTATGCCCAAATAGGTACGAAGGATGATGAAGATAAGCCTAAATTTGCCGGGCTAAGACCAGGACAGAAATTAGACAGCATCACATTTGAAGAAGCGCTAGAATTGTTCAAATTACCGAGAATACTGGGTGACACTGAAGAAGGTGAGGAAGTTGCAGCCAGTGTTGGGCGTTTTGGCCCCTATATTCGATACGGCAGTAAATTTGCTTCACTTCCAAAAGAAGAAGACCCTTATACAGTTACATTTGAACGAGCGCTTGAGCTCGTAGCTGAAAAGAAAAAGGCGGATGCAGAAAAGCAGATTAAGATTTTTGTTGAAGGAGGGATATCTATACTAAACGGACGTTACGGCCCCTATATTACTGACGGCACTAAGAATGCCAAAGTACCTAAAGATAGAGAACCTGCTTCTTTGGAACTGGAAGAATGTATTACTTTATTAGCCGCAGCTCCGGTCTCTCGTGGGCGAGGACGCAAAAAAAAGGCTACAGCAAAAAAGAAAGTAAGCAAAAAAGCTACGACGAAGAAAAAGACCAGCAAAAAGAAAGCTAGTAAAAAGAAAGCCACAAAAAAGACGGCTAGTAAAACTAGTTAGTTGATAAATTACCACTGGGACGACTTATCTACTTCAGATGAATACATCGCATTTGAAGCAAGCAATAATTGCCTTTAATAAAGGTGGCGTAGTTGCCTATCCAACTGAAGCCGTTTTTGGTTTAGGTTGCTTGCCTCTTTTTCAAGATTCTGTATTTCGAATTCTGCAATTAAAGCACCGCGCTGTCGAAAAAGGATTGATACTGGTTGCTTCATCCATCGAGCAGCTTGAAGACTATGTACATTTTGATAGCTTATCCACGATAGACCAAATCCGTGATAGTTGGCCGGGTCCGGTGACTTGGCTCATTCCAGCTAAAGAGAAGTCGCCGACATGGTTGACAGGATCACATAAAACATTGGCTGTGAGAGTGAGTTCTCATCCGACTGTAAATGCATTATGCCGAGAATTGGGACCCATCGTCTCTACCAGTGCAAACCCTGCAGGTTTCAAGCCCGCCATTACTACACAAGAGGTGCTCTCCTATTTTGGAGATGAGCTTGATTATGTAATTCCTGCAGATATCAAGAATAATTTGAAACCAACAGAGATAAGAGACGCTCAAAACGGGAATATTATTCGTGTAAGCTAAATTATTGATAATACGAGTGTTGACAGCGGTTAATGATTATTCCAGAATAGCCGGCTGAATTTTGGAGGGGTACTCAAGCGGTCAACGAGGGCAGACTGTAAATCTGTTGGCTCAGCCTTCGTAGGTTCGAATCCTACCCCCTCCACCAAAATGAATTTTATAGTGGATTGCAGTAAGTATAGTAGATTTTTAACGTAATGGTATTTTTGAAGTGCCAGATTCGATGAAAAGTGAATGATGCGGAGTAAATCTGTCAATTGAATATTGATAGCATAAGGGTGATGTGATATTTGGCGGGTGTAGTTCAATGGTAGAACGTCAGCCTTCCAAGCTGAACACGTGGGTTCGATTCCCATCACCCGCTCCAATAAATAACATCAATAGATGTATTAAGCGTTATTCAGAATGTCGAATTTATTGACTAGGTAGCTGGAACTTGTTTATTTGCTCATATAGCTCAGTCGGTAGAGCACTTCCTTGGTAAGGAAGAGGTCACCGGTTCAAATCCGGTTATGAGCTCCACTATTTGAGTTTTAATTAATTTTTATTACTAACTAAATATATTGAAGAGGTAATGAGCCGTGTCCAAGGAAAAATTTGAACGCACAAAACCGCATATAAACGTCGGCACGATAGGCCATGTCGATCATGGTAAGACGACCTTG
>JBLHKL010000123.1:0-5444 GCA_047618295.1 Gammaproteobacteria bacterium | reverse complement strand
CATTATATAATGACTATTGTCGATATTCTGACCATTCGAAATGAAACCGGGGACAGACCACGGTTTCGCTCTTTAGAATTCAGTATGAATTAATTAATAGATTCAGCATAAATTAATCTTTACTGGAAACCCGCCTCAGTAATTACTCTTGTAGCCGTACGCGGGAACGATCATGAATCTATAGGCACGAAAATGAATAGAGCACAGACCATGGGTGTTTGCTTTTATTTAGCTTGCTAGTTTGTCTTGCTTAACGCCCCAATACATTACTATCTGATTTTTTTAGTTTTTTCGCCGCTTTCTTTTCTTTCGCAGTTAAAAGTGATTTCTTTTTAACATCTTTTTTGTTGTCTTTTCCTTTACTCATAATATTTTCCCACAGTCATCAAGGTATTAATCTAAAGCTGGCTTGAGCCAACCTAAGGACAGTTCATCAGCATTCACACCAATATAAATTTGATGTCGATGCACAGAGATATCAGTATGGCCCTCATGAACGACAACTGAAAGAAATCATTGTTTTTTATTGAAGGCAGATGGGTGTAGTGCTTTACTACTTAAATGTAATAGAACAACCGGTGATAGAGCACAGTTTTTTTACTTTAGAATATAGTATCGATAGGTCATCGGCTGGCTTCCCAGCTTGGGAATGACATGGTATAAACTAATATTATTTAATCAATCCAGTCCGAACAATCACGTTCGAACTGGATATTAATAATGACTAAATATAGATTAGTAATTAATAGCGCGTGGAAGTTCTTTTGCTTGCTTAACCCAGTCTTCTACTTGTGATGCTGCCGGAACTTGTCGAACTAACTTTTTCTCTTCGTTAACACTAACCATCTTCTCGTGAAGATTGGCTGCATTTCGTTGCGCTAGTTCTGGCACTGTATCTACACCTGCACATTCTAATAGGTCTGCATACTGCGTACTGACACCTTTGACTCGCGCAAGGTCTGCACGGTTAACCCAGTTCAATACTAGTTTTTCACTAATATCACATTTGGTTGCGATCTCTTGGCGGCCTTTTTTTTCTGCACCGGCTTCTAATAATTCTTCAATAGAAGCTATCCCACCTTCTTCTAATTTCTTTGCATAAACTTCGCCAATACCTTCAATCTCTGCTAACTTTGTCATGTAGCCCCCTAATTTAATTGGATTTATTTATTTTAGCGTATTTGAATCATTAAAATATACACGCAATCTTATGACTTGTTGATCGCGTTATGAGTTCACTTTATTTTTTTACTGTTTTTTAGTCAATGACTATTTATCATTCACTAACATTTCACGCAAATGAGAAAATCGCTTTTTTGCTTCCTCGTCCACGCGCGGATAATGCATATTTAACGACTCCATGGTTTCGGCAATAATCTTTGCCACGGTATAACGCATGTAAGGTTTGTTGTCGGCCGGTATCGAATACCATGGTGCAGATGATCGTGACGTTTCGTTTAACGCCTTCTCATAGACTTTCATGTACTCATCCCAATGACTCCGTTCTTTAATATCCGATTCTGAAAATTTCCAGTTTTTCTCAGGCTCATCAATACGACTTAAAAAACGATTACATTGTTCTTGTTTAGAAACATTCAACCAAAATTTCAACACCACGGTGCCGTTGCGTGCCAAGTGTTGCTCAAAGTCACATATTGATTCGTAGCGCTGTGACCAGACTTCTTTTGCGCTTGGCTTATCGGGTAGCTTTTGAAAATCTAATATCTCAGGGTGTACACGTACGACTAATACTTCTTCATAATAGCTACGGTTAAATACACCAATGCGCCCTCGTTGAGGCACGCGATTAGATGTTCTCCAGAGAAAGTCATGATCCAGCTCATTGTCTGATGGTTGCTTAAATGAATGAACCTGGCAACCTGCCGGATTAACACCGGTCAATACATGTCGGATTGTGCTGTCTTTGCCTGCCGCGTCCATGGCTTGAAATACCAACAGTATAGAATGACTATCATGTGCATACATTATGCGCTGCAAGTCATGAATTTTTTCGGTTTGCTTCTTAAGCTTCTTTTTGTAGTCATTATCATCAAGCTGCTTTTCATCGATACTAGTGATAGCGTCTTTAACTTTAAAGGAACCGTCAAACGGAACTAGGTATGGGTGGTCTAAAGCTTTAAACATTTAGCTATCCTCTAATGTGGGCTTAATTGTTTTGTTCCCGCTAATCACCCAATCTTTAATACCGCCAGTGACGTTATAAACATTTTGATATTTGTGTTGTTTAACTAGGAAATCTCCAACGGCTTTACTACGACTGCCGGTACGGCAAATTATTGCCACCGACGTATTAGGATCAATGAATTCGGAGGCTTGCTGCATCCACTGCTGAGGATGTGCTTGACGCTTCTCATCAAAAAACATTATTGGGATACTCCCTTCAACAATCCCTGTCTGTTTCCATTCGCCGGGCGTTCTTACATCTATCACTGTCACTCCTGAAGCAATTAACTTCTCAAGCCCTTTTACATCAACCTCAGTTACCTCTGCTGCACAGGCTATCTGAGTAAATAATAATACTAGCAGCACTAAACCATTTTTTATATTCATCATTATTTTCCTTCATATTTAAATTGTATTTTTTATTCAATCTCAACAATTTTCTTCTAAATACTTTTTCAGTCGTTTCTTTCTTTCTTCTACTCGACTCTCATCGATATAAACTCGCGCACCATTTTCGTCCAAGTCATAATACAAAACTCCGCCCTGATTAATATCAGTTAGATCAGTGCTTACTGAGTAACATTTAGACTTTGACTCAGCTTTCTGTTGCTTAGCTTGATAACGTTTTTCTTTTCGCTCTAATCTTTCTGATTGCAGATAGTCTGAGTATTTGCTTTGCCTTTCTTGATGACTAGCATTGCTGTTATTGTTTTTTTTGCTGGTGACTGAATCTTTAGTGTTATTTTTAAGCTTTAATTTCTCTGCATCTTTATAGGGAGGAAATTGTGTAAATTTCACACGCCCACTCTCATCAATCACTTTATATATATCGTCTGCCTGCAGATTAACTGCGTTCACTAAACATATGACTAAGGCACACTTCGTTAGCATGCTATCTAATGTTCACCTGTCATCTTGTATAGCAAAGTAATCTTCTAAGAATTTTGTGAAGCTCTTATCATCACTTGCCTCTAATTGCTTTTGTTCACGCAAGCTGGTCTCAACGGCTTTGTATATATCATTTGAAGTCTGCTCACATTTCTCGCTAGACGAGTAAAACTGACAATACTGTTTACCCAAGCTCTCAATAAATTGATAATACGACGAGTTATCTTCGCGCATAGAATTAAGTATTCTTGCCGAAAAGGTATGCTCCACTGATTCCACGCTAGCGTAAAATTCATGTATCGATTGGACAAACAAATTGTCTCCATTGTTTTTATCCATACTTTCAGCAATTTTTAATAAGCCAGAAAATATTTCTTTACACCAGTCCTGCAGCGAAATACTTTTGCCTTTTTTACGTAAAAATAACTCAGGATTGCGACCATGATGAGACACCTCATAGGCATTGATATCTATTTCTTCACGCTCTTTGCGATCAATCAAACTTTCATCACCCAATAGACAATAGACAAACAATACTTCTATAAATCTTAATTGTTCTATGCTGACGCCGAACGGAGAATATGGATTTAAATCTAGCGAACGTATTTCTACATACTGTATGCCACGATCTAATAACGCTTGCGTTGGTTTTTCATTGCGACGTGCGACTTGTTTAGGCCGCACTGTACTGTAGTACTCATTTTCAATTTGCAAAATATTGGCATTCAATTGGCGATAGTCACCATTCACTTGCACACCTATTTCTTCATAGGGAGCATAAGGTGTTTCAATCGCTCGTCTTAAACAACTCACATAGTCTGGCAGGTTGTCATAGCAAGCTTTAATACCAATCTCATTTTCACGATGATTGGTGTAACCAATATCACCCAGACGCAATGATGTCGCATGTTGTGCATATAAGGTCTCTTCATCCCAACGTTGTAAATCTTTGACACCTTGATGGCTAAAGCTTTTATCTACTGCGGGAGATGCACCAAATAAATATGGCACTAGCCAACCCACTCGTTGCAAATTACGAATCAATTTAAAGTACTGCTGATTAACAAAATCTTGCGGGCTGCTTTGATCTCCAATCGCATTTTGCCAGCTTGGCCAAAAATCTTCAGGCATCGATAAATTGACATGGATACCGGAAATAACCTGCATCACTTTGCCATAGCGATATCCCAAACCTCGTCTGTATACATTTTTCATCTGCCCCAGGTTACTGGTGCCATATTCTGCAATACGAATACTTTGATCGCCATTTAGAATGCACGGCATGCTCGCCGGCCATAAACATTCTTTGCCGATATTCGGATAAACAAACTGATGTATTTGACTTAGAAATTCAATTGCCTGCTCCGCTGTATCTAGTGGAGGTGTAACAAATTCTAATAGGGCTTCAGAATAATCGGTGGTGATATAGGGATGCATCAATGCAGAACCCAATGCAACCGGATGATTCGTGCTGGCTATCACCCCTTTTCTATCTGTGCGCAAAGATTCTTTTTCGATCCCTACTTTACCAATACAAAGTTTAGACTCTATATTGTTTTTACTAATTAGATTTAAGTTGGCTTCAATCGATGAATTCATGGCAAGTTGGATTTTTTTATCTATCAGCAGGTGATTAATTTAAAATTGCTTTGCTACACTTAGCAGATGTTTAAGCTTAGATTATATCAAAGCGTGCCTTATCGTTGCCCATATATTCCTGTTAATAGCGCGCATCATCATACCACTGAGCCTAGTGCTGTTTTATCTAGCGATATTTACAGTGAGCTTATCAATATGGGCTTTAGACGCGCGGGCGACAGGATAAACCGCCCTAATTGCCTGAATTGTACGCAATGTGTTTCTTTACGCATTCCTGTCAGTCATTTTCATGCTAATCGTAGCCAACGGCGTGTATTTAACAAAAACAATAACATTAGTGCAGATGTGGTCATTAACCCGGATACATCACTATATTTATCGCTGTACCAAAAATATATACGCCATAGACACCCTGAATCTGAAAGCATGCAAGAAGCGCTCAGTACTTTTGAAGATTTCTTATTCAGTCCTTGGTCTGATACGTTTGCGATTGAGTTCAGATTACCAACCCAGCAGCTTGTGTGCGTTGCGATCTGTGATCCTCTCATCCAAGGCTGGTCTGCGGTGTATACATTTTTTGATGTTGAATATTCACAGCTTAGTCTTGGAACATTTTCTATTCTCAAACAAATCGAATTATTAGAAATTCGCGGCTTAGACTATTTATATTTAGGGTATTGGATTAATGATTGCGATAAAATGAATTACAAGACTCAATTCAAACCCTGCGAGGGTTTTACTAACGAACAATGGATCACGCTACATGAGTAGTC
>JBLHKL010000122.1:0-5524 GCA_047618295.1 Gammaproteobacteria bacterium | reverse complement strand
ATGCAAAATCAGAAGCTGTCAATGTAGTAGTTCGCGAGCCTGTACCGGGTGACTGGAAG
The DNA here is from genome assembly GCA_047618295.1 of Gammaproteobacteria bacterium. Taxonomy (GTDB): domain Bacteria; phylum Pseudomonadota; class Gammaproteobacteria; order Eutrophobiales; family Eutrophobiaceae; genus UBA7359. The sequence continues at coordinate 5,465 of JBLHKL010000122.1, read as the reverse complement.
ATGCTTGAGCAAAGCCATCCTTTTAAAAAGGTTGCCTCAGGTACTGCAGAATGGAGTATTGAAATACCACCCGAAGGTAGTACTACATTGGAATATACAGTATTAGTCAGGTACTAGTATCAACACACTAACATTAAGACAAAAGGCCGGGATAACCGGCCTTTTATAATTAGCTTGCTTTACGCGATGCAGTCTTCCTTTCGTGTTCTTTAAGATGCTTTTTACGGATACGAATAGATTTTGGTGTTACTTCACACAATTCATCATCATCAATAAATTCCAACGCTTGTTCCAGCGTCATTCTGATGGGTGGCGTCAAGACTATGTTTTCATCAGTCCCCGATGCACGTACATTCGTTAGCTGCTTACCTCTTAGTGCGTTCACAACCAGATCGTTATCCCGTGCATGTATACCAACGATCATACCTTCATAAATCTCTTCAGCATGTCCAAGAAATAATTTTCCGCGCTCTTGTAAAGTAAATAAGGAATATCCCGCTGCCTTGCCTTGACCGTTAGAGATTAAAACACCGTTACCACGCTGACCAATTCTAATAGGGACATAAACACCATAATGATCAAACACGTTATAAAGTAGACCGGTTCCAGACGTCAGTGTCAGAAATTCACTACGAAACCCTATCAATCCACGCGCAGGAATGATGTATTCCAGACGCACCCTGCCCTTACCATCAGGTGCGATATTTTTCAGATCTGCCCGGCGTTCACCCAGTTTCTCCATTACGGCACCTTGGTTTACCGCTTCAATATCAACAGTGAGTTGTTCATACGGTTCTTCTTTATGATCACCCAGATCATGAACGATGACTTGAGGACGACCTACCGCAAGTTCAAAACCTTCACGACGCATAGTCTCGATCAATATAGAGAGATGTAATTCACCTCGTCCAGAGACACGATATTTATCTGCGTCTTCTGTCGTCTCTACTCTTAAAGCAACGTTATGTTTTAGTTCCTGTTGCAAACGATCCCATATATTACGACTGGTAACATATTTTCCTTCTTTACCTGCGAAAGGCGAGGTGTTTGGTTGGAAGGTCATGCTGATAGTAGGTTCATCTACTGTTAGAGACGGTAATGCCTCAACATTCTCTGGATCACAGATCGTGTCAGAGATACTTAGTGGGTCAAGTCCTGCTATTGCTACTATATCCCCTGCCGAAGCAGATTCGACATCAATACGGTCAAGACCATGAAAGCTATAGACTTGTGATATTTTTCCCTTGCGAGTTTTTCCTTCAATATCGATCAGCGAGACAGGCATATTTCCTTTTATCGTCCCGCGCTTTATTCGGCCAACACCAATAATACCCACATAGCTATTATAATCGAGTGTTGAGACCTGCATCTGCAATGGCCCCTCTTCATCTACTTCCGGAGGAGATACTTCATTAATAATGGTTTCAAATAATGGGGTCATATCCCCTTCACGGACATCTTCTTCAAGACCAGCATAACCACCAAGCGCAGAAGCATAGATGACCGGAAAATCCAATTGTTCATCAGTGGCGCCAAGTTTATCGAACAAATCAAAGGTTTGATCCAATACCCAGTGCGCGCGTGCACCATCGCGATCAATCTTATTAATAACGACAATGGGTTTAAAACCCATAGCAAAGGCTTTTTGAGTGACAAAACGCGTTTGCGGCATCGGGCCATCGACAGCATCGACCAATAATAAGACCGAATCGACCATTGAAAGGACACGTTCTACTTCACCACCGAAATCAGCATGTCCGGGCGTATCGACGATATTGATGCGGTATTCATTCCAGTTAATCGCGGTATTCTTGGAAAGGATAGTAATCCCACGCTCTTTTTCCAATTCATTGGAATCCATCACGCGTTCAGTTGGTGCGGATCGATCATCAAATGTACCTGATTGCTGTAAAAGCTTATCTACCAAGGTAGTTTTACCATGGTCTACATGGGCGATAATCGCGATATTACGGAGTTTTTGGGTCACTATTCAGGCTGCCTTCTTGCGAAAAGGCGGGCATTATACATAGAGATGCCTAAAAGTGGATGTATTTCTACAGATTCGTGACTTGTTTGACCAAATATCAAGCTATACCTCCGATTCTAGTAGAAATAGCAGGAGATACAGTATTCTAGACAAAATATGAACACACCAACATATCAAGCATTTTTCAGGAAAACTCGACGAAATTTCTGCTGTATCTTAGCTACATTATCAGCGTCAATCTGCTTGCGGGTTATTGTGCGGTTTGGCTGAGATTCCCGTCATTATGGGGCGGCTGTAACGTCTTTATCGAATACGCCATGCCCATTGGCATGACATGGGGATTGGCACATTAGCCCTCGCTTGTCTTAACCAGTATTCCTTTATTACTGGTACCTCATTGGCATACCAAGCAGATTAAACGTTCCAGAATAACCTGTGTCTCACTGCTCCTAATCTTGCTATACGGCGTAATTGATCAGATCCCGTTTGTACTTTTTCCAGCAATCGATTTGTTTACTGCATTCTTTTTAGTCTAATTATTGCCCCGCCTAGCTATAAAGAAAATCCAGTATTAACAATCGCTATGGACACACTCTTATCACTTGCTACTCTTACCGGGTGTTATCATTTGTATTCCAAGTGGCAACATCGAACGCCAATAATTAAAGAGTCAGTTTTAATGAATGGCCTTTATAAATTAAAAGCTATCAGTATTGATAATGATTATCGAAAAGAATTGTTATTCACGATTGAATTTACACAGTTTTTAGATCCTGATAGGGTTTGTGATTCCGCATCAAATATGAGTGAGTTACTTTTTAACACATATCCTTTTGATGAAGGATATAACAAGATTGTAGAGGTAGTTTTCAACCCAGAAGAAAAAGACAATGATTTTTCACCGTACCCGCTTGGTCAAGTGGAACAATATGAAGAAGATGGTGGACTACAGATTGGCTGCTATTAAAAATATAGATGATTTGTTATTTATTAAGGTTCATGGATGATAATATTTAGCCATACCATTTGTTGGAAATAGAAACGTTATGATAAATAAAATCGCAGTCTGTATATGCATAATTAAAGTTTTCATAACAGATTGATTGTTGAAATAAAATGCTTAAATATCTATATCAACGACTTAGACACCAAATCCCACTTATCGTTATAACACTGCTGATTACGTTTTTTTTTCTAGTAGAAAGATTAGGAGCATTTAACTGGCCTATTCTTGATCATGCCGAAAGTTTTCTTTATGACCTGCGTGTTGTCGCGACAATGCCAAACGAAGTTGATGAAAGAATCGTTATTGTTGACATTGATGAAAAGAGTTTGTCAGAGATCGGTCGTTGGCCATGGAGTCGAAACAATATCACACGTCTTATCAATGAATTGTTTGATAACTACGAAGTCACGCTTATAGGCTTTGACATTGTTTTTGCAGAGCCTGATGAAAGTTCCGGTTTAAATATTCTTAAAGCTCTTGGCAAAAATGAACTATCTGAGGTTACTGAGTACCATGCAGTAATTAATACTATTGAGGATAAGCTTAACTACGACCTGCAACTGTCTAAAAGTATATCAAAACATAACATCGTCCTTGGATATTATTTTAAACCCGAAAAGATGCTTGGCCAGGTTGTAGATGCCGGAGAATTACCTGAGCCAGTATTTAACAAGGATATCTTTGAGGGCAAAGATGTATTCGCACATCGCGCCAGTGGTTATGGAGGAAACATAAAAATACTTCAAGATGCAGCACAATCTGCAGGACATTTCTCGCCATGGATAGACGATGATGGTGCTGTTCGACGCGTACCAATGCTTTATGAGTATAAGAACAATTATTATGAAGCTCTATCGTTGGTGATGTTTAAAAAACTATTCGATGTAAAAAACACTATCCCCATATTTGAACTTGGTAATAACGCTGGATACCCCTCGTTAGAAACCTTGTCTCTCGAATATATTGATATACCCGTTGATAAGCATGTCCGGGCACTTGTTCCATACCGAGGTTATCAAGGGAGTTTCCCCTACGTCTCTGCAACAGACGTCATTAACGGTCGTGTTGATAAATCAATTTTACAAGATACTATCGTACTGGTTGGGACATCGGCACCTGGATTATATGATTTACGTACAACACCTGTACAAAAACAATATGCCGGAGTTGAAGTTCATGCCAACCTGCTTTCAGGTATGTTGGATCAAACTATTAAACAACGCCCAGATTATGTGCATGGAGTTGAAATTGTTCAATTATTATTGATTGGTATTCTGCTCTCAATATTGTTGCCTCTACTTAGTCCAATTTGGGCTACATTTGCCACGTTAGTATTCAGCATTTTGATCATTACTATTAATATGTGTTTTTGGCAATTTGGAAACCTAGTTCTACCTTTATCTACTAGTCTGTTAGTAATTGGCATCATCTTTATCGTAAATATGTCGTACGGGTTCTTCATAGAACGACGCGGCAAGCTACAAATCGCATCTACCTTTGGCCAGTACATACCGCCTGAACTAGTTGAAGAAATGAATTTCAATCCGGGCTCTTACTCACTGAATGCAGAAAACCGTGAAATGACAGTCCTCTTTTCAGATATCAGAGGGTTTACTACCATCTCTGAGGGACTGCCCCCTGAACAATTATCACAACTCATGAATGCTTATCTGACACCAATGACAAAAATCATTCATGAAAAACGCGGCACTATTGATAAATATATGGGTGATGCAATCATGGCGTTCTGGGGGGCTCCTGTAGAGAATAAAGAGCATGCGCGTTATGCATTAGATGCTGCCATGACAATGTTAGAAAAATTGAATGCAATCCGAGTGGTGTTTCTCGATCGTGGCTGGCCAGCAATCAATATAGGCATTGGTTTACACACCGGAACTATGAGCGTAGGCAACATGGGCTCTGAATTTCGCATGGCCTATACGGTAATTGGTGACGCAGTGAACTTGGGTTCACGGTTGGAAGGTCTAACAAAATCGTACGCTGTTGAAATTATCGTCAGCGAAACGACTAAACAAACAGTACCAGATTATGTGTATCGCGAATTGGATTTTGTAAAAGTGAAAGGAAAAGATAAGCCAATCGCTATCTACGAACCTGTTTCACTTAAACAAGAAATTAGCTCGGCTGAACAAGATGAAATTAAGCAATGGCATCAGGCACTAAAAACTTACAGACAACAAAACTGGGCAAAGTCAAACCTACTACTACTACAACTTAAACTACTTGCACCTGAACGAAAACTTTACGATATTTATCTGGAACGCGTATTTGAGTTTATGGAAAACCCACCAGGGTCTGAGTGGGACGGCGTATATGTACATCTCACTAAATAACTTAGCCTATGGTGAGCGACTGAATAATACTTCTGTTTTCAGCTTATCTAGTTTAAATCAAAGCAGCATGATTCAATAAGCTAATATTTATTTCTTAAAACTTCTTAGACAAATACGA
>JBLHKL010000121.1:0-5538 GCA_047618295.1 Gammaproteobacteria bacterium | reverse complement strand
AACAAGACCGTTTAATAAAAACAGTCAGCGCAAAACAAATGGTCTATCTGTACGCGGCAATGAGTAGCATTGCTGACGCCTCTGAAATAGACTCAGCGTTTATTATTGTAGATGGCAAGCTAGCAAATGCCTTTGCAGGTTCTACAGAAGATGGGGCGAGCTTTGTTGCTATCAATTTTGCAATGTTGGACATTCTTGGTACGAACCTGGATATGACAGCAGCACTCATCGGTCATGAACTCGCTCACTTAAAATTAAACCATGGTGACATCAGCAAGAAGAATTTAGAACTAAACCATGGAAAAGATTTTTCAGCCGCTAATACTCGTTACAGTCGAGATAATGAACGTGAGGCTGATTATCTTGGTGCGATATGGGCGGTAGAAGCAGGTTATAATCCTAACGGTGCGGTCGCATTACAAGAAGAACTTTATAAACTATCCAAAAAAACAAGTGCTTCTTCTTTTAATATATCTCATCCATCAAGTATAGAACGTGTCACTGTACTTAAGTCATTAGCACGGCGCTTGAAAAAATGACGATAAATTATTTAATATAGAAACTATTACGATTTTTCAGTATTAATTTTTCTGACTCTTCTGATTTTTCTTAACAAATCTGTAGCTTGATGCTTAATGATTTCCGGATGCCCGTACAAGCCTCTTTCAATAACATCCAGTTTCCATTCCATAACACGATTTAGCGCTGGTAATAAATCTAATGAATCCGTTCCATATATGCGTTTGTTAACCCAGTAGAAGTATTCGTAGCTCTGATCCAAAGCCTTCCAGTCCTCTAAGGCAACATTCGTAGAAATTAGTTTCTCAACAATTCCAAGTTGTTCCTTACTTTCTAAACCATAATTAAGTCGATGGAGATACAAAGCTTGATTTAATACCTCAAGCCTCTTTATATGATTACCTTGCTCTTTATATATCATTGACAAGCTAATAAGGTTTTCTTCTATAGCCGCATCATGTGGGCCATCAGTCATTTCAATTTCAGAAATCTTATCAAAGTATTGATTGATCGTGCTACTTTCTTCTTCGGCTTTAACTATAGAAATTAAAGGAAACGCCACAAATAAAACAGTTAATAGTGAGTTATTAACTGCTTTGTTTTTTAATAAAAAATAATTTCGTAACATAATATTTTAAGATTATCTTTGATGATCCTGTTGACAGTAAACACACCAAACTAATATCTTTAGCACATCATTATCAATAGTATAGTCGACACGATAAATTAAGCTAAGTTTAAAAAATCATCTGGATTCACTTTTCCTATAGTCAGGCTCGTTCACCTTTTTTGACAGAATATACTCAAGCCAAAGGCCAGATAGCTTCTCCTGGACAGTGTTTTGACGCAAACGCGCATTCAAATTTGGAAAATCAACTCGATCAAGCTCCTGATCCTGATTCGAACAAGAATATACAAAATATTCCTCCCCGGTATCCGGATCAATATGTTTACATAGACATTGGGCACAGACACCTTTCATCATGCATTGCATTGGTGAATTGATAGAACCAATTGCTACATGCTCAAGCTTGAAGTACTCCTTCAAACGTTCATGACGTGCTTCTTTTACAGCGGCCATCATACGATCTGAACCAATTACAATCATATGATCAACATCCTGTAAGGGTATATCAACTTTACCTAACTCACCTCTTGCATAAGCTTCGATAGATTCAAGGATATTACCTACAATTGTCTTGTCTTGAGGACGTGTCGTCTTTATCGGTACGACATCTTGTCCAGGGTCAACGGACCATACAATCTCATCCGAAGCTGCTTCAATCTCACTCACCTTGAAAACATCCGTTGCATATTTATAACCGGCAAAATAGATCACTTTATTTCCAGCTGCACGAAATGCTTTACCAATCGAAAACTGGACCGCATTACCGAGTCCGCCCCCGACTAACATGACAGTTTTGTTATTGACGGTTTCTGTCGGTGCACCCGTAACTCCCATGATGACAACTGGATCACCTGGTTGCCATAAGGCACATAATCTTGATGAGCTTCCCATTTCTAATGCAATCAGAGAAATCAAACCTTTTTCTTTATCAACCCACGCTCCCGTTAACGCTAACCCTTCTGAAGCCAATACTGTGCCTTCTATTTCCGGAGCTAGATATTCATAATTTTGAACACGATAAAACTGCCCTGGCTCAAACTTTTCTGCTTGCAAAGGAGCATGCACAATTATTTCAATAATTGTCGGAGTAAGGCGATTAACCTCCACTACTGTAGCTAATAATTTTTCATCTAATCTGGCAAAGAACTTTTCCAACCCTGCCTGACGTAATTCATCTGCCTCAGGAGTGAGTGTATTAATTTCCTTTTCGAATAATTTTACAATATACGGATAACCATCCTTGGCACTGGCCATTGCCTTGACAACATTACCTGCATAAACAGGATGATTGTCACCATAAAATGAAACGAATTTACCGTTTTTTTGATATGAGGTGAATGGTGCTGGCTTACCAAGTTTTGGAGACAGCGTATCATCCATAGGCACCATTTCAGGCAGGTCACCAGCAGACCAATTAGGTTCATAACGTTGGAAATATTTTTTATCCATTTTGAATGTCGCCGGAAATTCTTGCTGATAAATGGTGTTTGGTGAAGTACCGGCTGCTATGAACATGCTCTTGAGTGGTATTTCTTTTTCCTCGTCTGAATTTTGCCAAGAACCATCTTTTTCCATTAACTTGGAAAACTTAACAGATTTCAATGCCCCATATTCATCTTCAATAGCTTCAATAGGGCTCATACCTTCAGCGAGTTCAATACCTTCTTTTAACGCTTCATGGACCTCTTCATGGTTTTGTCTATATGCAGGAGAATCTTTTATTCCCTTGCGATAAAACAAGCTAACGCCACCCCATTTATTTATCAGCTTAGGAAAATTTGGCTTTTCACCAGCAGCAGTAGCGCGTTCTCTTTCAATCCTGATTTGTCTACCATGCTCCAGAAATTCATCCAGTATTTCTATTTCTTCGCTGTCGTAAACAGGACGGACACTAGCTACACCGTTAACCTCGATCAACTTTTCATAACGAATCAATATTTTTTCAACTTGAACCGGATAATAAGCCAACACTTCAGTCGTTGTATCAATAGCCGTCAGACCACCACCGATCACACCTGCTGGTAAGCGTACCTGAAGGTTTGCCATAGAAGTCGCTTTTGATGCTCCAGATAATTGCAGTGCCATAAGAAAATCAGATGCCATTCGAATACCGCGAATTAGATTATTTTTCAGCTCAATAATCGTCGGCTTACCCGCGCCGTTGGCAATAGCAATATGATCAAAACCAAAATTCCATGCGTCTTCAATAGTTAGCGTTCCACCAAAACGGACACCGCCAAAACATCGAAAAGCATCACGCCTTATTAAGTTAAGATAAATCACTTTTAGAAAATTCTTATCCCAACGCACAGTAATACCATATTCAGCGACACCACCAAAGCCACTCAATACGCGTTCATCGAGTTGTTCATATAATTTTTCAAAATCACGAATCGGCTGCGGCAATTTACCGTTGCCGCCTACGAGCATTTCTGACAATGGTTCTATCTTAAGCGCATCAATACCCACTACGCCAAAACCTTCATTTAAAAGGTAATGGCTCAAGGTATATCCCGCAGGCCCCATGCCAACTACCAAGGTCTTTTTTCCGTTATACGGCAAAGAGTAGGGTCGTTTAATATTTAAGGGATTCCATCGTGTCAATAAACTGTAAATTTCAAAACCATAGGGCATGAATAAAACATCTGTGAGAACATTCGTTTCAATTTGAGGAATATTGACCGCTTCTGTTTTTTGATAGATACAGCCGCGCATACAATCGTTACAGATACGGTGACCTGTACCTGGACACATAGGGTTATCAATAATAACAATTGCTAGTGCACCGATATTGTCACCCTGTCGCTTAACAGCATGCATCTCAGAAATCTTCTCACCCAGTGGGCATCCTAGAATGGTTTCTCCTAAAGGATTTTTCTTAAACTCCTGGCTACGCTTATTACGCATTCCCTTTGAGCATGAGTCAGTATCTCTCTCATGGCAGTAGATACAATGCTCTACTTCATAAAGAGTTTGACGTTCATTGTAGCGAGGGTCAGTTAAACTAAAACCATCGCGGCGACTAAGTTCATGTTCATCACAAACCCAGGCTTCATATCCCACTTTCTCTCTGCTTTGGTGTTCGACTAAATGATCAAAATCAGTTTTCTTAGCAAATTTAAAACAAGACCAATCTTTACTTCGTTCATCGTGTTGAGCTATAAATACCCAGCGTTCGATATAAGCAAGCAGGCTTTCTATAAATTCTGCATTAGTTGGCTTAGATAAGCTTTCTGAAAATACTCTCTTTGCTTCTGAATGTTCTACAATCTTGGAACGTAAGTTGTTTGCATTAGCATCAATATCATTCTCTGCATTTGCTTTACCTTTTGACACTGACTGATAATGCTCATGAAGATCAGACAATATTGATCCTACAGAAGCTATATCCTTTTCTAGATCTTTATTTTGTTGTTCTTGTGCAAAGGCAACTAAGCGTAATAAATCTAAATCAAACCAAACTTTCTCACTTTCAAAATCGCTAACTGTACTTTGTTTAAACTTCGCGGCAACTTTCGAGACAATCTTATTGCGGAATGCAAACACCGTATTAAATTCTTCTTTAATCTGGTCTTGCTGTTGCTTGCGTACGGCATCAACACGAAACAACTTGGCTATAAAAGCGCCTACATGTGGCGCCATTTGCACTAATAACTCAGATTCCTCCTGTGGCTTAATGCCGTCTCCTTGGTAAGATTCATAATGCTGAAATTTATCAGCAAGCTCAGGGGCACTTTGACTTACTTCTTTAGTAAAAACAGCGTGTAATTCTTTTAAACTGTTAGGGGAATATAGATCACTATAGAAAAACCCGGGCACACCCAAGTTTAAATCCGCGTCCGGTCTTTCTCCGCGACATGGATTTGAAGAACTCATAAATTTAATACCTTACATAATAGATGTGAATAACGGCGCTAATCTACTTGCTTTTTAATATTCTTAAAAGTAACTAATAAATATATTTTTATATTTATTAGTTATAACTACTGGAGCAATAAACAGACAAATATTCATATCGTATTTAAGAGCTAATACGATGAATATAGGCAAATTTAAATTACAGGCAAAAAAAAATCCTCGACTGAATCAGTCGAGGATCTATTTAAAAATAAGAGCCTGGCAGTGACCTACTTTCACATGGGAACTCCCACACTATCATCGGCGCTAAGCGGTTTCACTTCCGAGTTCGAAATGGGATCGGGTGGTTCACGCTCGCTATTGCCGCCAGGCAATTTGTTGGGGAATGCTGTTATCTAACAACACTCCCACGTCTGGAAAACTGATTAAAGTATTTACACTATATAGTGCACAACAAACTGCTTGAGCATTATATGGTCAAGCCTCACGGGCAATTAGTACTGGTTAGCTTCACACATTACTGTGCTTCCACA
>JBLHKL010000120.1:0-5609 GCA_047618295.1 Gammaproteobacteria bacterium | reverse complement strand
CACGGTATACTTATACGTGTAGTTCATTTGACCCACCTTGACCGGTCAAGATGATAAATTCCAGGCGTGGTTTTAACAATTTCAACAGCAGCTCCGACGTTGTTTGCGACAAAACATTCATAACCTTCATCGGTTAAAGTTTCTGCCGTTTCTTCAAGAATGATGTCTTCATCATCAGCAATAAGAATTTTGATTGAGATAGTCTTTTTCCTTCCAATATCCAATACTAACTAACAATCGGCAGAGTGATTGTGAACCGGGCACCATCATCGATATTTTCAGCGACAATGGTACCGTTCATATCACGCACAATACCATAACTAACAGACAGCCCTAAGCCGGTACCTTTGCCCATTTCTTTTGTTGTGTAGAACGGCTCAAAGATTCGAGGTAGAACATCGTCGGGAATTCCCCCGCCATTGTCCTCGGATTTAATATGAACACTTTTGCCGTCTTCAAATACCCGCAATGTAATCTTTGCGTCTCCATCGTTTTCAGCCATCGCATCACTGGCATTGGTGAGAAGGTTCAAGATCACTTGTTCCAGTTGAATGATATGGCCCAAAATAGAGGGACAGTCTTCGGCAAGCTCGGTTACTATTTCAATATCGGCCAATCGCAATTGCTCTCCCATCAAATCAAGCGCATTCGTAACCACACTTCGAGCATCAATGGGTTCTGGATACTCCTTCGCGTTGCGCCCGAACATCCGCATGTGATTAATGATTGCAGCTGCTCGGGCAGTTTGCTCCTCAATGCGCTCGATTTTATTGTTCAGGTATTCGGCGTCAGCGGTGCCTTTAGATACCTTACGGCGGACGTTCCCCGAAGCCATACGAATGACGTTCAGTGGTTGATTTAATTCATGTGCGACTGATGTCGCCATTTCTCCGAGTGTTGCTAGTTTTGACGACTGGATGATTTGAGCAGTGGCTTCTTTGCGCTCTTTCTCCTGCTCGACCCGAACTTGATTCAGTTCTGTAATGTCCTGGCCTACCCCAACTACACCAACAACCCTGCCCGATGCATCACGCCGGGTCGTTGAATTAAGGAGAACATCAACGCGATCTCCCGATTCGGTGAACAACGGGAATTCAAAGTTCGCCGTTTCATCGCCGTTAAGGGCTTTCGCCAGAACTTCGTCTACCGAATCCTTATAGTCTTCGGTAATAAAATCGGCCACAAGGTCCTGACCCATCACATCGTCCTTTTTATAACCCGTGATCTTTTCTGCCTGCTGGTTCCACTCATTGACTTTTCCATCCGCATCTATACCAAAGATCGGGGCGTTCGCCGAGTCAATTAACTGCGTCAGGTCGCTCGCAACTCTCTCCTGCTCAACAAGCACTTTATTCAGATTGTTCGACATTTCATTAAATGCACGTGCAACGTCTGAAATTTCATCGTTACCGGATATCGGTATTTGATAACCAGGACCAGATAAAGCTATTATGTTAGAGGCCTTTTTGAGTGTTAAAAGTTGCCTGGTTAGATAAGTACCGAGTATAAACGAAAATAAAGCAACCAGAATAATTTCAAGACTAGCAATGCCGCCAATCCATTGTCTGGCCTTTACTAAAACATGATCTATTATGTCGGTTGAAAGTCCCATTTCAATAACACCATAGGTTAAATCGGCTTCAACAATTTCTGTGCGAATGTCATATATCCCATCGCTAACTTCAGCGATTGATTTGTCTTGATGGCGTGACTGCTTGAGGATTAATGCATTACCACCTTGAGCAAGAATTACACCGTTGCTAACAATACGCGTGTAGACAATATCTGGGTTAGAACTGATTTCTTCGACAAAACTTTCTAGCGTTGCTAAATCCATCGACAATACGGCATCTTTAATGGCATTCTTAAAAAGACGTGATGTGGTAATTGCGTATCTTTGTAAATTATCTTCATTTGAATTACGAAGAAAATCCAGCGCACTAAAAACCAATATCACTAATAATATTGATTCATTTAATGCAATACCCAGGATTGTTTTTAAGCGAAAAGTCAAAATAATAAATCTTAGTCAGCCTTGATCAAATTTAAATTGAGCGTGCGCACATCGTCCCATTCATCATCTCGCCCTATCTCAAAGCCTTTGATTTTTATTTCTTCAATTAACTTTTTGCCATTTGGGTTGTTTTCCATTCCTATTAAAGCTTTTTGTATTTTTTCAACCGTGCTTGTCGTTACGCGTGGGTGTGATGCAATTGCATGAGGCGTGTAACCTTTGGATGTCCATAACACCTTTAACTGTTCTCGAATTTCCGGCGCTACATTCTTAAACGTTCTAATGACACCACCGCCAGCAGGGTAGATGCCCTTTGCAACGGTACGATATACAGAGTCATGTGATGAAACATATTTTGGTGTAAACGTGACGCCATTTTGAGTAAGAGCCGAGCGGGTGAGAATACTGGCAGCGAAGGCAGCTGGTGCTGGGAATGCTAGCGTACTGTGATTAAGATCTTTGAGTTCTTTAATTACGCTATCTTTACGCACGACAAAGATTCCCTTGATGTGTTTATCTCGTGCTTTACCGAATGCTTTATATCCCGGATTTTTGCTAAATACGACATAGTGGTATGGGTTCATATAAGAAAGATCATATTTACCCTCAGCTAGCCTCTTTTCGAAAGTAGGAATATTAGCTGCTGTTTCAAAGTGTATTTTCACCCCTGTTTCTTTTTCCAGGTATTCGAATATAGGACCCCATAGTCGAGCCAGTTTGCTCGCAGACTGTTGAGGTACAATACCAAAGCTTAATGACTGTTGCGCATTAGCAGTAAGTGAAAAGCTCATTAATAAAAGTATCAGAATAATATTTTTCATTGGTTTCTCCTAAGATATATTTGTCTTAGTTTTATGATGTAGAACCCTTTATACCAGACGAAGGGCCGAGGATTATGTCGGGAATGTGCAATCTTTGTGCAAAATTGTGCAGGTTCACCAGAATATACGTAGGTCATGGAGGCAGGAAAGTCAAGGGTCACTCACAGAAATCTCCAGACAAGCAAAGAAAATCCCCTCGGTTGTTTTTAACCAAACTATTTCAGTCTCGTGGGCAGCACTTTTTAAAAGTTCGGGGCAGTATCTTTTAGCCTGGTCATTTGTAAAGCTAACGCCTACTGTTGGTTTAGGAGCAATAAACAGTCATGAAAAAATCACTATTTTTAGAGACACCCTTGAGTTAAAAAGCAGGCGCCATCAGAACCTGTGCGATTTAAGTCATCACAAGATAAACCAATTAACTAGCCTCACTACGCCAACCTTTAGAATAAAAACACATTTCTATGCCAAGCTCTTTCGCCTTATACATTGCAGCATCCGCACACCGTAATAAACCCACAAACTGCTCACCGTCCTGAGGGAATAATGAAATACCGATACTAACTGAAACCACTATAGGTTCACCGGATAAATAAATGGGCTCGCATAAGGATTCCGTCAGCTTTGTTGATATAGCCCGGAGTGCGCCAGGACCAGGATTACTTTCAACCAAAACTGTAAACTCATCACCACCAAATCGAGCCAAGGTATCACTTTTACGTACACTCCGTGCAAAACGCCTGGCGACTTCCATTAACAACTGATCACCACACTCATGGCCCAATCTATCATTTACTTGTTTGAAACCATTCAAATCCATAAATATTAGCGCGAGTTTTTGTTTACTACGCGCGGCTAATCCCTGCGCATGTCCAAGCCGATCAATAAACAAGCGACGATTAGGCAAGCCGGTAAGTGAATCGTAGAACGCGTATTCTTCGAGTTTAGTGTTTAACCTTTCCAGTTCTTTTGTTCTCGCTTTGAACTGTTGTCGCAACTGTTCGTGTCCTCCAAAAGCAGACAACACTATAAATACCGCCAATGCACCAAAGATGGTTTCTATCGCTTTATAATATCGTGTTTTTCCTACCTGAAGCCCCGTCACATCAGCCCCATTAATATGGAAATACACACCCCATTGGTGGTTGGCAAAGTTCAAATCAAACTTATAAGTTAAACCCATGTCACCTGCGACCTCCTCCAATATTTCTTCGTTACCCAGGACCTTATCAAACGTATTTCCATTTTCATAAACATAACTATCTAGAAATTGAATCAACTTGTCGTCCAGGCTTTCCTGAATAACCTGAGAAGCCATAAAGACGCCGACTGCATAGCCTTTTAACACACGCGACCCATGCAAAGCCCCTTGGCTCTGATCATTTGATTGAACAGTTGTCATCACGGGCTTGAAGATTAGAAAGCCCGGCTCCATTTTATCGGATTGCATCAACTGAATAACGTCGGTAGCAACGGCTGAATTTGTGCGATGCGCATTCAACATGGCCTGTTTACGCGCCGAGTTTGAGAACACGTTAAAACCAAGCGCCGCCATATTTTCAGTTAGCGGCTCAATCAACTGAACGACCACCAAAGGATCCGATGAGGTAAGCGGCTGACCTTTAATACGGAAATCCGAGGAAACACTTTCTCGAGAAATACGCTCGAATTCTGCCACATCTCTCTGTTCAACTATTGGATTCCAGGACATCGCTTTAATTCCATGAACCTTATTAGTTAGGTCACCGACAGTTTGCGCAAACTCTTCTTTCGTTAGCATATCGCCGTGAGAAATCTGTTGCTCAAGCTCATCCAGGGCTTTCAGGTACTCACTCATCTTTCGCTTCAGGTTATTTTCTGCCGCCTTTGCCATCAACTCAAACTTGACTTTCCCCGTAGCGAGTATGTCTTCTTCCATGTACTGCTGGAAAAAATGAAATAGCGCAATAATTATAAGTAAGGGAGCTACAACCCCTTTAAATAAAATTCTGCTACTGCTTTCCTGCCCCTGAAAAAAGCACAATATTAGCGGCGCAAAAAATATGACCCCCAAAAAATCACCGACCCACCAGGCCCATACGTTATCCCATTCAATTAAACTCAGCGCCCATTCAGAATTTGCCGATGTAAGAATAAAATTACCGATTACAGCACTGATCGTGCAGCTAATAAATGCCGCTAAAATAAAAATCAAAATATTTTGAGCAGAAGGAGAATCTAGCACATCAAGTGAACGTTTTTTCAAGATCTTATAATTCACATACGCCTGCAACGTAGAGCCTAATCCCATTCCTGCCGAGAGCAAAAGTACCTCAGCATTTAACACACCTTCAGACCCAAACTGTATAACGCTGTTAAAAATTAATGAGCCAATAAAAATGGCTGGAAGAAATCGTAGCCCCATCAAAATACAGCCTGACAATCCCACACCAGCCGAAAGCGAGAGAGAAACAATAGGCACCTCGGGAGTAAATGTGGAACACAGAAATGCAAACGCAATGTGGGCTAGAAAAAGATAAACATACACATGTTTCTCAGACAGACCTCTCCTCAAGTTCAAAAGGCGACCTCTGTTTTTTAAGATTTGTAGTTTTTGCATAAAATCGTGATTCTGTAACTATTGTTATCTTAATAATCAGAGTTTTCTCGCATTGAAAACATTGTTCCCCGATAACAAGTCAATGCGTCGGCAAATTGAATAGCGATTTCGGATCATGTACTCGGTCGATTTCATCGTCTGAAATGTTATCCAGGTGTTGGAGAACGAGCACCTTAAA
>JBLHKL010000119.1:0-5727 GCA_047618295.1 Gammaproteobacteria bacterium | reverse complement strand
ATACATCCAATTTTTCCAATGATTGTTGCATTTTCCAACAGCCTGTTGTGCTTCTCCCATGATCAAAATATTCTTTTACAATGACAAATAGCGCTGGCTTTCCACCTGTAGCAAAACCCGATGCAAAAATACTGATACTTGGATCCATGCCAGGACAAAAGTCGCTTGAGGAAAACCAATACTACGCGCACCCGCGTAATAGTTTTTGGCCCATCATGTTCAAGTTACTAAAATCAGATAATGTACTGACTTATAACGAGCGTAAAACACTGTTACTAAAAAATAACATCGCATTATGGGATGTTTTAAAAAGTTGTTATCGCGAAGGTAGTCTTGATTCTGATATTGATCAATCCACCATAGAGCCGAATGATTTTAAAGAATTCTTCTCAAGACATAAGCGCGTTACTGTTGTTTTCTTTAATGGCGCAAAAGCCGAACAACTCTTTAAGAAAAATAGTTTAAAGACCCTGAAACAAGCACAACAAAACCTATCCTTTTTCAGATTGCCTTCCACTAGTCCTGCGCATGCAGCACTGACATTCGAACAAAAATTATTGCAATGGGAAGCAATAAAACATTTTCTATAGAGATATAGTGGCCGACAAGACTCAAACGGTTAATACGGGAATTTAATAATCTGATCGTGAACTAATGTGATTTAAGAGCCTGTTGTTGTTTCCAATTAAACCAGCCCTGTGGCGAAATTTTATTCATTAACCTATCAATCGGAGACAGAACAAGTAGATTAAAAGCACCGTGTAATTTACCCGCCCAGGTCTGACTAGTACATCGTAATGAAATTGCATAGCTAGGTTCATCGTAGACAAAATGGTGCCAGTAACCGCTGGGGATATACAATGTTTGCCCGCGTTCAAGCACTACCTTATAACCCTCCACGTCCTTTAACCCGGGAAACTGTTCGAAGTCCGGTCTCTCAACATCCACATAGCTTCTACAAGTAAAGGGAAAGCCGTGTAAATTCTTTCCTTGTTCATGAGGGAACAGATAAACGGTTTTTTTGCCATACAGCGCTGTGTGAAGCACATGCGACATGTCGATATCAAAATGCATCTGGGTCACTGAACCCTTACAACCAAAAAACATAAAAACAAAATTTCGTGATAGCCCCTTTAAGATAGAGGGAAAGGCAATGTCATCGACTAATTCCGGGATCTCGGATTTGATATTATAGAGAAACATACGCAGGTCTTGTTCTTTGGTTACAACCGCATCGATATACTCCCTAAAGGAGATGCTCTTCGACTTTGACATGTAATTCTTGCCGGCAGAAACAAAACTTGAGTCATAAACTTTTACTTGTTTATTGCCGTGCTGTTCTTTAAAGAATTCAGGACTCCATTTATCTAATGCAGGCCAGGCTTTTGCCATATCCTGGATCACCAATGGCCGGAGCGGTTTGAAATAGGATCTTGAAAATTCTTCTGCCTCAATATTAGAAACCTTATCAATCGGCTTCAAATCAAGTTTAGATTCCGGAAGGCCCGAGCCCACCAAATTATTATCTGGAGAGGAACTCACTGTAGGTATGAAGAATGTCTGCTTGTTCCCAGTGTAGGAAATGTCCAGCACCTGGGATCATCTTGAATTCACAATCAGGGATTCGGGAAGATGCTTTCTCTATATCACTCGGATCCAGAATCGCATCAAACTCACCACTCAATATAAGGGTAGATGCAGTGATATTTCCCAAATCGATAAAATCTTCGATATCTGATGCCTGCTCAACAAACTCACAATGCTCATAGAAGCTAAGGAATTGTTCACGACTCATGCCACGAAACTGCTCGAGGATCTGTTTCTTATGGGTATCCGGTATATGTTGACCGAATTTTTCAATCATCAATGGCGCAATATCAGCCGTATTGTTGGTATCGAAAAGCTCTTTTCCTTCTCTGATTACCTCGATCACTGCCTTATTTGGTTTCGCACCAAAACTGCCCAAAATCATTTTATCGACTAATTCTGGGTGACGTGCAGCTAATGCAACAGAGATAATCGTTCCCCATGAAGCAGCGGCCAAAATTACTGTGCCATTTCTGTTAGTTTCATTGATTATGTTATGCAAAACATCGATCTGTTCATCAAAAGCTATACTTGGTGATCCAGACAGTATTTTCCCACGGCCTTGCCCTGGCAAATCGAAGACAACCACAGAATAATCAGCAACAAAGTGGCTAACGAATGATCGCCAAGCTGCCATCGTCTGTTTAGCCCCGCTAATACAGACAATAGTCTTCTCTGCTTCACCATAAATTCGGTAAGGCACCAGAAATCGGTCGAGGCTTAATTCTCCTTTTACAATCTTCATACTTTAATTATTAATTGATGTGGTTTTGAGTTTAACTTGGCAGGAAAACTACTAACGTACATTAAGACGATGGTTTAACTACATGGTTCATTTCTAAGCATTATAAAGAAAGTTTCCTAAAAGTCTCTACTCTTTTTGGAACTAGTTAGCAATTGTTAATTCATGAGAGAACTTTCGAAAATGTCATTTCTATCTGATTAATCGCTACGCGAGACTTCCAGACTTCTATTTCAAGGCAAAATTAGGGGGCTTTAGCTCTCATTTATATCTAATAAGCAGAGGGTAAGGTTGCAAATATCCCGTATAGACCCGTCGAAAATATAAATTTTTAGCGATTTTTTTTCTAAACCAATTGAATTGCCTATTTTTCTAATATCTGTTCCGATATTTTCAGTGCCTGTAAACGAGTTTGCGTTATTTGAGCATCGGGCAATAGCTTAGCTACTCCAATTTGTTGCAACACTTTCTCAACTGACGAACACATGCCACATAAAACAACATGATCATTATCACTTTGCGCTTTGAGTATTACTTCTTCTATTGCCAGCGATGCGGTGCTGTCAATAAACGGCACATCTGAAAAATCGATTATCAATACATCTTGTTCGCGGTCAGCCGTTAGTCTCTGAACGATACCCTTTGCTGAACCAAAACTCATTGGGCCTTCAATATGAAACAAGACGATGTGTCCGTCTGCACTCTCAAAAATCTTTACTTCCTCTTCTGTCAACTCATGCCAGTCATCGGGGTTGCCAACAATTTTCATGCTCCCTGCTTGGGAATCAGACATGCGTTTAACAAATAAAAGACTTGCCATGACCGTTCCAACAGCAACGGCAGTAATAAGGTCGACTAAAACTGTTAATAAAAAAGTAGTCAGCATTATTAACATTCCTGAACGGGGCGCACTACGGATCCGACTTAAGTACTTCCAATCAACGATATCGAACCCCACTTTAAGCAATATACCAGCGAGCACGGCATGCGGTATATGTTCTGCAAGTGCGCCCAGACCCAAGACCATTAATAATAAAACAAGCGCATGCAAGGCACCTGAAATTGGAGTTCGCCCACCAGCACGAACATTGACGACAGTGCGCATAGTTGCACCTGCGCCCGGCAAACCACCAAACAAGCCGCTGACAATATTACCGATACCTTGACCGAGCAATTCACGATCAGACTTATGGTGTGTGCGCGTAATGCTATCCGCAATCAATGATGTTAATAAAGAATCAATGGAGCCGAGAAAGGCAAGTACCAATGAATACTTTACAATCATCGCAAATTCTTCAATAGAAAAAACCGGGAGTTGAATACTGGGAAGACCACTCGGTATTTCACCAATAATGGTTACATCATTCAGAAAATAGTAGCTAAGCGTTGTACCAAACAACAATGCGAGTAATGGCCCGGGGATATAACGACTCAATCGTTGAGGAATAAACCAGACTACCCCGAGAGCAACAACGCCAAGGATAAAGGCACTCGAATTAATCTGACTCAATAAATCGGGCAATGCCAAGATCGATTTTAACGGGCCTCCAGCTCCAGCCTGCCCAACAAAGGGCGCCAATTGCAAAATAATAATGATGCAGCCAATCCCACTCATAAATCCGGAGATAACCGGGTAAGGCACCAGATTGATATAACGCCCAAACTTAAGCACGCTAAAGAGTATTTGAAACGCTCCGCCCAACATGACAATAGTGAAGGCCATTGCGGGGTTATGTGCAAAATGTATAACAATCGCTGTCATGACAACTGTCATCGGCCCCGTTGGACCCGATACTTGAGCCGGCGTACCACCAAAAATTGCAGCAAAGAAGCCAACAATAATTGCACCATACATCCCGGCCAAAGGGCCAACGCCGGAGGTAACTCCAAAGGCAAGTGCAAGCGGAAGGGCAACTACCGCAGCTGTTAGGCCACCGTAGATATCGCCGCGTAGGTTATTGAGAGAAAAGCCGTGAATAAAATGTGTCATGGTCAAGGTCTGAAAAACTTAAAACACAAAGAGTACACAATGTTCATTTAATAATCAGAGTGTGTATGCATATTAATTTTGCTATTCATACGATCCATGGATTTTTTCGAGCATTGCATCTGCATTTATATAGTCTGGATTGATCCTTAGCTGTTTTTCTCCATAGTCTAAAAGCAAGCTAGGAAAACTATTTAAACTCAAGCGTCGCGACAGTTTTATTTCTTGTCGTAACGTTTCATTCGTTTCCAATGAATTAATATCCTGAGCAAACCTGTCTTTATCTAGCCCCAACTCATCAGACAGCTTAACCAAGGTTGAATTATCAGATGGGTTTCGTGCCTGTAGATAATATGCCTGCTGAATCGCAAAAGTCATTTTAGCATCAAACTCCTGACCTTGATTACGTGCCGCAATTACAGCACGGCAGGAAAGATATGTGCTTCGACGAGGAGCACATTTAGTCCAAAAGTCATAATTGAATTTTGTGGCAGGGACTTGCTGCTCGATAGTTTGCCAGTGCCCCTGAACAAGCAGTTGTGTTTCATCTGGCATGGGTTCTTCACTATCTGGCGCTAAACCGCCCAACAAACGAACGACTACTATTTCTTTTGGCAGGCCTCCCAATAAAAAAAGCAATGACGGCCTGAACGCCCAACACCAACTACACATTGGGTCATGGGCATAATAAAGTTTGATCGGCACGATAGATTTGCTTAATAAATCAGAGTGAAAATTCTGTATCTAATATTTTTTCTACTGCATTATTTTTAAGCGTCACATATTTCGGCAACCCTTTTTCATAAGGAGGGTAATCTTCACCTTCAATTAAGGGGCTTAAATAACGGCGGCATGCCTCGGTAATACCAAACCCATCTTCTGTAATAAATTCTTTCGGCATCATCTTTTCTACATTTGCGACATCTTCCAATCTTGCTTTACCAATTTCCCAAACATAAGGTTCGTCGGATATCCGTTTCACTGTTGGCATGACTGCGTTCTCTCCGGCAATGGCCATCTCAACAGCGGCCTTACCTAATGCATAGGCTTGCTCAACATCTGTCTTCGACGCGATATGCCGTGCAGCACGCTGAAGATAATCTGCAACCGCCCAATGATATTTATAACCTAACGCATCTTTGATCATATTGGCAACAACTGGAGCGGCACCGCCTAATTGAGCGTGGCCAAACGCATCCTGAGTGCCTTGTTCCGCCAGGAATTTACCATCCGGCCAGTGTGCACCCTCAGATACAACGATTGAGCAATACCCATGAGCTTCAACTTTCTCTTTAACTTTACTAATAAATGCATCCTGATTAAATTCGACTTCAGGGAATAAAATCAAGATAGGAATATCGTTATCTTCATCAGCTGCCAAACCACCAGCGGCGGCAATCCAGCCCGCATG